>NZ_CP029552.1:1745000-2045000 GCF_003173775.1 Methylobacterium sp. 17Sr1-1 | reverse complement strand
GCCGGTACCGCGCTCACCGGCGCCCCGGCGCCGCGCAGGCGCCGCACCTCCTTGCGGTGGATGCCGGTGAGCAGGCTCACCCGGCTGTCGGTCTGGTCCTTGCCGGGCAGGGCGAAGTCGTACTCGGCGACGTTCACGTAGAGCTCGCGCAGAAGGTCGGTCAGCGCCGGGAAGGTGATCCCGCTGCGCACGAACAGGCGCACCAGCGGGCGCAGCAGCCGGGCGAGCGGGGCCTGCAGCGCGCCCGCGTCGGGCGGCAATCTCGGGTTCGGCTCTGACATCACGATCGTTGTAGCGGAGGCGGCGTGGGACACAATCCCACGAAAGCGCGCCTCACCGCGTTTTCCGATTGACGTGGGAATTTTGCCCACATAAACATCGGGACGTGGTCAGATTTCCCACGCCGTCTTCCGCCACAGGAACCCCCGATGGCCCGCCCGATCCCCCTCCTCTGCACCTCCGCCGAGCCGCTGCAGCTCCGGTCCGCGCCGCACCGCCGGCAGCCGTCGCGCCTGCCCGTGGCGATGCTGGTGCGCAGCCTCGCGGTGATCGCCGGGTTGGGGATGCCGGTGGCGGCGGCGACCCTGGCCGACCTCGTCCACCCCGCCCCGATCGTCCCATCCCCGATCGTTTCTTCGGCCCGCTGACCCAGGAGTTCGTCCCATGCTCGAGGCCCTGCGCGGCGACCGCCCCCAACCCGCCCCCCTCGGCCGGGCCTTCCCGGCCCCGGAGATCGACGGGGACCGCCCCGCCCTCCGCTCCCGGCGCGAGCCGTCCGACGGCGGCGAGGCCCTGATCGTCACCGCCCTCTGCCTCGTGATCGGCGGCGCGATCCTGTTGGTCGCCCTCCAGGCGATCTGCATCGTCCAGAACCTCTGACCCCGGTTCGGACGCGCCGGCTCGACGCCGGCCAACGACGAAAGCCAGGACGATCGACCGCCCCGGCTTCTCCCCGAAGACCCACACACGGCTTTTCCCGATGATCAGATCGACCGAAGCGCTCGGCCTCGCCGGCGCGCTCGCCCTGACGGCTGCCCTCACGGCGGCGTCGCCGGCCTCCGCCGCCGACCTGCCGCGCCGCGTCGCCCCGCCGCCGGCCTTCACCCCCGTCCCGGTCTTCACCTGGACCGGCTTCTACGCCGGCGTGAATGCCGGCGCCGGCTTCGGCGGCGGCGGCGGCGCCTTCACGGACGCCACCTACGGCACCGTGACCCCGGGCAGCCGCGACGCCGCCTTCGTCGGCGGCGGCCAGATCGGCTACAATTACCAGTTCACGCCGGGCGCCGGCTTCGTGCTCGGCGTCGAGGCCGACATCCAGGGCACCACCTTCGGGCGGGCCCGCAGCGGGCTCGTCGGCAGCACGACGTTCTACGACGTCGGCCCGAGCCTCGACTGGTTCGGCACGGTGCGCGGCCGGATCGGCTACGCCTTCGACCGGTTCCTGGTCTACGGCACCGGCGGCTTCGCCTATGGCGGCGGCAGCAATCCGGCGAACGCTTCCTACTACACCGGCACCTTGCCCGACACGTTCCGCACCGGCTGGACCGCCGGCGGCGGCGTCGAATACGCGATCACCGAGCGCCTGAGCGCCCGGATCGAGGCGCTCTACGTCAGCCTCGATCGCAACGGCGGCAGCGGCGGCCTCGTCTACGACACCGCCACCAACGCCTATTACGGCCTCGGCAAGCCCAAGGCGGATTTCGGCGTGGTGCGCGCCGGCCTGAACTACCGGTTCTCGACCGACTGAGTTCCCCCCAGCAGCAGGACGGTCGAGAGGACCGGAGGCGGGCGACCGCCTCCGGTCCACCCGTTGGCACGCCGCGTCAGATCATCGATCGACGTCGATCCCGCAGGTCGCGGCAAGGAAGGACAGGCGTCGCAGCAACTCGTCGAGGTTGTGGAACGGTGACCCCTGGCCGATGCCGCCTTCTATCCTGTCCGAGACATCCTCTTGGTCGGGAATGTCCGGCACGGACAGGTCGATCTCGGGCGTCAGCAGCATGTCCGCCGGGATGTTCCTGCAGCGCACGAGGACCACCGTGGATCCCACCAGCACGAAGGTCCGGTGGCCGGTGACGCTCGCGGCTGCGCGCAGCAGATGATCGATCTTGCTCCGTCGCATCATGGTGCGGACAGGACACCCGGCATCTCGCCAGCGGTCGGACGGGGGCGATCCGAGTTCCCGCCTGCCCGTTCGCTCGGCGACAGGACGACGAAGACCGGCTGGGTGTCGCGAAGGAGATCACCCTCCGGCGAATCCTCCAGCAGGCGGCGCGCGATCACCGTCACGTCCTGCCGGAGGAGATCGGTCCACATCGCGTAGTAGCGGGACTGCCTCGGATCGCCGCGCATGTGACGCTCGAGGTAGGCCTGCCCGTTCCGGATCAGCGTTGGGTTGTCGACCAGACGCGTGGCGACAGCTCGGGTGAAGACGTAGGACCGTCGCTTGCTGCTGTCGTGAAAGTCGGTCTTCGCCAGCAGGGAACCGACGAAGCGCTCTCCCTCCGTCATGGGACCATGGTCCTTCTCAACAGGGCCGCAGGATCATAGGACGACGTCCAGCGAAAAACGAAGCACGAAACTCTCCGTGCTCACATATCGGCGGTGATCGCGCCGGCACCACGTTCGGGCCGACCGGCGCGCGGGTTCCCGCCCGTCGGCGGGAACCCTCGTCATGCTTCGAACGGACGCGCCGGCGTCACCCCTTCGCGTCGATCAGGTGCGCGAGACGGCGCAAGGCCAGCCCGTAGCCCTGCGTGCCGAGCCCCGCGATCACGCCGTCGGCGCGCAGCGAGACGTAGGAGTGGTGGCGAAACGCCTCGCGCTTGTGGACGTTCGAGATGTGCACCTCGATCACCGGCGCCTCGAAGGTGTTGAGCGCGTCGAGGATCGCCACCGAGGTATGGGTGAAGGCCGCCGGGTTGATGACGATCCCGCCGGCTGTCTCGCGCGCCTCGTGGATCCAGTCGATGATCTCGTATTCGCGGTTCGACTGGTGGAAGCGGATTTCCAGGCCCAGCTCGCCGGCGAGCGTCCGGCAGGAGGCCTCGACGTCGGCCAGCGTCTCGCTGCCGTAGATGTGCGGCTGGCGCTTGCCGAGCAGGTTCAGGTTCGGGCCGTTCAGCACGTAGACGAGGCGGCTCATGACGGGGCTCCTTGATGCGGCTTCTCGCGTGTCCGGCCGCTGTTAGGGCGCCTTCACCGGCGGTCGTCAACGGGGTCCGCGCTACCCTTCCGCCTTGTCGCCCTGCCCCTGCTTGGCGCCGCCGGCCGGATCGGTCGCATCCTCGCCCCCTGGCTCCGGCGCGTCGCGCCCCTGCGGGGTCAAGCGCGGCCGGCTGATCGCGTCCTCGTCGACGCCCGGCGGCTGGGTCTTGGGATCGGTCATGGGATGCTCCCGGAGAGTTTATCGCCGGGGGCAACGCCGGGCGGGTGGGACGGTTCGCGCGGTCGAAGGATGACGGGCGCGAGCCGCCGCCTCTCCCGACGGCGCTCCCACCCTCCATCGTCATCCCGGGGCCGCGAAAGCGGAACCCGGGATCGATAACCGCCGGCGTGTCCTGAAACAGCGGATCGCGGTCCGGTTCGTCCTGCATCGTCAGCGGCTATGGATCCCGGGTTCTCGCCTTCGGCGAGCCCCGGGACGACATCGAGGATGGAACGGCCGGTGGTGCCAGCGGACGGACGTACTCCTTACCGCTTGCGATAATACTGATCGATGCTCACCGCGCCGAGCAGCACCAGCCCCTTGATGACCTGCTGGTAGTCGATGCCGATGCCGAGGATCGACATGCCGTTGTTCATCACGCCCATGATCAGCGCGCCGACCACAGCGCCCGTCACCTTGCCGACGCCGCCGGACGCCGAGGCGCCGCCGATGAAGCAGGCGGCGATCACGTCGAGCTCGAAGCCCAAACCCGCCTTCGGGGTCGCGGTGTTGAGCCGCGCGGCGAAGATCAGGCCGGCGAGCGCGGCGAGCACGCCCATGTTGACGAAGGTGAGGAAGGTCAGGCGCTCGGTGTTGATGCCCGACAGCTTGGCCGCCTTCTCGTTGCCGCCGAGGGCATAGACCCGGCGCCCGATCACCGTGCGGCTCGTCACGAAGCGGTAGAGCAGGATCAGCGCGAACATCACGATCAGCACGTTCGGCAGGCCGCGATAGGTGGCGAGCCAGGTGCTGAAGGCGACGATGACGGCCGCGACCAGCGCATTCTTGAGGGCGAAGGCGCCCATCGGCTCCGGGGTGAAGCCCTGGCGCTGCTGGCCGAGGCGCCGGCGCAGGTTCGAGCCGACGAGGATCGCTGCGAGCGCGACGCCGACGAGGACCGAGGTGATCCGCAACGAGCCGCCGGTGACGATGTCCGGGATGAAGCCGGAGCTGAGCTTCTGGAAGTCGGACGGGAACGGCCCGACCGACTGGCCGGCGAGCAGCGCCAGGGTCAGGCCCTTGAACACCAGCATCCCGGCGAGGGTGACGATGAAGGACGGGATGCGGAGGTACGCGACCCACCACCCCTGCGCCGCGCCGATGACCCCGCCGGCGACGAGGCACAGGACCGTCGCGAGCAGCGGATGCAGGCCCATCTGCACCATCAGCACCGCGGCGAGCGCGCCGATGAAGCCCGCGGTCGAGCCGACAGACAGGTCGATATGCCCGGCCACGATCACCAGGAGCATGCCCAGCGCCATCACCACGATGTAGCTGTTCTGCAGCACCAGGTTGGTGAGGTTGAGCGGGCGCAGCAGCGCCCCGTCGGTGAAGAACTGAAAGAAGAGCACGATGCCGACGAGGCACAGGATCATGCCGTAGTCGCGCAGGGACCCGGAGAAGGCTTTCGCGTTGAAGCCGGCGACCGTCGACGGACGCGGCGCCTGGAGGGGAGTGGCGGTGTCGCTCATTGTCGTCAATGTCCTCCCGAGGTGACGATGGCCCGCATGATCGCCTCCTGCGAGGCCTCCGCCGCGGGAAGTTCGCCGACGATGCGACCCCGGTTCATGACGAGGATGCGGTCGCACATCCCGAGCAGCTCGGGCATCTCCGAGGAGATGATCAGCACGCCCTTCCCCTGGGCGGCGAGGTCGTTGATGATCGCGTAGATCTCGTACTTGGCGCCGACATCGATGCCGCGGGTCGGCTCGTCGAGGATCAGCACGTCCGGGTCGGCGAAGAGCCACTTGCTCAGCACGACCTTCTGCTGGTTGCCGCCCGACAGGTTCACCGTGGCCTGGCCGATGCCCGAGGAGCGGATGCGCAGGCGCTCGCGGTAGCGCTCGGCTACCGCCCGCTCGCGGTCCTCGTCGATCACGCCCTTCGCCGAGACGCCGGGGAGGTTCGCCAGCGAGACGTTGGTGCGGATGTCCTCGTGGAGCACGAGGCCGTAGCCCTTGCGGTCCTCGGTGGCGTAGGCGAGGCCGGCCGCGATCGCCTTCTCGACGCTCCCGAGGTCCGCGGGCTGGCCCCGCAAGCGCGCCTCGCCGGCGACGCGCGTACCGTAGGCGCCGCCGAACAGGCTCATGGCGAACTCGGTCCGCCCGGCCCCGAGCAGGCCCGCCATGCCGACGACCTCGCCGCGGCGCACGGTGAGGCTCACCTCCTCCACCGCCAGCCGGTCGGGGTGGAGCGGGTGGCGCACGCTCCATCCCCTCACCTCGAGGAGCGGCTCGCCGATCGCGACGCCCTCCCGCGGGGGATAGCGGTGGGCGAGGTCGCGCCCGACCATGCCCTTGATGATCCGGTCCTCGTTGAGGCGGCCGTCGGGCCCGAGCATCGCGTCCCGCGGCAGCGTCTCGACGCTGGCGCCGTCGCGCAGGATCGTGACGCTGTCGGCGACCCGGGCGACCTCGTTGAGCTTGTGCGAGATCAGGATCGAGGTGATGCCCTGCTCCCGGAACGCCTCCAGGAGGGTGAGCAGCGCGTCGCTGTCGCTCTCGTTGAGCGAGGCGGTCGGCTCGTCGAGGATGAGCAGCCGCACCCGCTTCGACAGGGCCTTGGCGATCTCGACGAGCTGCTGCTTGCCGACGCCGAGATCGGTCACCAGGGTCTCGGGCGCCTCGTCGAGGCCGACCCGGGCGAGCAGGTCCCGGGTGCGCGCCATGACGTGGGGCCAGTCGATCACGCCGAAGCGCGAGGCCGCCTCGTTGCCGAGGAAGATGTTTTCCGCGATCGACAGGAGCGGCACCAGGGCGAGCTCCTGGTGGATGATGATGATGCCGAGCGCCTCGCTGTCGGTGATGCCGGAGAAGCGCCGTTCCTCGCCGTCGAACAGGATGCTGCCGTCGTAGGAGCCGGCGGGGTAGACCCCGCTCAGCACCTTCATCAGGGTCGACTTCCCGGCCCCGTTCTCGCCGCAGACGGCGTGGATCTCGCCGGCGCGGACGGCGAGGGTGACGTTGTCGAGCGCCTTCACGCCGGGGAACGCCTTGGTGATGCCGCGCATCTCCAGGATCGGGGATGCGCTCGGCACCCCCGCGAAGGCCGGGGACGCCGCCATCACTTGACCTGCGAGGCCTTGTAGTAGCCGCTGTCGACCACCGTCTTCTGCCAGTTGTCCCTGTCGACCGCGACCGGCTTCAGCAGGTAGGACGGCACCACCTTGACGCCGTTGTTGTAGGTCTTGGTATCGTTCACCGCGACCTGGCCGCCGGACGAGATCGCGTCGACCATGTCGCTCGTGACCTTGGCGAGCTCGCGGGTGTCCTTGAACACCGTCATGCTCTGCTCACCCCGCACGATCGACTTGATCGAGGGCAGTTCGGCGTCCTGCCCGGTGATGACCGGCAGCGGCTGGTCGGACGAGCCGTAGCCGACGCCCTTCAGCGACGAGATGATGCCGATCGAGATGCCATCATAGGGCGACAGCACCGCGTCGACGCGCTTGTTGCCGTAGAAGGCGGAGAGCAGGTTGTCCATGCGCGCCTGGGCCGCCGCGCCGTCCCAGCGCAGGGTCGAGACCTTGTCCATCCCGAGCTGCTTGCTCTGCACGACCAGCTTGCCGGAATCGATGTAGGGCTTCAGCGCCGACATCGCCCCGTCGTAGAAGAAGTAGGCGTTGTTGTCGTCGGGCGAGCCTCCGAACAGCTCGATGTTGAACGGCCCCTTGCCGTCCTTGAGGCCGAGCTTGTCGACGATGTAGCTGCCTTGCAGCACGCCGACCTGGAAGTTGTCGAAGGTCGCATAGTAATCGACGTTCTTCGAGCCGCGGATCAGGCGGTCGTAGGCGATGACCTTGATGCCGCGGTCGCTCGCCTGCTGCAGCACGTCCGACAGGGTGGTGCCGTCGATCGCCGCGATCACCAGCACCTTGGCGCCGGTGGTGATCATGTTCTCGATCTGCGACAGCTGGTTGGGGATCTCGTCCTCGGCGTATTGCAGGTCGGGGGTGTAGCCCTTGGCCTTGAGCGCCTGGACGAGGCCCTGGCCGTCGGCGATCCAGCGCGCCGACGACTTCGTCGGCATCGCGACGCCGACCTTACCCTTCTGCTGGGCGTGAGCCGGGGAAGCGAGCAGCGCGGCGGCCACCAGGGCCCCGCCGATGAGGGCGGCGAGAGACTTCATGTTTCCTCCGGGAATTCCCGCGTCTTGGTCGCGCGGGGCTGATCGGGAACCGTGACGCGATGGAGCGGGCCGGCGCACCCGCCGGCCGGGAGAGGCTACACCCAGCCGCCGTCGACGACGTAATGCTGGTTGGTGCAGGCGCCGGCCTCCTCCGAGGCGAGGAAGACCGCGAAGCGGGCGACGTCCGCCGGCACCAGCTTGCGCTTGAGGCACTGGCGGGCGTTGATCTCGGCCTCGGATTCCGGCGTCACCCAGAGGGCGAGCTGGCGCTCGGTCATGATCCAGCCCGGCGCCAGCGCGTTGACGCGGATGCCGTAGGGTCCGAAATCCCGGGCGAGCGAGCGCGTCAGCCCGATCACCCCCGACTTGCAGGCGGTGTAGGCGGCCATGCCGCCCTGGCCGATCATCCACGAGACCGAGCCGAAATTCACGATCGCGCCGGCGCCCTTCGCCTTCATGTCGGGCAGGACGGCTTGGGCGGCGAAGAACTGGTGCTTGAGGTTCACCGCGATGCGGCCGTCCCAGTAGGCCTCCGTCACCTCCTCGGTGGGGTGGCGCTCGTCGTGGGCCGCGTTGTTCATCAGCACGTCGACCGGGCCGAAGCGCTCGCGCACCCGGCCGATCGCGGCCTTCAGGGCCGGAATGTCGGTGACGTCGGCGTGCTCGAAGGCGACCGCGAGGCCTTGCCCCTCGAGCTCGGAGGCGAGCGCCCGCGAGGGCCCGTCCGCGATGTCCAGGAAGCCGACCCGCGCCTGCTGCCGCGCGAAGTGCCGGACCAGCTCGGCCCCGATGCCGGAGCCGCCGCCCGTCACCACCACGACCTTGCCCGCAAGGTCCGGATAGATTGCCGCCAACGCTTCCTCCCTCGAAGCCCGTCGGATCGCTCGACGCACTGAAAATCATTTAATATGACTATTCCAGTGGCCCGGCCCTTATCGCGGAATCCTGACGCGCGGGCAAGAGGCGAAAGACCGCGGGAGGATGCAACCTTGGATGAACTCGGCGCCGAAACCGTGCCACGGCATGCCCCGGGCCACGCCCGGGTCGCCCGGGCGCTCGGCACCGGCATCGTCGCCGGACGTTACGCGCAAGGCGACGTGCTGCCGGGCGAGCCGGTCCTGCTCGCGCGCTTCGGGGTGTCGCGCACGGTCCTGCGCGAGGCGATCAAGACGCTCGCGGGCAAGGGCATGATCGAGACCCGCACCCGGGTCGGCACGCGGGTGCGCGAGCGGGCGGCCTGGAACCTGTTCGACCGCGACGTGCTCGCCTGGACCATCGAGGCCGGCATCGACCCGCGCTTCCTCAGCGACCTCGCCGAGATCCGCCTCGCCATCGAGCCGGCGGCGGCGGCGCTCGCCGCCGCGCGTCGGAATGCGGCCGACCTCGACACGCTGGACGCCTGCGTCGCGGCGATGCGAGCGGCCCCGGGCCTCGACCCGGCCTTCGCCCGGGCCGACGTCGCCTTCCACCTCGCGCTGGCCGAGGCCTCCGGCAACCGGTTCATGCACTCGGTCGGCGCGGTGACGGAGGCGGCGCTCGACGTGCTGTTCCACCTGAGCCGCCCGACCGATCCGCAGGCGCACGACGTCGCCTGGCGCACCCACGCGGCGATCGCGGCGGCGATCCGGGCCGGCGACGGCGCGGCCGCCGCGACGGCGACCGAGGCGGCGGTGCGCGACGGCCTGAAGAACAGCGCCGCGGCGGTGGAGAGAGCCCCCCGGGCGCCCTATCCTGAGGCGAGCCCGCCCTGCACCCGGAGGAACCCGACATGAGCGATCCCGTCCCCGTCGGCACGATGCCGGACGGCAGCCCGATCCTGGAGGTGCGCCTGGAGGGCGAGGGGCTCGCGGTCGCGGTCCTGAGTCTCGGGGCGGCGCTCCGCCGGCTCGACTTCCAGGGCCGCCCGATGGTGCTCGGACGCGACGACGCCCACGACTACGTGGCGAAGACCCCGCATTTCGGCGCGATCGTCGGGCGCTTCGCCAACCGCATCGCCGGCGGGCGCTTCACCCTCGACGGCACGGCCTACGAGCTGCCCCGCAACGAGGGCGGCCGCACCCACCTCCACGGCGGGACGCGGGGCTTCTCGCGCCGCAACTGGACGTTCGCGGAGGTCGGCGCGCGCGCGGTGACCCTGACCTACCGGGCGGCCGATGGCGAGGAGGGCTATCCGGGGGCGCTCACCGCCACCTGCACCTACGCCATCACCGGCCCCGGCACCCTGCGCACCACGCTGACCGCGACGACGGATGCCGCCACCCTCGTCAACCTGACGAACCACAGCTACTTCAACCTGCTGCTGCCGCCCGATGGCGGCCCGGCCCCGACGATCGACGACCACGTGATCGAGATCCCGGCGGAATCGTACCTGCCGGTCGACGATGCCCAGATCCCGACCGGCGCGGTCGCTCCGGTCGCCGGTACCCGCTTCGACCTGCGCGCGCCCACCCGCATCGGGACGCAAGACTTCGACCACGCCTTCGTGCTCGGGCGCGAAACCGTCTCCGAGCCCCGCCCCGTCGCCCGGGTCACGGCGGCGGGCAGCGACGTGGCGCTGACGGTGCTGGCGACCGCCCCGGCCGTGCAGTTCTACGACGGCACGCAGTTGCCCAAGGCGAACCTCGGCTTCGCGGCCCGCACCGCGCTCTGCCTGGAGCCCGAGGCCTATCCCGACGCACCGAACCACCCGGACTTCCCGAGCGCGGTGCTTCGCCCGGGCGAGACCTACCGCCAGATCATCGCGTACCGCTTCGCCAAGGAGACCGCCCGATGAGCGGCTGGGCCGGCCTCTTCTGCGACCGCGCCTGCATCCTCGGCGAGGGACCGGCGGCGCATCCCGGCCTCGGCCGGCTGTACTGGCTCGACATCCTCGGCAAGCATCTCGCCGAGCGACCGTTTTCGGGCGGCAGCACGGTTCTGCACGACCTGCCGGTGATGGCCTCGATGGTGGCGCGGGTCGACGACCACACCCAGCTGCTGGGCGCCGAGGACGGCCTGTATCTCCGCGACATCGCCACCGGCCGCCTGCGGCTGCTGACGCCGCTCGAGGCCGACCGGCCCGAGACCCGCTCCAACGACGGCCGGGTCCACCCGAGCGGCGCGCTCTGGCTCGGCACGATGGGCAAGCAAGCCGAGAAGGGGCTCGGCGCGATCTACTGGTTCTTCCGCGGCGAGATCCGGACCCTGTTCACCGGCCTCACCATCCCGAACGCCATCGCGTTCTCAGGTGACGGCACCTCCGCGACCTTCGCCGATTCGGAGGCCGGCACGATCTGGCGCATCGCCACCGATCCGGCGACCGGCCTGCCGGTCGGCGAGCGCCGGGTCTTCGTGCAGGTCCCGGCCTCCGAGGGCGCGCCGGACGGAGCGGTGATCGACGCGGAGGGCCTGCTCTGGAACGCGCGCTGGGGCGGCGCCAGCCTCGACGCCTATGCCCCCGACGGCACCCGGGTGCGCAGCATCGCGATGCCGGCCCGCCAGGTGACCTGCCCGGCCTTCATCGGCGCGGACGCCGACACCCTCGTGGTCACCTCGGCGACGGAAGGGCTCGATCCGGACCGGACCGACGACCGCTTCGCCGGGCGGACGTTTTCCGTGCCGGGGAAGGTGAAGGGGCGGTTCGAGCCTCCCGTGCGGGTGGAGTAGCGACAAACCCATGGCCCGCCGGATCCTGATCACCGGTGCCAGCATCGCTGGCACCACCGCCGCCTGGTGGCTCGGTCGCGCCGGCTTCGACGTCACGGTGGTCGAACGCGCGCCCGCTTTTCGCGATGGCGGCCAGAACGTCGACGTGCGCGGGATCGGCCGCACGATCCTGCGCGAGATGGGGCTGGAGCGGGCGGCGCTCGCCCGCGGCACCGGCGAGGAAGGCACCGCCTGGGTGGACGGCACGGGCCGGGTCCGGGCGCGCTTCATGGCCGGGGAGACCGAGGGCGAGGGCCCGACCGCCGAGATGGAGATCCTGCGCGGCGACCTCGCGCGCCTCCTCTACGAGGCGAGCACCGGCCACGCCGCCTACCGCTTCGACGACGGTATCGCGCGGGTCGAGGAGGACGGGACCGTCGCCTTCGCGGGCGGCGGCACCGCGCGCTACGACGCCGTGATCGTCGCCGAGGGCGTCGGCTCCGCGACCCGCGAGCGGGTGTTTCCGGGCGAGAACGACCCGCGCTGGATGGACCTGACGATCGCCTACTTGACGATCCCTCGCACGCCCGCCGACGACCGGCTCTGGCGCTGGTACAACGCGCCCGGCGGCCGCAGCCTCTCGCTGCGCCCCGACCCCTACGGGACCACCCGGGCGATGCTCTCGGTCCACGGGCCCCTGCCGGAGGCGCAGGGCTGGGACGCCGCCCGCCAGAAGGCCTTCCTGCGCGAGCGCTTCCGGGATGCCGGCTGGGAGGCGCCGCGGGTGCTCGCGGCCCTCGACGACACCGACGACTTCTACTTCGACGTGCTGCGCCAGGTGCGGATGCCGCGCTGGTCGCGCGGCCGCATCGCGCTCACCGGCGACGCCGCCTGGTGCGCGACCCCGCTCGCCGGCATCGGCGCCACGCTGGCGATCACCGGGGCGCGGGTGCTCGCCGGGGAACTCGCCCGCGGCGGCGACGTGCCGGGGGCGCTCGCGGCCTACGAACGGGCGATGCGTCCGATGGTCGGGCAGGCGCAGGGCGTGCCGAAGATCGCGCCCCGGCTGATGCATCCGCGCACGCGGGCCGGCATCCGCGTGCTGCATGCGGCTTTGCGCGCGGCGAGCAAACCGGCCCTGCGCGGCGTCGCGGGGCGGCTGTTCGGGGGATCGCGGGAGGAGCCGGACCTATCGCGCTACGTGGAGGGGCGGGCCGACACGGACATCCCGACAGCACGCGGGTGAGCAGAATCGCCGTGCGGGCCCGCCCTGAGACCCTGGGAATCCGCTCGGCGACGGAAGGCCTCGACCCGGACCGGGCCGACGGCCGCTGCGCCGTGCGGATCGCCGCGGCGACGGTGCAGGGCGGTTCGAGCCGGTGGTCCGGGTGGCGGTGCGGCGAACCGATTGGTTTCAGCGCGACGCCGCGACGGTGCTGGCGACGATGCCG
Source organism: Methylobacterium sp. 17Sr1-1 (assembly GCF_003173775.1). Classification (NCBI taxonomy): domain Bacteria; kingdom Pseudomonadati; phylum Pseudomonadota; class Alphaproteobacteria; order Hyphomicrobiales; family Methylobacteriaceae; genus Methylobacterium; species Methylobacterium sp. 17Sr1-1. The sequence continues at coordinate 2,032,370 of NZ_CP029552.1, read as the reverse complement.
CCCACGACCAGCGCCGCCGACACCGCGAGCGTCCCGTCCAGAGGCTCGCCGAGCATTGCGGTCGCGATGGCGATCCCGACGATCGGGGTCGCCGTCACGCCCAAAGCCGTCGCGAGCGCCGGCAACGACCGCGTGACCATCGACATCGCCCAGTAGGCCAGCCCGGTGCCGACGAGGCCGCTGAACGCCAGAAGGCCGATCGTCTCGCCCGTCCAGGCGACGTGCGGCGGTCCCTCGCGCAGCAGCGCGGCGAGCGTCAGCACCGTGCCGGCGAGCGCGGTCTGCCAGGGCAGCAGCTGCAAGGGCGGCGCGATCCACCGGTGCGCCCGTCCGACCAGGATGTTGGCGGCCCAGCACAGCGAGGCGGCCAGCACGAGGGCGCAGCCGATGATCGTGTCCCGGGCGGTCCAGTCGAAGGCGAAGGGGTTCAGCAGGACCGCGAGACCCGCGAGCCCGGTCGCGACGCCGATCGCGCTCCCGCGCGCCAGCCTCTCCCCGAGGATGACGGGGGCGGCGAGTGCCACCCAGAGCGGCGTCGTGTAGCCGAGCACGATCGCCTTGCCCGCCGGGAGGTACGCGAGCCCCGCCGCCGTGAGCGTGGAGAACCCCACCATGTGCAGCAGGGCCACGCCCAGGATCACCGGAGCGTCGCCCCGCGGCGGCAGGTTCAGCCGGCCGGTCGCCCCGAGGATCGCCACGAGGGCGGCGAAGGCGATCCAGCACCGCAGGGCGGTGATCCACAGCGGGGGAATTGTGGCGACGAGGATCTTGGTCACCGGCCAGTTGCAGCCCCAGGCCAGGACCACGGTGCCGAAGAGGACGAAAGCGGCGCGGCGCGCCAGCATCGGTGTCAGAGGCTCCGCATCGCGGAGGGCGGGGTCGCGGAAGACGGCCCGGGTGTCCCGCCGCGTCGCGTATGGGCCCGGATCCCCGCCAGATACGCGCCGGCCGCGGCGACCTGGATGACGATCGCGACCACGAAGACCGCCCGGTCGGACCCCGCCTGGCGCATCAGCCCGAACGCCGCCGGCGCGAAGGCGTAGGCGCCTTGCGAGATCGCCACGATGAGCGCGACGACCCGCGGCGCCTCGGCCGGGGCGAACTCGACCTGGGCGATGAGCGGCGGCAGCGACGTGGCGTTGCCGATGCCGAGGCCGACGAGGATCGCGCCGAGCAGCAGGAAGGGCGCCGTCGCCTCCGCCAGCATCAGGACCCCGCACCCGACGGCCTGGATCAGGAGGCTGAGCACGGCCACGCGGCGGCGATCCGTGCCGGCCGGCATCGCCCATCCGACCGCGATGCGCCCGACGATCGCCGCCGCGGTCGCCAGCCCGGCCGCCAGTCCCGCCCCGTCCGGGCCGAGCGTGGGGGCGAGCAGGGAGATCAGCTGCGCGATGAGGCCGATCTGCGCGAACAGCGCCAGGGCCATGCCGGCACTTAGCGTCACGAAGGCCCGATCGCGGGCGAGCGGCGCCGCGGGGAGCGCCGCGGCCGCCTTCGGCGCCTGGCCGGGACCGCCGGCATCCTCTCCGTCCGGCACCTGCCCCATGCTCGCCGGGGTCCGGGGCAGGACGAGCCACGCCAGCGCGCCGAGCACCGCGATCATGCCGGTCCCGACCACGAGGGCGGCCATGGGGAAACCGATGCGGCCGATCAGGGCCACCCAGAGCGGGGAGAAGACGACCCCGCCGATGCTCGCACCATTATAGGCCATGCTCAGCGCCGCCGGACGCTTCGCGACGAACCAGGGGGCGACGATCGCGTTGACGGCGGCCGCCCCCATCGTCGGCCAGGCGGCCCCGCTCAAAACGGCGGCGAGGTAGAGCTGCCACGGCGTCCGCGCGAGGGCCCAGCCGAGCACGCCGACCGCCAGCAGGACGGCGCCGGCGAACGTGACGGCGGGCAGGCCGAAGCGACGGTGCAGGAGGGGCAGGCCAGCGATGATTCCGGTGCCCGTCAGGAAATGGACGGTCACGGCGCCGGACACGAGGGCGATCGGCCATCCCCGCGCCTGCCGGACCGCCTCGAGATAGACCGGCGGGCCGTAGAACCCGAAGCCCCAGCCGAAGACGGCGACGACGAAGGCCGCCGCGACGATGTACCAGCCATAGAAGCCCGGCCCGCGATGTGGGGAGTTCGGCACGATCGGCGCATTCCCGAGAGTTAATCTGACGCTGCCGTTATGGCAGATCAAGTCGTCGGGATGCTTCGGTCGTGCCCGAAGCGAGCGACCGGCGTGGGCCGGGGATGGCGAAGAGAGCTTGGATGTACTCGGCCGACGCAACCACTCACTCGGGGTCTGTTTGATTTGCTCGAAGGTCCTGACAGCCTCGGGGGCATTCCGGGGCCGCGTAGCGGAGCCCGGGATCCAGAACCGCGGATGATGCAGGATCAGTCGGAATGCTCTCCGCTTCTTTTTGAACGACCTGAGTGTCTGGGCGTGCCTTCGGCACTCCGGGCTCCGCTGCGCGGCCCGGAATGACGTGGAGGGTAATAAGTCGGTAGAGGCCAATCAAGCAGCCCCTCATCTATCATCGAAACTGAGCGTAAATCTCCCACAATGAACCTCACTCATCGTGTAACACCGTATACACCTCCACCGGCTCCCGCTCCGCCCGCAACGCATTCACCGGCTCCTCCGGGTCGGCGTGCCCAAGCGCCATCCCGCACACCACCATCTCGCTCTCCGGCACCCCGAGCTCGGCCCGCACCACCGCCGGGTAGCTCGCGATCGCCGCCTGCGGGCAGGTGTCGAGGCCGCGGCCGCGGGCGGCGAGCATCAGGGTCTGGAGGAACATGCCGTAATCGAGCCAGCTGCCCTGCTCCATGTCGCGGTCGATGGTGAAGACGAGGCCGACGGGCGCGCCGAAGAACGTGAAGTTGCGCCCCATCTGGCGCTTGGCGCCCGCCTTGTCGCCCTTGGCGATGCCAGCGAGCCCGTAGAGCTGCCAGCCGAGCGCCCGGCGCCTGCCGAGATACGGCTCGCGCCAGGTCACCGGATAATACTCGTACTCGCGGGCCTCCGGCGCGTCGCTCTCGTGCGCCGCCGTGAGGGCGTCGGTGAGGCGTCGCAGGGCCGCGCCCGTGACGACGTGGGCCTTCCAGGGCTGGATGTTGCTGCCGCTCGGCGCCCGTCCGGCGAGCGCGATCAGGTCGCGGATCGTCGCCTCCGGCACCGGATCGGGCCGAAAACCCCGGACGCTGCGCCGGCTGGTGATCGCCGCGTCGACGGCGTTGCGCTCCGTCATGGTCGCCTCCCCTCGTTAGGCCTTGCGCGGCCGTCCCCATGAATTAACCCACACGAGCCGCTGGCCTCTGGCCCGCCACGTGCTAAGCGCGACTGTAAGGATCGCGCGTCGAGAGAAGGAAGTGTCGTGATGCTGTCACGCAGATCGCTGGCAGGCCTGGTTGGGGCCGGCTCCGTGGCGGCGGGGGCGGTCGCCTCCGCGCTCGTCACCCCGGCCCAGGCGCAGGACGCCGCCGAGAGCGCCTTCGACCGGATCCGCCGAACGAAGAAGCTGCGCACCGCGGCGGTGGCCGGCGGGGCGCCGTACTACCAGAAGGACATTGCGACCGGTCAGTGGCGCGGCTTCTACGTCGACATGGCGAAGGCCCTGGCGACCGAGCTCGAGGCGGAGCTGGAGCTCTCCGAGACCACCTGGGGCAACGCGGTGCTCGATCTTCAGGCCAACAAGATCGACCTGTTCTTCGGCCTCAACCCGACCCCGAAGCGGGCGCTGGTGGTCGATTTCTCCGTGCCGGTGTTCAGCAACGCCTTTACCGTCATCGCCAAGAAGGGTTTTTCGCCCAAGACCTGGGCCGAGCTGAACAGCCCGGACGTGAAGCTCGCGGTCGATGTCGGCTCCTCGCACGACGCCGTCGTGACCCGGCTCTGCCCGAAGGCGCAGGTCGTGCGCTTCAAGTCCGCCGACGAGGCGACGCTGGCGCTCTCGACCGGCCGGGTCGACGCGCAATGCCTGATCCTGATGCTGGCGATGACCGTGCTGAAGAAGAACTCAGGCCTCGGGCAGCTGGTGGTGCCGAACCCGGTCTTCGCCACCACCTCGAATGCCGGCTTCCGGCGCGAGCGCGACAAGACCCTGCGCGACTTCGTCAACACCTGGATCGACTACAACAAGGGCCTCGGCTTCATCCGCCAGACCATCGTGTCGAACATGGAGCTGGTGGGCGTGACCGAGGCCGACATGCCGGCCGGCGTCTCGCTGTGAGCCGGCGCGGGGCGGCCCGGCAGGGTTAGAGCGCTTCTCGATCGCGCTGCGATCGAGAAGCGCTCTAAGTCTTTGTTTTGTCGCATTTTCTTCGATGAACCGGCATCCACTTCGTCGGAAAATGCTCTGGGTCTGGACATGTACACTTGGGATTTCGGCTCGCTCTGGACCTACCGCTGGCTGTTCGTCCAGGGGCTCGGCGTCACCGCGGCCTTCACGGTCGCGATCGTGGTGATCGGCCTCCTGGTCGGCTTGGGCGCCGGTCTCGCCAAGCTCTCGCCCATCGCGCCCCTGCGCTGGCTCAGCAACGCCTATATCGAGGTGTTCCGCTGCACCCCGCTCCTGGTGCAGCTGGTGTGGTTCTACTACGCCCTGCCGATCCTCTCAGGCATCGAGATCTCGGCGGTCGGCGCCTCGGTGCTGGCGCTGTCGCTCTACGGCGGCTCGTTCTACGCCGAGATCATCCGCGGCGGCATCGTGTCGATCGACCGCGGCCAGGGCGAGGCGGCGGCGGCCCTCGGCATGACTCCGGCGCAGAGCCTGCGCCGGATCGTCCTGCCCCAGGCGCTCAAGCGCATGGTGCCGCCGCTGATGAACCAGTCGATCATCCAGTTCAAGAACACGTCCCTCGTCTCGGTGCTGGCGGTGCCGGACCTGCTCTACCAGGGCCAGGTCGCGGCCCATGACAGCTACCGGCCGCTGGAGATCTACACCCTCGTGGCGGTCCTGTACTTCGCGGCGCTCTATCCCCTCACCTGGATCGTGCGCCGGGGCGAGCGGCGCCTCGCCACCAGCGATTGAGGGCCGACATGGCAGAGACTCCCAAGATCGCGATCACGCATCTCGCCAAGAGCTTCGGCGCCAACACGGTGCTCAAGGACGTGTCGCTCGCCGTGCCGGTGGGCGGGGTGGTGGCGCTGATCGGGCCGTCGGGCTCCGGCAAGTCCACCCTGCTCCGCTGCATCAACCTCCTGGTGGTGCCGGATTCGGGCGAGGTCCGGGTCGGGGCCGACGCGTTCCGGTTCGGTCCCGGCACCAAGCTGCCGGGGACGAAGGCGCTGGCGCGGTTCCGCGCCGGGACCGGCATGGTGTTCCAGCACTTCAACCTGTTTCCGCACCTCACGGCGCTGCAAAACGTCATGGAGGGGCCGCTCACCGTGCAGCGCCTGCCCAAGGCGCAGGCCGAGGCGCGGGCCCGCGCGCTGCTCGCCAAGGTCGGCCTCGCCGACAAGGCCGAGCAGTATCCGAGCCGGCTCTCGGGCGGGCAGAAGCAGCGCGTCGCCATCGCGCGGGCCCTCGCCATGGAGCCCGAGGTGATGCTGTTCGACGAGGCGACCTCGGCCCTCGACCCCGAGCTCGTCGGCGAAGTGCTCGGCGTGATGCGGGCGCTCGCCGCCGACGGCATGACGATGGTGATCGTCACCCACGAGATCGCCTTCGCCCGCGAGGTCGCCGACCGGGTGGTCTTCCTGCGCGACGGCGTCGTGGTCGAGGAGGGACCGGCCCGCACCCTGATCGACGCGCCGCAGCACCCCGACACCCGGGCCTTCCTCGCCCATTTCCATCGCCGCGGCGAGGCGGTGCCCTCGTGAGGGTCACCCTGGTCACGGGTGCCGGCAGCGGCATCGGCCGCGCCACGGCCCTGGCGCTGGCAGCCCCCGGCGACGGCCTGGTGCTGCATAGCGGCCGCAACGCGGCGGGCCTCGACGCGGTGGCCGAAGCGGTTCGGGCCCGGGGCGCCGCGGTCGCGACCTGGCTCGGCGACCTCGCCGACCCGGAGACCGGGCCATGCGGCGTGGCGCTCGCGGCTGAGACCTTCGGGCGCCTCGACGCCGTGGTGGCCGCCGCCGGCAAGGCGCAGCGCGGCGGCGCGCTCGCCCTCGACCCCGGCAGCCTCGCCGGCGCGCTCGCCCTCTCGGCCGAGTCGTTCCTGCGGCTCGCGCAGGCGGCCGCGCCGCTGCTGCGGGGTGCCCAAGCCCCGCGGATCGTCGCGGTGTCGTCCTACGTCGCCCACCTCTACCGGACCGATCTCGGCCTGTTCTCCGCCTCCTCCGCCGGCCGCGCCGCCCTGGAGGCCCTGGTGCGGAGCCTCGCCCGCGAGCTGGCACCCGGCGGCATCGCCGTCAACGCCGTGGCGCCGGGCCTGACCCGCAAGGATCCGGGCCGCGCCGGGTCCTTGTCGGCGGAGGCGATCGCGACCCTCGAATCGGCCATCCCCCTCGGACGGCGGGCCGATCCGGCGGAGATCGCGGCGGTCATCGCGTTCCTCGCCTCCCCGGCGGCGTCCTACGTCACCGGCCAGGTCATCCACGTCGACGGAGGGCTCACGTGAGCCGCATGCCCCTCACCGATCCGCTGGTGATCGAGCACCTGCGCGTCGTCCTGATCGAGAGCCCGATCAGGATGGCCCGCCGCCAGGGCGTCGGCGACGTCAAGGGCACGGTCAAGCGGGTGCTGCTGGCGCTCACCACGCGCGAGGGGATCGTCGGCTGGGGCGAGGCCGCGCCCTGGGAGGTGTTCACCGGCACCGCCGAGGGCGCCTTCTCGGCCCTCGACACCTATCTGCGCCCGCTGATCCTCGGCCGCTCGGCGCGTCACGTCCGGGCGCTGTCCGCCGACCTCGATCGGGCGCTCACCGGCCACACCGACGCCAAGGCGGCGGTCGAGATGGCCCTGTTCGACATCCTCGGCCACGCCGCCGGGCTCTCCGTCGCCGAGTTGCTCGGCGGCCGGGTGCGGGACCGGATCCCGCTGTCGTTCTCGATCGCCGATCCCGATTTCGAGGCCGACCTCGCCCGCATGCACGCCATGACAGCGGAGGGCCACCGCCTGTTCAAGGTGAAGACCGGGGTGAAATCCCACGCCGAGGACCTCGCCCATCTCGGAGCGATGCGGGCGGCCTTCGGCGAGGGCATCGACCTGCGGGTCGACTACAACCAGGCGCTGGCGCCGTTCGGGGCCCTGCGCACCTTGCGCGACGTCGAGGCCTTCCGGCCGACCTTCATCGAGCAGCCGGTGGCACGCCGCCACCTCGACGCGATGGCGGAGCTGACGGCCGCTATCGAGACCCCGATCCTCGCCGACGAGAGCTGCTTCGATGCCGCCGACGCCCTGGAGGTGGTCCGGCGCCGGGCGGCGGACGCGGTCTCGGTGAAGCTGATGAAGTGTGGCGGCATGCTGAAGGCGCAAAGCCTGATGGCGATCGCCGAGACCGCCGGCCTGCCGGGCTATGGCGGCACCCTGTGGGAGGGCGGCATCGCGCTCGCCGCCGGCACCCAGCTCATCGCGGCGACGCCCGGCATCTCGCTCGGCTGCGAGTTCTACATGCCCCACCACGTCCTGACCGAGGACGTGCTGGAGGCCCGGGTGCCGGTCGAGGCCGGCGCGGTGGTGGTGCCCCAGGGCCCGGGACTCGGGATCGCGGTGAGCGAGGCGGCGATCCGGGAGAATGCCAGGGTGCTGGCGCAGGCGTGAGGCTCCCTCGCGCCGAGAGGCGCAGATCTCGCGCCGAGGCCTCAATCTCGCAGGGTCATCCCGGGGCCGCGCCAGCGGAGCCCGGGATCCAGAACCACCAACGTTCCAAGAAGAAGCGGAAGACCGGTCGCCGTGTTCGGCATTGTCGGCGGTTATGGATCCCGGGTTCCGCTCTCGCGGCCCCGGGATGACGTGGAGGGTATCACGTCGGTCCGCTCACGCCGCTTGGCGCGCCTCCTCCACCAGCTCGTCCGCCGGCCCGAAGAACTCGTAGCGGATGCGCGCCGCCGGCACGCCCAGGCGCGCGAGGCCGTGGACGAGGCTCGCGAGGAAGGGCTTCGGGCCGCACAGGTAGTAGATCGCCTCCGCCGCCGGGGTGTGGGCGGCGAGCCAGTCCGGCGTGATGCGGCCGACGGCGTCGTGATCGACGCCGAGCCGGTCGGCGGCTTCCGGCGCCTCGTAGATCGTGTGCAGGCGGATCGCCGGGCATTCGGCGGCCAGCCGCCGGGCGTGCCCGGCCATGGCGTGGACCCGGCCGTTCAGCGCCCCGTGGACGTACCAGGTCGGCCGCGCCGGCGTCTCGGCGTGGATCGTCTCCAGCATGCTCATCATCGGGGTGAGGCCGACGCCGCCGCTCACCAGCACCACCGGCGCGGTCGAGGCGCGATCGAGCGCGAAGTCGCCGGCGGGCGCCGCGACGCCGAGCACCGTGCCGGGATGGGCCGTGTCGTGCAGCCAGGACGAGACTAGGCCGGCGGGCCGGCCCGGCGCGGCCTCGCGCTTGACGGTGATGCGGTAGGCGCGGTCGTTCGGCGCGCAGGAGATCGAGTAGTTGCGCTTGAGCACACCCGGATCCTGTGCCCCGTCGCCCGGCAGGTCGAGGCGGAGGCCCAGATATTGGCCGGGCTCGTGGCGCAGCACCTTTCCGCCATCCACCGGCACCAGCACGAAGGAGCGGATCGTCTCGCTCTCGGCCGTCACGCTCTCGATGCGGAAGTCGCGCCAACCGGTCCAGCCGCCGGGTCGCGCGGCGTGATCGTGGTAGATCGCCGCCTCCCGATCGATCAGGATGCCGGCCAGGAACCAGTAGGCCTCGCCCCAGGCGGCGCAGATCTCCGGGGTCGCGGCGTCGCCGAGCACGTCCCGGATCGCCCCGAGCAACGCCTCGGCGACGGAGGTGTAATGGGCCGGCAGGATCGCCAGGGTGACGTGCTTCTGGGCGATGCGCTCGACCGCGCCGGCGAGCGCGCCGAGATCGTCGATGTGGCGCGCATAGGCCAGAACCGCATTCGCCAGGGCTTTCGGCTGCGAGCCGGTCTCGCCGTGATGCGACTGGTTGAACAGGTCACGGATCGCCGGGTCCTGGAACAGGCGCTCGTACATCCGGCGGGTGATGGCGGAGCCGTACACCTCCAGGGCGGGCACGGTGGCCTTGACGAGAGCGATGGTGGCGGGGCTCAGCGGAGACGGCATGGCGCGCTCAAAGGTGCATTCGATATGAACCTTATACGGCGCGCATCAGAAGGTGCATAGGAATTACATGTTATGAGACGGGCGAGGCTCCCATGCGCCTGACGCGCTACACCGACTACGCCCTGCGCACGCTGCTCTATCTCGGGGCGAACGAGCCGCGGCAGAGCTCCATCGCGGAGATCGCCCGGGCCTACGGCATCTCCGAGAACCACCTGACCAAGGTGGTGCACCAGCTCGGCCGGCTCGGCCTGGTACGCACCATCCGCGGCCGCGGCGGCGGCCTGCGCCTGGCGCTGAGCCCCGGCGAGATCGTGGTCGGCGCGGTGGTGCGGCAGACCGAGGAGGACCTGGCCCTGGTCGAGTGCTTCGGCGAGGGGGCCTGCGCCATCACTCCGGCCTGCCGCCTGCGCCGCGCACTGGCTGAGGCGCTCGCCGCCTTCCTGGCGGTGCTTGACGGCTACACCCTGGCGGACCTGCTGGCGGGAGGCGCGGCCCCGGACCTGGCGCGCCTGCTGGGCCTGCCGGAGCCGGGGGGTGAGCGGGTGGGGGTGTAGGTCGCACGCGAACCCTCCCCCCTCCGCGGGGGAGGGTGGTCCCTGCGTCAGCAGGGGCCGGGAGAGGGGAGCACGTTTCCGGAAAGGTCGCGCGCTTCATGAAGAGCGCCACCTGAAGCAGCGTCGCGCTGCCCCTCTCCCGCCCCACTCCGTGGGGCACCCTCCCCCGCAGAGGCTAGCGTGTTCACACATCTGGGTCTGAGTGCTTTGGACCTTTGAAGACAAGGCGCCTCTCCTCCCCCTTGTGGGGAGGAGTTGGAGGTGGGGGTGGTGCAGGATTGAGCGCGAGACTTCTCCGGCACCACCCCCACCCCTAGCCCCTCCCCACAAGGGGGAGGGGAAAGCGCCAGCCTTCACAAGGGATTGGCTCTCGGACGGCGAAGTGTGAATCCGCTAGCCTCTGCGGGGGAGGGTTCGGGCGGTGGCGTCAGCGCCTCACCTGTCCCGCCCCGGCCGCTCGGCCAGCGGCGTGTAGTCGATCGTCGTGAAGCTGCCCCCTTGGAGGGTGCGGGCGACCGGATCGAGGGGGTTCTCCTGTGCGAGGATCTCCTCGGCCCAATCTTCCGCCGACTGGGTCGGCCGGTAGCCGATCACGGCGGCCGCCGCGCTGTTGTCCCAGTAGCTGCGTGGGTTGTTCGAGGCGCCCCAGACCGCGACGTAGCCCGGGATCGGTGCCGTGATGCTGCGCAGCACGAGCTGGGCGAGGTCGTCGTGGCCGAGCCAGGTCGAGAGGTGGCGGAACTCGGTCGGCCGCGGCAGGGCGCTGCCGATGCGCAACGCCACCCCCTCGATGCCGTGCCGGTCCCAGTACATCTGCCCCATCAGCTCGCCCCAGGCCTTGCTCAGGCCGTAGGCGCCGTCGGGCCGGAACGGCGCGTCGATGGCGAGCCGGTCGTTCACCGAGTGCATGCCGAAGGCGTGGTTGGAACTGGCGAAGATCACCCGCCGCAGGCGATGGCGGCGGGCGCCCTCGTAGACCGCCTGGAGGGCACGTAAGTTGTTCTCGATCACCTCCGGCAGCGGCTTCTCGACGCTGGTGCCGGCCATGTGCACCAGGACCTCCGTTCCCTCGAGCAGCCGGTCGACCGCCGCGGCGTCGCGCAGGTCGCCCGTCGTCACCGTCTCGGAGTCGGAGAGCGGCGCCAGCGCCGTCGGCCCCCCGCCGGAGCGCAGGACGATCCCGGCATCGAGGAGCCGCGGCCGCAGCACCGCCCCGATCTGGCCCCCCGCCCCCGACAGGGCGACCCGGATTCCCGCTGCCTCGCTCATGCGTCCTCCTGCTTCATCGTTGGTGCGCGCCCGTCCGGCGCGAGGTCAAGGGCCCCATCATCGGGGAACGGCGGTTCCCCGTCGAGGCGCGCCGTGCCTCTCGGCGCTTGCATCGCGGCTTGTGCCCCGCGAAGGTCCGCCGCGCCAGGAAGAGCATCAGGAGGACAGCCACCGTGTGGACGCCGACGACCCGGTATCCCGACCCCGCCATCGAGGTCATCGACCCCTCCTTCGCCCGCTACCGGGTGTTCAGCGCCGGGATCGAGCGCCTCGCCACCGGCTGCCGCTGGAGCGAGGGGCCGGTCTGGTTCGGCGACGGGCGCTACCTCCTGTGGAGCGACATCCCGAACAACCGCATCCTGCGCTACGACGAGGAGAGCGGCGCGGTCTCGGTGTTCCGCAAGCCGTCGAACTTCGCCAACGGCAACACCCGAGACCGCCAGGGCCGCCTCGTCACCTGCGAGCATGGCGGGCGGCGGGTGACGCGCACCGAGTATGACGGCGCGATCACGGTGCTGGCCGACGCTTACGAGGGCAAGCGCCTCAACTCGCCCAACGACGTGGTGGTGGCCTCCGACGGCGCGGTCTGGTTCACCGATCCGCCCTTCGGCATCCTCGGCAATTACGAGGGCGAGCGGGCCGAGCCGGAATCGCCCCAGAACGTCTACCGCCTCGACCCGGAGACCGGGGTGCTGGCAGCCGTCGCCACCGACCTCGCAGGGCCGAACGGCCTGTGCTTCTCCCCCGACGAATCGATCCTCTACCTCGTCGAATCGCGGGCGCAGCCGAATCGCCGCATCCTCGCCTACGACGTCGCGAACGGGCGGCTGACGAACCGGCGCGTCCACATTGACGCCGGACCCGGCACGCCGGACGGCTTCCGCTGCGACACCGACGGCAACCTGTGGTGTGGCTGGGGCATGGGCTCGGACGCCCTCGACGGGGTGATGGTCTACAATCCGGAAGGCACCCTGATCGGCCGCATCCGCCTGCCGGAGCGCTGCGCCAACCTCTGCTTCGGCGGCCGCCACCGCAACCGGCTGTTCATGGCGGCGAGCCAGTCGCTCTACGCGCTCTACGTCGACGCGCAGGGCGTGGCCGGGGGGTGAACCCCGGCCGGCGGGGGCGGGGGACGACGGGCTAACCCCGCCGCCCCGCCGCCACCAGGCACAGGAGCTCGAACAGCACCTGCGCGGCACATTGCGCCGTGTTGCCGGTCGGATCGTATTGCGGCGCCACCTCGACCACGTCGCCGCCGACGATGTTCAGGCCGGCGAGCCCCCGCAGCAGATCCAGCACCTCGCGCGGGGAGAGCCCGCCCATCTCCGGCGTGCCGGTGCCCGGCGCGAAGCCGGGATCGAGGCTGTCGACGTCGAAAGAGAGGTAGGTCGGGCCGTCGCCCGCGACCTCGCGGGCCCGGGCGATCACCGCCGGCAGCCCGAGCCGCGGCACCTCCTCGGCGTGGATCACCGTCATGCCGGAGACGTAGGAGAACTCCCACAGGTACTCGGCGCCGCCCCGGATGCCGATCTGGATCGTGCGCTCCGGATCGAGCACGCCGTCGAGCACCGCCTGGCGGAACGGTCCGCCGTGGTGGAACTTCGAGCCCTCGTAGACGCCGCCGGTATCGCAATGGGCGTCGATGTGGATCATGCCGACCGGGCGCGACGCACCCACCGCCCGCAGGGTCGCGCGGCTGATCGAGTGGTCGCCGCCGACCGCCAGCGGCACCACGCCCGCCTTGACCACGGTGGAAAAGAACGCCTCGATGTCCTCGTGGCAGCTCTCGAGGGAGAAGCGGCTGCGGAACGGCACGTCGCCGATATCGGCCGCCTTCAGCTCCGCCGCCGGGGTGATGCGCAGCACGTGCTCGTAGGGGCCGATGCGCTCCACCGCCCGCACCGCCCGCGGCCCGTGGCGGGCGCCGGCCCGGTTGGTGACGCCGAGATCCATCGGCACCCCGATCAGTGCCACGTCGAGCCCGCCGAAATCGGGCAGCGTCGCGGCCTCGGGGCGGAACGGCAGGTCGAGGAAGGTCGCCGGGTCGGCGAAGGGCCACTTGCGCCGGTCGCTCTCGCTGAATTGCTGCGCGGCGGCCTTGGCGAAATCCGGGTCGTCGATGTCGCCGCCGGTCGCGTCGAGGTAGCGGCCACGCAGGGCGGCGAGCTTGGCCTGATCCATGGGGGGCTCCGGAGATGGGCCCGCGCGGGCTCAGCCTCGCGGGCGCGGCACTCGGGGGGTCGGCCTCGCAAGGGCCCCGGCGCGCCCGGCGTGCCCTCGGCCCGCGCCACCCGGCCGCGACAGAAGCGCAGGCCGGCGATGCTGGCAAGCCCGTTGTCCCGGCCGGCTGTCCTCACCCCAGGGCCACCCCGGCACTCATCGCCGCGCGCCCGGGACCGTCTCGACTGCAGTCCTGAAGCGCGCGGAGCCCGCCGGCCGGCCTCGTGGCCTGGCACGGCGAGCTCCTGTGAGCGGCACGGCCGGCCCCCGCCGGTCGCGCCGCGACGCTCCCCGGAGCGATCGCACGGGCTGAGATCACCCGCGCGGCCGCTCCGGATCGTCTCACGCGCTGCGCGCGCGCCCGCGCTTGGCCGTCTTGGTCTCGGCCTTGGCTTCGACGGCCGGCGCCGTCACGACGGCGTCGGAGGCGGCCCGCTTGGCAGCGGCCGCGACGTTGCGGCCCCGGCCCAGCCCGATGCTCTTCGCCAGCTCGGAGCGCTGGGCGGCGTAGTTGGCGGCGACCATCGGGTAGTCGTGCGGCAGGCCCCACTTGCGGCGGTACTCCTCGGGGGTGAGCCCGCGGGTCGACAGGTGGCGCTTGAGCGACTTGTACTGGCGGCCGTCCTCGAGGCTGATCAGGTAGTCCGGCGTCACCGTCTTCTTGATCGGCATCAGCGGGACCGGCTTCTCCGCCTCCTTGGCGGCCGGCTGGCCGAGGGTGACGAAGGCGGTGTGCACGGTGCCGATCAGGCCGGCCAGTTCGGCGGCCGGGACGGAGTTGTTGGCGACGTAGGCCGATACGACGTCGGCGGTGAGGGCGACGAAATCGACCTCCTGGACCAGATCTTCTTGTGACACGGAGAATCATCCTAACTTACGCGCCCGCATCGCGGGCATAGCCGCGATATCGGGCAGCGCGGCGTGGTTTCAACCCATCATCGCGCGCTCACCCCCGAATTTCCCACAGATGCTTTTGATAATCGGGCAGGCTTGCCATCGCGCAACGGTGTCGGGGCGGATCGGGAGATTCATCCAAGCCTTGCGCAGCCGGCGGGCTACTCGGACGCCTACTCTGACAGGCAGGGCGCTGGGCGGCATCGGATGCGACACGATGAGCAAAAATAGCTCAAGCAACGGCATGTCAGCGATGCGAAACTTGGCGCCGCCCTTTCCCCGGCGCCGATTTTGCACTAACGCCGAGGTACGACCGGCGAGCGCCGCATGCCCTTCAACTCCCTGCCGTTCCTGCTGCTGTTCCTGCCGGTGGCGCTCGGGCTGCACGCGCTCTGCGTCGCCCGCCGGCCGGGCTGGCGCGTCGCCTGGCTCGCCGGCCTGTCCTTCGCCTTCTACGGCTGGTGGGACCTGCGCTTCGTGCCGCTGCTCGCGGCCTCCATCGCCCTCAACTGGCTCGCCGGCGAGGCGTGGCGCCGCTCCGGGCGCGGCGACGTCCTCACCGCGGCGATCGTCCTCGATCTCGGGCTGCTCGGCCTCTACAAGTATCTCGGCTTCTTCGCCGGGCTGACGGACGCCGTCACGGGCGCGAGCCTGCCGCTCGTCTCGCTGGCGCTGCCGCTCGGCATCTCGTTCTTCACCTTCCAGCACATCGCCTATCTGGTCGACCTGCGGCGCGGCAAGGCGGAGCCGATGACGCTCGCGGAATACGCCGTCTATATCGCGTTCTTCCCCCGGGTGATCGCCGGCCCCCTGGTGCGGCCGTCCGAGCTCGTGGGCCAGCTGCGCGCGCCGGAGCCGTCCTCCGCGGACCGCGCCGCAAGCGGCCTGATGCTGCTGACCGCGGGCCTCGCCAAGAAGGTCTTTCTCGGCGACGGGCTCGGGAGCTCCATCGATCCGCTCTGGGCTGCCGCCGCGGCCGGCGGCCGGCCGGACTTCGCCACGGCGCTGCAGGCGACGGTCGGCTACGCCCTCCAGCTCTATTTCGACTTCTCGGGCTACACCGACATGGCGCTGGGCCTCGCGCTGCTGTTCGGCATCGTGCTGCCCGAGAACTTCCGGGCGCCCTACCGGGCGGCCTCGATCCAGGATTTCTGGCGGCGCTGGCACATCACCCTGTCGCTCTTCCTGCGCGACTACCTCTACATCCCGTTCGGCGGCAGCCGGCACGGGGTGCCGCGCCAGCTCCTGGCGTTGTTCCTCACCATGGCGCTCGGCGGGCTGTGGCACGGGGCGGGGCTCACCTTCGTCGCCTGGGGGGCGGCGCACGGGATCGCGCTCGGCCTGCACGTGCTGTGGCGCCGCGCCGGCCTGAGGCTCCCGGAGGCGGCGGGGTTCCTCGCCACCTTCGTCTTCGTCTGCCTCGCCTGGGTGCTGTTTCGGGCGCCCGACTTCGCCACCGCGCTCAGCGTCTATCGCGGGCTCCTCGGCCTCGGCACGGAGGCGGGCGGCGCACCCGAGTTCTGGCCGCTCGCCGCCGGCGCCGCCGCCCTGGCGATCCTCGGACCCACCGCCCGCGAGGCGGTGGAGCGCCTGATCCCGCGAGGATGGGCTGCCGCCGCGACCGCCCTGCTCCTGGCCGCGATCCTGCTCCAGGTCGGCAACGACGCCAACCAGGCCTTCATCTATGCCCGCTTCTGAGGCGCCGGATCGGGATTCTCCTGTTCGCGAGACCCTTGCTCGCGAGACCTTTGCTCGCCGCTACCTGGTGCTGACGGCCCTGGTCCTCGCCGTGCTCATGGCCCTGGTGGCCGGACGGGTGATCTGGTTCGACGCCTACTGGGTTTTTCGCCAGGACCCGCCCTGGCGGGCGGTGACCGACGGCAACAGCCGCCTCCTCGACCGGCAGACCCGCCGGGCCAAGGTGCTGCAAGCGCTGACGCGTCCCTACGACCTCGCGCTGATCGGCTCCTCGACGGTCTATCACGGCCTCGACCCCGCCGACGTCACGAGCGTGGCGCCGGGACGGGTGTTCAATGCCGGCATCTCGGCGATCATCGCCACGGAACTGCCGGTGATCGCCGCGGTGGTGGCCTCCCGGGGTCCGGCCCGGGCGACGCTGGGCCTCGACTACTACATGTTCTCGCGCCCGAGCGTGCCGGTCCACCTCGACGAGGCGCTGGCGACCGCGAGCGGCCGGCTCGCCGCCCTGATGGGCAGCGTGCTCGGCCGCTACGCGCTCGCCGACAGCCGGCTCGACGCGGTGGCGGGCGGCGACGATCCGGGCGCCTGGACTCGGGGAGGCTACCGCATCACCCCGCCCCTGCCGGCGGCGCTGACGCGCGAGAACGACGCCACGCGCCGGCGCACCACCGCGCCGTTCCGGCCCGAGACGCTGGCGAGCCTCGACCTCGCGCTGGAGCGGCTCGCGAACACCGACCTGACGGTCTACCTCTCGCCGGTGAGCGACGCGCAACGCCGGGTGCTCGCCGATCTCGGGCTCTCCGACGATTTTTCGCGGTGGCGCGAGGCGGTGATGCGGCTCTGCGCCGCCCGCGGCCGCCCGGCCCTCGACCTCACGAGCCTCGGCGACCCCTATCCCTTCGATCCCGCCGCCGGCTCGACCCCCGCCTGGCTCGACAACCTGCACTACACGCCGCTGATCGGCCGGCAGGTGCTGGAGCGGCTGGGCTTGCGCCGGGCGGCCGGGCGGTGAGCGCCGCCCGCCCCCCTGCCCCACCTTTGAAACCCTCCGGCCTGCGCCGCCACCGCGCCCTCCTGGCCCGTCTCGCCGCCGGCCCGGCGCCGGACGCGGTGATCCTCGGCGATTCGCTCGCCGCCGGCTGGCCCGAGCCGGAGCTCATGGCCGCGACCGGCCGATCCACCCTCAATCTCGGCCTGCCCGGCGACCGGGTGCAGACCACGCGCTGGCGCCTCGCCGCGATGGCCGCCTTCGCCCTCCGGCCCCGCCTCGCGATCCTGATGGTCGGCACCAACAGCTTCGCCGACGGCGACGACCCGGAGACGATCGTCGCCGGCCTCGCCGCGCTTCTCGCGTCCTTGCGCGCCGCCTGGGCACCGCCGGTGGTCGTGCTCGCTACGGTCCCGTGGCGCGAGAGCCCGCCCGGACGGAGCGAGGCCGACCGGCTCCATCTCAACGCCCGCATCGCCGGCCTCGCCGCGGCCGAGGCCCTGCTCCTCCTCGATGGCGACGCGGCGCTTGGTCCCGATCCGGCCACTGGCCTTGACGCCGACCGGCTCCATCTCAACGCCCGCGGCTACGCCGCGCTCGGCATCGCCCTCGGATCCCTGCTGCGCCAAGGCTGAATCGCTCGGCCGGACCGCCGCTGTCATCGGATCGTCACGAGAGCGGCCGACACGCAGGCCATTCCCTCACGACAGGAGCCCCGCCCGATGGACTTCCACCGCCGCTTCACGGTGCTGATGTGCACGCCGGCCTTCGACCCGGACGACCTGGAAGGCGTGCGCGTGAACCAGATCGTCGCGGCGGTCGAGCACCGCGGCTTCGAGGTGGTGCGGGCGCGGCGGGTCGAGGACGCGGCGATCGCGGTGCAGACCGACGCGGCGGTCGGCTGCCTGGTTGTGGATTGGGGCAAGCGCGGCCTCGACGGCAAGGCGGCGGCGCTCATCGACATGATGCGCAAGCGCGGCCTGGAGATGCCGATCGTCATCATGGTCCGGCGCAAGCGCCTGGAGGACATCCCGGTCGAGCTGCTCGACTTCATCGACGGCTACATCTTCCTCGCCGAAGAAACCCCCGAATTCATCGCCCGCGGCCTCGTCAGCCACGTGACGCAGTACGCCGAGACCCTGAAGACCCCGTTCTTCGGCGCGCTGGTCGATTACGCCGAGAAGGGCAACCAGCTCTGGACGTGTCCTGGCCACAACGGCGGCATCTTCTACAACCGCTCGCCGATCGGCCGCATCTTCGTCGAGCATCTCGGCGAGGCGATCTTTCGCGACGACCTCGACAACTCGGTCCTCGACCTCGGCGACCTCCTGACCCACGAGGGCCCGGCGCTCAAGGCGCAGAAGGAGGCGGCCCAGATCTTCGGGGCGGAGAAGACCTACTTCGTGCTGAACGGCACCTCGGCCTCGAACAAGATCGTGCTGTCCTCGCTCGTCGCCGAGGACGACCTGGTGCTGTTCGACCGCAACAACCACAAGGCGGCGCATCACGGCGCGCTCTTTCTCGGCGGCGGCATCCCGATCTTCCTCGAGACCGACCGCAACGCCTACGGGCTGATCGGCCCGATCTTCCACGAGGCGCTGGACGAGGACAAGATCCGCCAGAAGATCCGCGCCAACCCGCTCGTCAAGGATCGTGAGGCATGGCGCAAGGAACGGCCGTTCCGCGTCGCCGTGATCGAGCAATGCACCTATGACGGCACGATCTACGATGCCCGCGAGATCGTCGCCAAGATCGGCCACCTCTGCGACTACATCCTGTTCGACGAGGCCTGGGCCGGCTTCATGAAGTTCCATCCGCTGTTCCAGGGCCGCTACGCCATGGGGCTGACCGGGCTCGACGAGACCTCGCCCGGCATCATCGCCACGCAATCGACCCACAAGCAGCTCGCGAGCTTCAGCCAGGCCTCGCAGATCCACACCAAGGACGGCCATATCCGCGGCCAGACCCGGCGGGTGGAGCACCGGCGCCTCAACGAGAGCTTCCTCGTCCACGCCTCGACCTCGCCGTTCTACCCGCTCTTCGCCTCCCTCGACGTCGGCGCCCAGATGATGAAGGGGCGCTCCGGCATGATCCTGTGGGACGACACGATCCGGCTCGGCATCGAGTGGCGCAAGAAGGTGCGGGCGATCCGCAAGGAGTTCGAGGAGAACGAGCGCGACCCGAAGCGGCGCTGGTTCTTTGATCCCTTCGTGCCCGACATGGCGACGGGGGCGGGCGGCGCCGAGGTGCCGTGGGAGAGCCTGCCGACCGACGAGCTCGCCTCCGACCCGCGCCACTGGGAGCTGAAGCCCGGTGCCGGCTGGCACGGCTTCACCCATGTCGCGCCGGGCTACGCCATCACCGATCCGAACAAGCTCACGGTGCTCACCCCCGGCTTCGACCGGCAGACCGGGGAATACGCCGAGCACGGCGTGCCGGCCCCGATCGTCGCCCAGTACCTGCGCGAGAACCGCATCGTCGCGGAGAAGAACGACCTCAACTCGCTGCTCTTCCTGCTGACGCCCGGCGTCGAATCCTCGAAGGCCGGCACGCTGATCTCCGGCCTCGTCGCCTTCAAGCGCCTGCACGACGACAACGTGCTGCTCGAAGAGGCGATGCCCGAATTCGTCCGGCGCCGGCCGCAGCGCTACGGCGGCGTGCGCCTGCGCGACCTCTGCGCCGACTACCACACCTTCCACCGGCAGGCCGGCACCTCGGGGCTCCAGCGCAAGCAGTTCATGCCCGAGCACCTGCCCGAGATGGTGATGCCGCCGAAGGCCGCGGCGCAGATGCTGACGCGCAACAACGTCGACTTCGTGCCGATCGCCGAGGCCGAGGGGCGGATCGCCACCACCTTGATGCTGGTCTATCCGCCCGGCATCGGCACGGTGCTGCCGGGCGAGCGGCTGGACGAGCGGGCCAAGCCCATGCTCGACTACTTCAAGATGTTCGAGGCCGCCGCCAACCTGTTTCCGGGCTTCGAGGCCGAGATCCAGGGCGTCTACCGCCAGGTCGAGCCGGACGGGCGCATCCGCTTCTACACCTACGTGCTGCGGGAGGGCCGCTGATGGATTCGATCGCCGCCCAGCCGGGGATCGTGATCCGCCCGTCCACGGATGCGGACGTGGCGGCGATGATCGACATCTACGAGCACCACATCCGCCACGGCGTCGGCGATACCGGCGACTTCGAGGAGGACCGGCTCGTGCCGGACGACCTCAAGCGCCGGCGCAAGAACATGCGCTCGAAGCGCCTGCCCCACCTCGTGGCCGAGCGCCACGGGGTGGTGGCGGGCTACGCCTACGCCGTGCCGTTCCGCAAGCGGCCGGCCTACCGCTACACGCTCAAGCACTCGATCTACGTCCATGCCGGCCATCTGCACGCCGGCATCGGGCGGCGCCTGCTGCCGGCGCTGATCGAGGCCTGCGCCGCCGGCGGCTATCGCCAGATGATCGGCTACATCGACGCCGAGAACGAGGCCAGTTTACGCCTGCACGAGGCCTGCGGCTTCGCCAAGGTCGGCCACCTGCCGGCGGTGGCCTACCGCCACGGGCGCTGGGCCGACAGCGTGATGGTGCAATGCCCGCTGGGGACGGGGTCGTCGGACCAGCCCTCGACCTGGCGGCAGGAGGCGGTGGCGCAAGGTGCGCGGGCGCCGTTGCCGCTGGCGTGAGGGGGAGTCGAACCCCTTCCGACGCTCTTGAAAGCGTCCCATCCTTCCCACCCACCACCTCATCCTGAGGTGGTGGGTGGGAAGAGTTCATAGAACGGCCGGATACGCCAAGTGAAGGCGATCAGGCCTCACCCCGGCACCACCGGCGTCTTGCCCGCCGGCAGTCCGGCCAGCACCGATTCGTCGACGTTCAGATGCGCCCGCACCAGCGCGTGCGGGGTCAGCGCCATCCACTGGTTCAGCGACACGTCGGCGTAGACCGGGCTGCGGAACAGCTCGAGGAAGCGCAGCGGCGTCGATCCGGTATTCTCGACGTAATGCCCCATGGCGAAGGGCACGTAGCCGACGTCGCCGGCCTGATAGTCGAAGGTGCGGGCCTTCGATTCCGATCCGAACACCGTCATCCGGCCCTGCCCGGAGAGGTAGTACTGCCACTCGTCGCCGTTCGGATGCCAGTGCAGCTCGCGCAGGCCCCCGGGCTCCAGCTCGACCAGGGCCGCCGCGATGGTCTTCGAGGCCGGAAAGACCTTGGAATCGGTGATGCGGACGCTGCCGCTCTTCGTCCGGATCGGCTCCTGCGCCAGCATCCGGTAGCTGAAGCCCTCCGGCACCGGACCGGCGCCGCCGGTGCGGTCTCCCGCGAGCGGCCCCGGCATCGGCGCCGGGAAGATGTATTTTTCCTTCTCGGGAATCTGGCCCAGGGCGTCCTCCGGCACCCCGAAATTCTTCGCCAGGATGTCGCGCGGGGTGTGGGCGAGCCAGTCGGTGATCAGGAAGGTCGAGTCCTCGGAGAAGTGGCCGTCGTCGAAGACGAGCAGGAACTCGCAGCCGTCGACGTCGCTCTCCAGGCCCTGGATCGAGTGCGGGATGCCGGACGGGAAGTACCAGAGGTCGCCCTCAGCCACGTCGTCGACGAAGGTGCGGCCCGCTTGATCGACGGCGGTGATGCGGGCGCGGCCCTTCAGCATGTAGGACCACTCGGCTTCCTTGTGCCAGTGCATCTCCCGGGCGACGCCGGCCTTCAGCCGCATGTTGACGCCCGCCATCGCGGTCGAAACCGGCAGCTCGCGGATCGTGGTCTGGCGTGCCCAGCCGCCCTCCTCCAGGCGCATGTGGCTGTCGGTGAACGACCATTTGAGGTTCGGCATCGTGCCGTGGTCGGTCTTCGGCGGGCGCGTGGTGAACGGCTCCGCGGCCTGGCGGGCCGGGTTCACCGGGCCGACGATGTCCGCCCCGTCCTTGCCGCGGATGGGTGTGGGTCCTGACAGGGTCTGGGCGCTGGCGGCGGTGCCGACGAGGCCGGCCGCCGCGGCGGCCAGGGTGTCGCGACGGGAGATGAGGGGCATGGGCGGTCTCCACCTCTGGGCGGGGACAAGCTCTCACGGCCCCGCGTGGCGCCCGACAATGCTCCGCTCACCGGCGGGTTCCGCTCGGTCAGCGCGGCCCAGATCTGCGCGCGCGACTGGACCGGCGCCTCTCCTTACTCCGCCGGCTGGTGCCGGCCCGCCTCCCCCTCCGGCCGGGTCGCCGGCAGGCGCCCGCGGCGCAGCGACAGGACGAGGCGGGTCGCCCCGGTCCCGAGGCGGTCCATGTAGAGGTAGAGCACCGGCGTGATGAACAGGGTGAGGAGCTGCGACACCAGCAGCCCGCCCACCACCGCGACGCCGAGGGGCTGGCGCAATTCGGCGCTCGCCCCGTGGCCGATGGCGATCGGCAGGGTGCCCATCACGGCTGCCGCCGTCGTCATCATGATCGGGCGGAAGCGTAAGGCGCAGGCCTCGCGGATCGCCGCCGCCGGGGCCCAGTTCTGCTCGCGCTGGAGCACCAGGGCGACGTCGATCATCATGATGGCGTTCTTCTTCACGATGCCGATCAGCATCAGGACGCCGATGATCGCGATCACCGAGAGGTCCATCCCGTAGAGCTGGAGCGCGCCCAGCGCCCCGATCGCCGCCGCCGGCAGGCCGGTGAGGATGGTGAGGGGGTGGATGAAGCTCTCGTAGAGGATGCCGAGCACGAGGTAGATGGTGATGACGGCCGCCGCCAGGAGCAGCCCCTGGTTCGCCAGCGCGTCCTGGAATACCTGGGCGGTGCCGGCGAAGGTCGTCGTGATGGTGCCCGGCACCCCAAGAGTGTCCTTGATCGCGGCGATGCGGTTGACTGCCTGGCCGAGCGCCACGCCGGGAGCGAGGTCGAACGAGATCGTCACCGCCGGCAGGAGGCCGAGCTGGTTGATCGAGAGCGGGCCCGGCACCCGGGTGACGCTCGCCACCGCCGAGAGCGGCACCAGCCTGCCGTTGCTCGCGCGCAGGCGGATCTCGTCGAGCCGGTCGGCGGTCCAGTTCAGGCGCGGGTCGAACTCGGTGATGACCTGGTAGCTGTCGGCGGTGCCGTAGATGGTCGAGACCTGCCGGGTGCCGAAGCCGGTATAGAGGGTCTGGCGGATCTGGTCGGAGGTGATGCCCAGCGCCTGCGCCTTGTCGGTATCGACCGTTACCTTGGCCTGGAGCGCGGCGTTCTGGAGGTCGCTGGTGACGCCCGCGAAGGTGGCGCGGTCCTTCGCCAGGGCCTCGGTCAGCCGCTCGGACCAGCGCTCGAGATCGGGGCGGTTCAGGCCCTGCACCACGTACTGGTACTGGCTCTTCGACTGGCGCCCGCCGAGGCGCAGGTTCTGCACCGGCGTGATGAACGAGGTCAGGCCCGGCACCGCGGCGAGCTGCTGGCGCAGTTCCGTGAGGGTGCGGGAGAGCGGCGGGCGCTGGTCGCGGTCCTTCAGCTCGACGAAGAACGAGCCCTGGTTGAGGGTGCCGGAGAAGCCGTTCGAGCCGGCCCGGCTCACCACGTGGGCCACCGCCGGGTGGCGGGCGAGGATCACCTCGGCCTCGTGCTGGAGCGCGCTCATCGCGTCGAAGGACACGTCCTGCCCGGCTTCCGTGGCGATCTGGAGCTGGCCGATATCTTCTGAGGGGAAGAACCCCTTCGGGATCACCACGAACATCCAGGCGGTGAGCGCGACGCTCGCGAAGAACACCATCAGCACGGCGAAGGGCCAGCGCAGGCAGAGATCGACCCCGCGCTCGTAAGCGCCTTGCATCCGGGCGAAGCCGCGCTCGAACAGGTTCTTCTTCTGCCCATGCCCGGCGGCGTCGGCCGGCAGGCGGGCCGCGAGCATCGGGGTCAGCGTGATCGAGATCACCGCCGAGGCGACGATGGCGATCGTCACCACGATCGCGAACTCGTTGAAGATGCGCCCGACGACCCCGCCCATCAGCAGGACGGGGATGAACACCGCGATGAGCGAGATGGTGATCGACAGGATGGTGAAGCCGATCTCGCCAGCGCCCTTCAGCGCCGCCTCGAACGGCTTCATCCCCTCCTCGACGTGCCGGACGATGTTTTCCAGCATCACGATCGCGTCGTCGACGACGAGCCCGACCGCGAGCGTGAGGCCGAGCAGCGAGATGTTGTCGATCGAGTAACCGAGCAGGTACATCGCCCCGAAGGTCGCGATGATCGAGATCGGCACCGCCACCGACGGGATCAGCGTCGCGGCGAGCCGCCCGAGGAACAGGTAGATCACCGCGACGACGAGGACGATGGTCAGCACGAGCGTGAACTGCACGTCGTGCACCGCCTCGCGGATCGAGGCCGAGCGGTCGTTGACGACGTCGATGGTGCCGCTGCCGCCCAGCTGCTCCTGGAACTTCGGCAGCATGGCGCGCACCCGGTCGACCACGTCGACGGTGTTGGCGTCGGGCTGCCGCTGGACGGCGAGCACCAGGCCGCGGGTGCCGTCCTTCCACGAGGCGATGCGGTTGTTCTCGACCGAGTCGATGACCCGGGCAACCTCGCCGAGGCGCACCGGCCGGCCGTTGCGGACCGCCACGATCACGTCGCGGAACGCGTCGGCGTTCATCAGCTGGGTGTTGGTCTGGATGGTGAGGTTCTGGCCCCTGCCCTCGACCACGCCGACCGGCGTCGAGGTGTTGGCGTTCTGGATCGCCGCCTGGACCTCGTCGACGCCGATGCCGCGGGCGGCCAGCACGTTGGGATCGAGCTGGACCCGGACGGCGAATTTCTGGCTGCCGAAGACCAGCACCTGCCCGACGCCCGTGATGGTGGAGAGCGAGGGCGAGATCACCGTCTGGGCGAAGGCGTCGAGCGTCGGCAGCGGCGTCGTCTCGCTCGACAAGGCGAGCAGGATCACCGGCGCGTCGGCGGGGTTGAGCTTGCGGAAGCTCGGCGGGATGGTGAGCTCGATCGGCAGCCGGCGCAGGGTGCGGGTGATCGCCGCCTGCACGTCGGCGGCGGCCTGGTCGATGTTGCGCGACAGCTCGAACTCGACGGTGATCGAGGTGAAGCCCTGGTAGTTCGTCGCCGAGATCGTGGCGATCGACGGGATCGTCGAGAATTCCTTGATCAACGGCGTCGCCACGGAGGCGGCCATCGATTCCGGCGAGGCGCCGGGGAGCTGCGCGGTGACCGAGATGGTCGGGAAATCCACGGTCGGCAGCGCCGCCACCGGCAGGAAGCGGTAGGCGAACAGCCCCGACAGCGTCAGCGCGATCGAGAGCAGGATCGTGGCGACGGGCCGGCGGATGAACGGGGCCGAGAGGTTCATGGGGTCACTCGATCCGGGTGGCGGCGCCGGGCTTGGCCGCCTGCGCCTCGGTCGCGTCCTGCGGGCGCTCGCTGACGGTCAGGCCCGGTCGGACCCGGAACTGGCCCTCGACCACCACCCGCTCGCCGGCCGTCAGGCCCTGACCCAGGGCGGTGCGGCCGTCGCGGGAGGCCAGCACCTCGATCGCGCGGCGCTCCACCGTGCGGTCGGGCTTCACGACCCAGACGAAGCTGCCCTCCTGCCCCGGCTGCACCGCGGCCTGCGGCACCGTCACGGTCCCCGGGCGCGAGCCGAGATCGACCTCGATCCGGACGTACTGGCCGGGCCAGAGCCGGTCGTCCTCGTTCGGGAACAAGGCCCAGGCGGTGACGGTGCCGG
Organism: Methylobacterium sp. 17Sr1-1; assembly: GCF_003173775.1. NCBI lineage: Bacteria > Pseudomonadati > Pseudomonadota > Alphaproteobacteria > Hyphomicrobiales > Methylobacteriaceae > Methylobacterium > Methylobacterium sp. 17Sr1-1. Next base: position 2,006,896 of record NZ_CP029552.1, on the reverse strand, counting down.
ACGCCTGGTCGACGCTCGAATCGACGAAGGAGAGGCGGCCGGTCGCCAGCACCGCCTCGCCGCCGCTGGGATAGACCCTGACCGGCGCGGTGCCGGGGCGGGCGAGCGCGGCGCGCAAGCCGTCGAGGTCGCGCTCGGGGAGAGAGAAGGTGGCGCGCAGGGGCCGCATCTGCGTGATGGTGACGAGGCCGGTGCCGGCGGATTCGTTGCCCTTGACGAGGTTGCCGGTGGTGACCAGCACCTTGCCGAGGCGGCCCGAGATCGGTGCCCGCACGGTGGTGTAGTCGAGCCGGACCTTGTCGGCCTCGATCGCGGCCTGCGAGGCCGCGACGTTCGCCGACGCGACCTTGGCCTCGGCGGTGGCGACGTCGAACTGGGCCTGAGAGGCGGAGGAGCGGGACAGGAGCTCGCCGACGCGGCGGACGTCGTTCTGGGTGCGGACCTGGGTCGCCTGGTCGCGGGCGAGCGCCGCCTCGTCGCGGGCGAGCTGGGCCCGGATCTCGCGGTCGTCGAGGCGGTAGAGCACGTCGCCCGCCTTCACCACCTGGCCGTCGCGGGCGAGCTGCTCGGTGATGACCCCGTCGATGCGCGGGCGCACGATCACGCTCGCCATCGGCTCGACCCAGCCCACCGCCGAGCGGGTGAGCGCGAGGTCGGTGACGCCGGCCGCCACCGTGGTCACGACCGGGCGCGCGGCGGGGTTGACCGGGGCTACGGGCGCGGGCGGCGCGTAGGCGACCGGCAGGTGCTCCGGCAGGTGCCGGGCGAGGTCGGCCGGCAGCGCTCCCCGGGCCGTGCTCCAGGCCGCGCGGGTGTCGCCGCCGTGGCGCTGCACGAGCCATCCCGCCCCGGCCGCGAGGGCGACCAGGAGGACGAGGAGGAGGCGGATCATCGTGGGGCTCCCATGGGTGGCGCGGACGTGTGAGGCACGGGCCTGGCGCCGAGGCCGTCGAGGAAGAAATCGGCGACCGCGGCCGAGGCGGGCGGACGCCGCCCGGTGCCGTGCACCGCCATGCGGATGCCGCCGAGGATCATCATGACCGCGAGGTCGATGTCGGGCACGTGCAGCTCGCCCGCCGCGACGCCGGCGCGCAGCAGGTCGGCCAGCGCTCCCCGCAAGCCGTCGAAGCCCTCGCGCAGGACTCGCCGGCTGCGCTCGCCGAACTCGGCGCCGCGTCCCTCGATCGCGGTCAGTGCCGGCGAGAGGGCACCGATCCGCTCCAGCACCAGCCCGACCGCTTCGCGCAGGCGCGCGGGCGCGTCGACCGCCGGGATCGCCCCGATCGCGTCGCGCAATTCGGCGAGCGTCCAGGCGAGGCCGGCGATGAACAGGGCTTCCTTGGTGGGGAAGTAGCGGTAGAGCGTCGGCTTGGCGACGCCGGCCGCGGCGGCGACCGCATCCATGTGCACGGCGGCGTAGGGGAGACCCGAGAACAGGCCCATCCCGGCCTCGAGGATTCGGCGACGGCGCTTGGGATCGAGCGACTTGAGGTCGAGCGACTTGGGGTCGAACGGGCGCTCGGCGGGGAGACGTGCGAGATGCGGGCGATCGGCGTGGCGGGCGGCGTCGCTCATGAAGGCCTAACTGAACTGACGAGTTCAGTTAGCGGTCGGGAGTATCCGGCTGGCAAGCATTGGTTTCTGCGACACAAAGACGCAAAATCGACAAGGCGAAGTGTCCATGCCGCAATACATCCAGAAATTGTGACGAGACGTGGCTTGGGACATCACGCCCCCGCGCCCTGCAAGAAGAGCCGCTCGGATGTCGCGCGGCACCGGTCCACCTTCGACGACGTCAGATGGCCGCGGAGCGGAACCCGGAATCCGCACGTGCTGAGTGTTCAGGATCGGGGCGAAAGCGTTGCGCCGCGATCCTCATCCGGTGCGGCTTCTGATCTCGAGGGTCGCGCCGGGCGCCGCTCGCGCGGGCCCGGTGTGACGCAGAGGATCCTGGACGAATCGAGACGATACGGGCGAGGGCGGCCGCGACCGACCCTCACACCAGGTGGAATGCGTGCGGCGCGAACAGCCCGACCGCCAGCATGGCGATCCCGGCGATCCCCAGCGCTCCGCCCGCGAAGGCGAGCGCGGCGATCCCGGTGATGACCTGGGCCGAGGCGAGCACGATGCCGATCTGGAAGGCGGCCGATCCGAGCTCGTAATGGTGGTAGCGGGCGAGCGACAGGTCGCGCTTGGTCTCGGCCGCCTTGGCCTTGGCGGCGAGTTCCTTGCGGCCGTCGCCGGAGGCCGGGTCGGATTCCCAGCGCGCCATGGTCTTGGCCCATTCCTCGGTCTGCTTCTTCACCGCGTCCGGCGACGCGCCGGGATCGAGGGCGGCCTGCTCGCTCGCGGTCTTCAGCACCGTGGCGCGGATCGTGCGCGCCTGGAAATAGGCCCATTGGTTGGCGGATTCGACGTTGGCGCCGAGCGCGTCGGTCTGGGCGCTCTTCGCCAGGGTCTCGCCGAGGGCGAGGAAGAGCGCCAGCACCGAGATCAGCAGCGCGACCTTCTTGTTGGAGGCGTCGACCGCCCCGTGACCACCCGACATCGTCGTCTCCCCTCAACCGGCCATGACCGGCGCGCCGCGCGCCCGGTCTGGCGTAACCCTGCGACAGGACGAAGACCAGCCGCGCCGCGCGTGGCACGGCGAATCGGCGGTGCCCGCGCCTTCATAGCCGGGCCGCGGGGCCGCGCCAGCCCCCGCTTGCGGCGCGAGGCCGGACCGGGCAGGCCTCTCGCGACGGCCCCGTCCGCGGGCCGGCCCGGAGAGACGCCCCTCATGTCGCCTGCTCGCCTACTCGTCCCGCTGCTCGCCGGCCTCGCGGCCGCCCTCCCCGCCCGGGCGGCGGGGCCGGACTGGCCCGACACCTATCTCTCCCGCGTCGAGGCCGTGGCGGTGGTGCAGAGCCTCAACGCCGCCCTGCTCGCGAGCCGCAGCGCCACCGCGACGCTGGAGGGCTGGTGCGCCGCCCACCGCATGGCCGAGGTGCCGCGCCTCGTCGCCCGGCTCGATCGGGGCGTCGACAAGCCGGCCAGCCCGGAGACCCGCAAGCGCCTCGCCGTCGGGCCCGACGAGCCCCTGCGCTACCGCCGCGTGCGGCTCGCCTGCGGCGACCACGTGCTCTCCGAGGCCGACAACTGGTACGTGCCGGCCCGCCTGAGCCCGGAGATGAACCGGGTGCTGGAGACCACCGACACGCCGTTCGGCCGAGCCGTGTCGTCCCTCGGCACCACCCGCCAGACCGTCGGCGCCGAGCCGCACTGGCAGCCCCTGCCCGAGGGCTGGGACCAGGCGGCGCCCCCGGCCCCGGCCTGCGGCACGCTCGTCGTGCCGGAGCACCTGTTCAGCCACCGCGCGGTGCTGTTCACGGGCGAGCGGCAGCCGTTCTCGGAGGTGGTCGAGACCTATACCCGTGAGGTCCTGGACTTCCAGCGTGCGGCCCGCCCGGCCGATCCCGCCTGCCCCAGGCCCTGACCGTTACGGAGTGGGCAGCAGACTTGCATGGCGGGCCGGAACCCGGATGCTCCGGATCTGTATCCTCACCCCGGACCGGACGGAGGCCATCCCAGGCGAATGGACACCACCCTCACCCTGCTCGACCTCTGCGGCGCGGTCGCGCTGCTGCTCTGGGGCATCCACATGGTGCAGACCGGGGTGCAGCGCGCCCTCGGGCCGCACCTGCGCCGCCTGCTCGGGGTGGCGCTCGGCAACAGGGTGAAGGCGCTGGCGGCGGGGCTCGGCGTCACGGCGCTCCTCCAGAGCAGCACCGCCACCGGCCTGATGGTCGCCTCCTTCGCCGGGGCCGGGCTGGTGGCGGTGGTGCCGGCGCTCGCCGTGATGCTCGGCGCCAATATCGGCACCACGCTCATCGTGCAGGTCCTGTCCTTCGACGTCGCCCGGGTGGCGCCGGTCCTGGTGCTGGTCGGCGTGATCCTGTTTCGCCGCGGCGCCGACCCGCGCACCCGCGACATCGGCCGGGCGGCGATCGGCCTCGGGCTGATGCTGATGGCGCTCGCGCGCCTCGTCGAGGTCATCACCCCCTACGAGGACGTGCCGGCCCTGCGGGTGCTGCTCGGCGCCGTCGCGACCGACCGGCTGATCGCCCTGATGCTCGGCGCGGTGCTGACCTGGGCGGCGCATTCGAGCGTGGCCATCGTGCTCCTGGTGATGTCGTTCACGCAGGCCGGGGTGCTGCCGCTGGAGGCCGGGATGGCGCTCGTGCTCGGGGCCAATCTCGGCTCGGCCCTCAACCCGGTGCTGGAAGGGTCTCGCGATGGCGAGGCCGCCGGACGCCGGGTGGCGCTCGGCAACCTCGTCACCCGGGCGCTGGGCTGCGCGGTCGCCCTGCCCTGCCTCGGGCTGATCGGACCGCTCCTCGTGACCTGGCAGCCCGACCTGTCGCGGGCGGTGGCGGATTTCCACACCGCCTTCAACCTCGCCCTCGCGCTCGTTGTCCTGCCGCTCCTCGATCCCTTCGCGGCCCTGCTGCGCCGGCTGGTCCCGGAACGGATCGACGCCCACGATCCCGGCCGGCCGATCCATCTCGACGAGGCCGCCCTGGAGACGCCGCCGGTGGCGCTCGGGGCCGCCGGCCGCGAGGCCCTGCGGATGGCCGACGTGCTCGCCGAGATGATGAACGGCGCCGGCGAGGCGCTGACCGGCGGCGACCGCACGCGGGTGGCGCAGATCCGCCGCATGGACGACACCCTCGACCGGCTCAACGCCGCCATCAAGGCCTACCTCGTCCGCCTCGACCCCGAATCCTTGAGCGAGGACGACGAGCGCCGGGTCGCGGGGCTGCTGGCCTTCACCACCCACCTGGAGCATGCCGGCGACATCCTCTCGCGCAACGTGATGACCCATGCGGCCAAGCGCCTGAAGCGGGGCTTGGCCTTCTCGACCGACGGCAAGGCGGAGGTGGAGGCGCTGCTGGCGCGGCTGTCAGCGAACCTCAGCGCGGCGGGCGCCGCCTTCCTGACCGAGGATCCCCGCGCCGCCCGACGGCTGGCCGACGAGAAGGCGGTGTTTCGCGATCTCGAGGCACGGGCGACCGAGGCGCATTTCCGCCGCCTGCGCGAGGCCGGCCCCGGCTTGGGGCCGGCCGAGGCCACGGCGCTCTATCCCGACCTCGTGCGCGACCTGAAGCGGGTCAACGACCATCTGGTGGCCGGCGCCGCCTACCCGATCCTGGAGACGCGCGGCGCCCTGCGGGCGAGCCGGCTCGAGGAGCCGTGAGCGCGAGCAATCGATCCCGGCTCGGCGGGCATCCGCCGTCCTTCCTCGGCGTCCGCTCGCGCCATCCGGCAATCGTGTCCGCCGCTACACCCGCCGCCCCTCCTCCGAGAACAACGCCCCCCGCCCCGGATCGAAGGTCAGCGCGATCGTCTCGCCCAGCACCGGCGCCGCATCCCCCGGGAGCCGGGCCAGCACCCGCTCCTCGCCGGTCACCACCGTCACAAGGGTATCCGCCCCGAGGGGCTCGACGAGGGAGATGACGCCACGGATCGCCGGGCCCTCGCCGCCGAGGCTCAGGTGCTCCGGCCGGATGCCGAAGGAGGCGCGGCCCGCATGCGCGCTGCGGGTCGGGATGCGCTCGCCGCCCGGCAGCGTCACCGCACCGCCGGACACGTCGACCGGGACGAAGTTCATCGCCGGCGAGCCGATGAAGCTCGCGACGAAGCGCGAGGCGGGGGCGCGGTAGAGCTCGGTCGGGGTGCCGATCTGCTCGATGCGGCCCTCCTTCAGCACGACGATGCGGTCGGCCAGCGTCATCGCCTCGACCTGGTCGTGGGTGACGTAGATCATCGTGGCGCCGAGGCGCTGGTGGAGTTGCTTGATCTCGGCCCGCATGTCGACGCGGAGCTTGGCGTCGAGGTTGGACAGCGGCTCGTCGAACAGGAAGATCTTGGGATCGCGCACCATCGCCCGGCCCATCGCGACACGCTGGCGCTGGCCGCCGGAGAGCGCCTTGGGCTTGCGGTCGAGGAGATGGCCGATCTGCAGGACTTCCGCGACGCGGTCGACCTTGGCGGCGACGGTCTTCTTGTCGACGCCCGCCATTTTCAGGCTGAAGCCGATATTGGCCGCGACGGACATGTGGGGATAGAGCGCGTAATCCTGAAACACCATCGCGATGTCGCGCTGCCAGGGGGCGAGCCCGTTCACCACCTTTCCGTCGATGGCGATTTCGCCGTCCTGGAAGTCCTCGAGCCCGGCGATCATGCGCAACAAGGTGGACTTGCCGCAGCCGGAGGGCCCGACGAAGACGACGAACTCGCCGGGCGAGACGTCGAAGCTGAGCGAGCGGATGACCTCGGCGGTGCCGTAGCGCTTGACGACGTTGCGGATCGAGAGAGCCGACATCGGGGCTTATCCCTTCACCGCCCCGGACGACAGGCCCGAGACGAGTTGGCGTTGGACGAGGAGCGCGAGGACGAGGGGCGGCAGCGCGATCATGGTGGCGGCGGCCATCAGGGCGCCCCAGTTGGTCACCCCCTCGCCGATGAAGTTGAACGAGGCGACGATCGCCGTCTTGGTATCGAAGCCCGACAGGGCGAGCGCGAACAGGAAGTAGTTCCAGGTGAAGACGAAGCAGAGGATCGCCGCCACCACCAGCCCGGGCGCGACGAGCGGGAGCGCGATGCGCATCAGGATCGCGTGCGGCCGGCAGCCGTCCATCTGGGCCGATTCGATCAGCGCCCGCGGCAGGGCGTCGAAGTAGGGCAGGAGCGTCCAGAGCGCGACCGGCACGGTGATCGCCCCGTGGGTCAGGATCAGCACCGTGTAGGTGCCGACGAGGTCGACCTGCGAGAACAGGATGAACCAGGGCAGCAGGAAGAGCGTGCCCGGCGCCATGCGGGCGAACAGGGTCAGCGTCGCCGGCCAGGTGATGCGGTGCCAGGAGATCGCGAAGGCGGCAGGCGCGCCGAGCGCCAGCCCGAGCAGGGTCGCGCCCGCCGCCACCACCAGGCTGTTCCAGGTGTTGTGCAGGAAGTCGGTGCGCAGAAACAATTCGCGGTAATTGTCGAGGGTCGGGGTGAAGATCAGCCGCGGCGGCAGCGCCATCACGTCGCGGCTGACCTTGAACGAGGACAGGACCATCCAGGCGAGCGGCGCCAGGACCGCGACCAGCATCGCGGCGACCTGAAGGCAGCCGAGGATCCGGCGGGGTGCGGTCGGGGCCATCGGCAAGTCCTCAGTAGCTGAGCGCGCGCCGCAGGCGGGCGAAGACCATGACGGTGCACAGGACGACGAGGGAGAGCGTCAGCATCGCCGCCGAGGCGTGGCCGAAGCGCGAGAACTCGAAGCCCTGCTGATAGGCGTACATGTTCATGGTGGTCGAGGCGTTGCCCGGCCCGCCGCGGGTGGCGATGAAGACGAGGTCGAAGAAGCGCAGGAGATCGACCGAGCGCAGCACCGCCGCGGTGAGCAGCGTCGGCCCGAGGAGCGGCAGGGTGACGTAGACGAAGCGGCGCCAGCCGATCACCCCGTCGACCTCCGCGGCCTCGAACACGCTCGCCGGCAGCGATTGCAGGCCGCCGAGCACGATCAGCCCGACGAACGGCGCCCATTGCCAGGTATCGACCAGCGCCACGCTCAAGAGCACCCAGCGCGGGCTCGCGAGCCACAGGAGCGGCCCCACCCCGACCGTGCCGAGCAGCCAGTTCACGATGCCGACCGACGGATCGAGGATCACGATCGCCAGCATGCCGACCACCACCGGCGGCATCATGAACGGCGTGATCGCGATGGTGCGGACGAGATGGCGGGCGGTCTTGACGCCGTTGAGCACGATGCCGAGCCAGGTGCCGAGCACGAGCTGCATCGTGAGGGCGACACCGTAGAGCAGCCAGGTCACCCCGAAGGCGTTGAGGAATTCCGGGTCGCTCGCGAGGTTCAGGTAGTTGTCGAGGCCGACGAAGCGCGGCTCGGTCCCGAGCGAGGCGTCCTGGAGCGAGATCCAGGCGGCGTAGACGAGCGGGAAGACCATCATCAGGACGACGAAGGCCACCGCCGGCCAGACCATCCAGGAGAACGAAATCTTGTGCTGGCCGCGCCGCGCCCGCTCGGGTGCGATCGTGACGGCTGGGCTGGCGATGGTGCTCACGCGTGTCCCCCGTGGCGGGATGTCGGTCGGTGTCGGACGATGATCCGACCCTGAACCTCGTCCTGAACGTCCGTTCGAATCTGCCGACTGGCCTCGAACCCTCCGTGTCATCCCGGAGCCGCGCAGCGGAACCCGGGATCCATCACCGCCAAGGTTTCAGGATGAGGCGGACGGCCGGTCGTCTTGTCCGGTGCCGTCGGCGGTGATGGATCCCGGGTTCTCGGCAACCCTCGCCCCGCGATGACGCGGAGAGTTGGAAGCCTGTGGGCTACTGCAGCTTGAGCAGCGCCGCGTCCGCGTCGCATGCGGCCTGTTGCGGGGTCTTCTGGCCGAGGACCACCTCCTGCGCCGCCCGGCCGATGATCTCGCGAGTCTCCGGCACCCGGTCGGTCGGCGAGGCGTAGTCGCCGGTGCCGCGGCGGCTGATCTCGCTCACCGCCGTGACCCATTGCTGCCGCACCGGCTTCTGGCTCGCCCAGGCCCGCATCCCCTCGCCCTCGAAGACCGAGGTGCGGGACGGCGCGACTCCGCGATCGACCAGGGTGGCCTGCATCTCGGGCGAGGTCGCCCATTGCAAAAAGTACCAGGACGGGCCCTTGCGGCGGGAATACTCGGAGATCGACAAGCCCCAGCCGAAGCCGATCGGCTGCGACACGCCGCTCGCCTTTCCCTTCGGCAGGATCTTGATGCCGAGATCGTCCTCGCGGCCGGGATACTTCATGATGTTGGAAAATTCGTTCGAGGATTCATGGGTCATGGCGACCTTGCCCTGACCCAGAAGCTCGACGACCTGCGGGAAGCTGTGGTTGGTCGCGCCTACCGGACCGTAATCCTTGAGGAGGTCGGTGTAGAGCGTCAGCCCCGCGACCGATTCCGGCCGGCACAGGCCGGGCTTCGTCCCGTCCACCGACTTGAAGCCGCCGCCGCTGTTGAACACGAAGGCGGCCATCGGGTACGGCACGGCGTTGCGCACGCCGCGGGCGGCCCAGGCGTTGATCGACGGATCGCAGGCCTTGATCTTGCGCGCCGCGTCGAGGATGTCCTCGAGGTATTCCGGCACCGCGACATTGCACTTGGCGAAGATGTCCTTGCGCCAGTAGAACAGCGGACCCTCGACGTTGATCGGCAGGCCGGTGAGCTTGCCGCCGAAGGTCTCGTTGCGGATCAGGCCGGCGCCGAAGTCATCGAGCTTGAACTCCGGCGCGGTCTGGCCCGGATCGTTCAGCATCGGCGTGACGTCGGCGTACCAGCCGGCCTTGTTGTAGACCGCGCCCTCGCGGATCTTGAGCGAGATGTAGACGTCGACGTCGGAGGACTTGGCCTGGAGCAGCGTGTTCAGCCGCGCCCGCTGCGGGTCCTCGTTGAGGATCTCGATGCGCAGCTTGATCCCGGTCTTGTCGGTGAATTGCTGCGCCATCTCCCGGACGGCGTTGCCCCAGGGATGGTTGGTGAGGACGAGGTTGATGGTCTGGCCGTCGTACCGCTTCCAGTCGAACCCCTCGGCGGCGGCCGGGGCCGCGCCGGCGAGGCAGGCGATGAGGCCGGCGAGGGCGGCCGGCCCGCGTCTCCCCACGGTCCGGGAGCGGGTCGAGGCTCTCGCGCGCGGCATCGTCGTCATGTTTCCTCCTCGGACCGGATCCCCGGTTCTCGTTCACGGCTCTGGCCGGCGGCGCCCGCGCCACGTCCCATCACTGCGTGTTGAACGAACCTTTAGCGATTGACAGGCTGACATGTCAATGAGAGATGAGTGACATGAAACAGCGCGACCAAGCCTACGACGCCTTCGTCCAGCAATTGCTGGACGGGCGCCTGGCGCCGGGCTCCTTCGTGACGCAGCGCGAGCTGGTGGCGCTCACCGGCCTGCCGCTCGGCGCCGTGCGCGAGATGATCCCGCGGCTGGAGGCTGACGGGCTGATCTCGACCCTGCCGCAGCGCGGGCTCCAGGTCGCGGCGGTCGACCTGCGGCTGGTGCACGAGGCGTTCGGGCTGCGCGAGATCATCGAGACCGCGGCGGTGGCGCATTTCGCCCGCACCGCGCCGGCCTCCCTGGTGGCGTCCTTGCGGGCCGCCCATGCGCGGATCAGCGCCCAGGCGCGGGAGGGCGTCACCGAGGCGCTGATCGCCGAGGCGCAGGCGACCGACTGGGGGTTCCACGACGCGGTCGTCGCCCATCTCGGCAACGGCCTCGTCTCGGAGATCCACCGGGTGAACCTCATCCGCATCCGGGTCATCATGCAGAGCCGCGTCGCGCTCTCGCCGGAGGTGCTGCCCCCGGCCTTCGCCGAGCATGCCGCGATCCTGGCGGCGGTGGAGGAGCGCGACGCCGACGGGGCGGCGGTCGCCCTGCGCCGGCACCTCGACACCTCGCGCCGCCGGGCGCTCGGCCTCGAGACCGGCCGGGAGGCCGACCGGCACGAGGCGACCTCGCCGCGCAATCCCGACGGGCGCGAGACGCCCGCTTCCCACGATTCCAACGGGCGCGAAGCGCCCGCATCCCTTGAAAGCAACGGGCGCGAAGCGCCCTCTCGGAGGACCGCATGACCAACGCCATCACCGGCCTGTGGGTCGCCCTCGCCACGCCGCTCGACGCGACCGGCGCGGTCGATCACGGCGCGCTCGTGCGCCACGTCCGGTTCCTGATGGAGCAGGGCTGCGACGGCGTGGTGCCGTTCGGCACCACCGGCGAGGGCACCTCGTTCTCAGGCGCCGAGCGCCTCGCGGCGGTCGAGGCCCTGCTCGCCGCCGGCATTCCGGCGGCGCGGATCGGCCTCGGGACCGGCTACCCGGCGATCCCCGACAGCGTCGCGCTGACCAAGGCGGCGCTCGGCCTCGGCCTCGTCCACGCCCTGGTGCTGCCGCCCTACTTCTACCGCGACGTGACCGAGGCCGGCATCGTCGACGCCTTCGCGGCGATCCTCGACGGCGTCGGCGACGACCGGCTGCGGGCGACGCTCTACCACATCCCGCAGACCTCCGGCGTCGGCCTGCCGCCGGCCGCGGTCGCGACCCTGCGCGCCCGCTACGGCCGGCTCGTCGCCGGCGTGAAGGACAGCTCGGGCGACTTCGCGCAGTTCCAGGCCTTCCGGGCGGCGGCCCCCGAGGTCGCGGTCTGCGTCGGCAACGAGGCGGATATCGGCCGTGCCCTCGCCGAGGGCGGGGTCGGGACGATCTGCGGCATGGCCAACATCGTCCCCGACCTGGTGCGGGCGATGTTCACCGATCCCGCCGCCGCCGAGCCGATGCGGGCGGCGATCGGCCTGATCCGCGGGCCGTTCGTGCCGGTGCTGAAATCCGCCATGGCGGCGATGACCGGCGAGCCCGCCTTCGGCCGGGTGCGCGCGCCGCTCGTCGCAGTGGAGGCGGGGGTGGGGCAGCGCATCGCCGCCGAGCTCGCCGGCCTGTCGCGCGCGGCCGCCGCGTGAAGTCTGTAATTCGTCCTCCGCTTGATCTCTTCGAATAAAGGTGGGGCGCATCTCCCCCTCTCCCGTGTGGGAGAGGGGCCGGGGGTGAGGGTGGCTCGGGCTCAGGATCAATCTCGAACCGTAGAGCTGCGCAGCTCGACGCTTGGTGGCTTATCCTGAATTCGAGCCACCCCCACCCCTACCCCTCTCCCACACGGGAGAGGGCATCCCGCGCTTGTCTGGTTTTTGAACAAACCAAACGGACATTGTATAAGCCCATCCACACGTGCGGCGGTCCACGCCGCCTCTGGGAGGAGAGACCTGCATGACGGCGATGCCGGACGCGTCCCGCAGCGAGGCGGTGGTGGCCGCCCTCGTGGCGGAGCTGGGCGACAGGACGGTGCTCACCGGCGCCGGGCGGCCGGAGCGCAACGAATCCGACTGGAGCACCCTCGGGCCGCAAAGTCCCCTCGCGGTCGTGCGGCCCACGACCACCGAGGCGGTCGCCGCCGCGATGCGGATCTGCGCCCGGCACGGCGTGCCGGTGGTGCCGCAGGGCGGCCTCACCGGCCTGTGCGGGGGGGCGCGCCCCATCCCCGGCTCGGTCGCCCTGTCGCTGGAGCGGATGACCGGGATCGAGGCGATCGACGAGGCCTCCGCCACCATGACGGTCAAGGCCGGCACGCCGCTCCAGGTGGTGCAGGAGGCCGCCGACGCGGCCGGCTTCCTGATCCCGCTCGATCTGGGAGCCCGGGGATCCTGCGCCATCGGCGGCAACGCCTCCACCAATGCCGGCGGCAACCGGGTCATCCGCTACGGCATGACCCGCGAGATGATCCTCGGCCTGGAGGTGGTGCTGCCCGACGGCAGCATCGTCACCAACCTCAACCGGATGATCAAGAACAACGCCGGCTACGACCTCAAGCACCTGTTCATCGGCTCGGAGGGTACGCTCGGCATCATCACGCGGCTGGTCCTGCGGCTGTTTCCGAAGCCCGCCTGCACCTTCGCGGCGCTCTGCGCCCTGCCGGACTACGCCGCCGTGGTCGGTCTCCTCGCGGCGGCCCGCCGGGGCCTCGGGCCGATGCTCTCGGCCTTCGAGGTGATGTGGCCGGATTACTGGGAGACGATCGGCGCCATGCCGGGCGTGCGGGTGCCGCTGCCCCAGGGCCACGCCGCCTATTGCCTGATCGAGGCGCAGGGGACCGACGAGACCTTCGACGGGCCCCGCTTCGAGGCCTGGCTCGCGGCGCAGGCCGAATCGGGCCTCCTCGCCGACGCGGTCCTGTCCCGCTCGCTGGCCGACGTGAAGGCGTTCTGGGGCGTGCGCGACGCCTGCTCGGAATTCCCGCAGGTGCTGGGGCCGCACGAGCCGTTCGACATCGGCCTGCCGGTGGCGGCGATGGACGAGTACGTCCGGGCCTGCAAGGCGGCGCTGATCGAGCGCCTGCCCGGCATCACGGCCCTGTTCTACGGCCATATCGGCGACGGCAACCTGCACATCGTCGCCGGGGTGAAGGGCGCGAGCCCGCAGCCGAAGGACGTGATCCAGGAGGTCGTCTACGGCCTGGTGCGGGATTTCGGCGGCACGGTCTCGGCCGAGCACGGGATCGGCTTGACCAAGAAGCCCTGGCTCGGCCACGTCCGCTCGGAGCCGGAGATCGCCCTGATGCGGCGCCTCAAGGCGGCCCTGGATCCGGACGGGGTGCTGAATCCCGGCAAGGTCGTGTGAGCGGAGAAACCCCGTGATCGTCTGCTTCGGCTCCCTCAACGCCGACCTGATCTTCCGCCTGCCCGAGGTCCCGCGCTCGGGCCAGACGCTGCTTGCCGACGACCTCGCGGTGCAGGCGGGGGCAAGGGGGCGAACCAGGCGGTGGCCGCGTCGCGGGACGGGGCCGAGGTCGCGATGGTCGGCGCGGTCGGGGACGATGCCCTGGCCGAGGTGGCGCTCTCGGGCCTGCGCGAGGCCGGGGCCGACACCACCCGGGTCCGCAAGGTGGCGGCCGCGACGGGCTGCGCCTCGATCTGGATCGACGCGGCGGGCCGCAACCGCATCGTGGTGGCGCTCGGCGCCAACGGGCATACGCGGGCCGACCAGCTCACGGACGCCGACCTCGCCCGGGCGACCTCGCTGCTCCTCCAGATGGAGGTCGATCCCGCGCAGACCACCGCCCTGCTGCACCGGGCCCGGGCGCTTCAGGTGCGCAGCATCCTCAACCTCGCCCCGGCCCTGCCGCTCGATCTCGGCGCGTTGCGCCTCGCCGGCCTCCTCGTCGTCAACGAGGACGAGGCGGAGGCGACCGCCGCGCGGCTCGGCTGCACGCCGGAGGCCGCTTCCCTGCGGGCGGCGCTCGGCATCGACGTGGTGCGCACCCTCGGCGAGGCCGGCTCGGAGGCCGCGACGGCGGACGGCGCCTGGCACGTCCCGGCCCGGGCGGTCGGCCCGGTCGACACCACGGCGGCGGGCGACTGCTTCGTCGGCGTGCTCGCCGCCTCGCTCGACCGCGGTGCGGATCTGCGTGCGGCGATGGAGCGGGCGAGCGTGGCGGCGGCCCTCGCCTGCGGCCGGCGCGGCAGCCAGGCGAGCCTGCCGTGGCGGGCGGAGACCGACAGGCGGCTCGACGCCTGATCAGGCCGGGCAGCGCGCAGGGTCCGCCGGCACTGGGAAGGCGGCCTCGCGCGCCCTGATGAGGGCGACCACCGTGTCGTTGACTGGGGTCGGTACGCCGCAACGCCGCCCCAGGCACGGGATCGCGCCGTTGATCGCCTCGACCTCGCCGCGGCGCCCGGCGCGATGATCGAGCAGCATCGAGGGCCGGGCCGCGGGGATCTTGCCGCCGAGCCGGCGGATATGCTCGACCGGATCGCCGACCTGGAGCGTCACGCCCATCGCCGCGGCCACGGCGATCGCCTCCTCGGCGCAACCCTTCGCCACGCTCCACGCCTCCGGATCCGCCATCACCCCGCCGATGGTCAGGTCCGTCAGGGTGGTGGTACCCGAGAAGGTGACGTTCATGATCAGCTTCTCCCACACCATCCGGCCGAGATCGTCGAACAGGCTGACCTTGAACCCGGCCGATTCCCAGATCGCCGCCGAGGCCTCCAGGCGCTCCCGCGGCAGGCCCGCGAAGGCGCCGAAGCGGATCATCTCGAGCCCGTTATGGTGCGCGTGGCCAGCGCGGCGCCGGCCATCAGGCGATGGTCACCACGAAGACCGGTCGGGGCACGAACGTCTCGCCCAGCCTCAGGCGGGTGCGGGCCGTCTTGGCGTGGTGCTCCTCGGTGTAGACGCGGGCCGGGCGAACCGACGTGTTGGAGGGCTCGTGCCAGAGAACCCAGCCGATGGGCGTGCGGGCCTCCTGGGTGGTCGGGGTGGCGGCTTGGTCGCTCATGTCAAAGGAATCTCCCAGAAAAGAGAAAGCCGCCCGGTGGTGCGGCCTAGAGGTGTCTCAGCGGTGGCTTCCGGTCCTCACCAGGAGGACAAGGCCGCTCGCTTCCACGTGTTGGGGGCTACGCAGCGGTATTCGAAGGAGGTATCCCACGCCTTCTGGCCGGTGGTGCAGGGCGAGGTGCTCGTGGGGGGCACGAAGCCCGAAGCCTCAACAGTGAGGCCCGTGACTGTGAGTGCGTTGGCGACCACTGAGCCGGCAGGGCTCACGGTGAAGCCGTTGCCTTGAATCATGTAGAGGCCGTAGGCGCCGTCGAGCCGTAGACCCACAGGGGTGGCCGAATGCTCATAGATGCCGGCAAACGACTTCGAGCCCGACACCCTCACCCCGGCGGGGGCAGTGGAGCGGTCTTCGATGCCGGCGGAACTCTTTGTCCCGGCAATCTCGATGCCCTTCATGGCCGTTGAGTTGTCGTAGAGGAAGGACTGGCTGTAGGTGGTCCCGCCGTCAAGGTTGAACTGGTTTGCGGCGATGCCGTACTTGGAGCTGGCGTCGATGGCGAGAGCGGCCTCCCGAGCCGTATACCGGCCCAGGATGCGGGCGCCCCAGATGGACGCCACGGTATCTGTATTGGATGATCCGAGGCTCAGTCCGGCGGTCGTGACGTTTGGCCCCTGCATGGCGATGGAGAGGCCGATGCAGTTAATACCGAACTCACAGTCCGTGCCCGAGGCGTTGAAGAAGTTGAGTTCGGTCGCGACGTTGAAGGTGGGCTTGAAGCCTGGGCTCAAGGTCACATTGGTGGCCTGTCCCCAAGACTGCCCGCCGCCGGGCTCGTTGATGACCTCGAAGTACGCGCCGGCTTTCGCGTGGATGGCGTAGTCATTGATCCACAACCACTTCACGCTTCCATCGGTCTTGACGAAGCTGGCGCCCACGGGCGGTCGGATGCCCGGCGGTGCAGAGTTCGCTCCCGTGGTGCCGCCCTGGATCGCACGGTACGTCACGTCCCCCACACGGGTATTGTCGCCCAGGGAGAAGGTCTTGTTGGGGGCGTAGGGCCGGACCTCGCCCTTGTTGTTGGTGAACGTGACTGCGAGCGCCTGCTCCTGCGCCTGCCCGTCTATGCCGGTGGTGGCCGAGACCAGGAGGGACGCTCGCTGGTGGTCGAAGTACGCTGGATCGTCCGGCCCGCCGTTGGCCCCCCGGATGCAAGACCCCTTGGGGCAGAACGAGACTGTCCCGCCGGGGCCCACCGCGACGGTGTCCGGGTTGAAGGTGTTGACCCAGTTGCGGTTGAGCGCCGCCCTGCCGCTGAAGTCGCCACTCAGCGCCTTGAGGGCGTTGAGGGCCGGGCTCGGCAAGGTTGACGGTGTCTGGGCGCAGAGCGGGCCAGCAATCAGGGCCAGGAGGAGAGCGAGTAGGAGTCGAGACTTATAGCCCATCGCTGCTCACCACGTTGTACTCGAAGACATCCTCCCCGGCGGGCTGGAGCACCGGGCGGGTGTACCAGTCGGAGGGCTTTAGGGCCTTTGCTAGGGCGACCGCCTGGGCCGGGGTGGAGGCTGTCACGTAGGCCTCGGTGACATGGTGGGCGATGCGGACAACACGAAGCTGCCCGGCCGGGCCTGCCGGCGGGTTGGATGCCATGATGGTGTTCCTCAGTAGGCGATCGTGGGGAGGATTGATCGAACGTCATTCACGAAGCGGCGGGCCAAGTGGTCGTAGCCTGGGTCCGCCGCATGAGTGTTGTCGCTCGACACATAGAAGTCAGCGTTACCGTTCCCGGCGGGGGCGTCAACTCTCCCCGTACCGATCATCCACGGTATCGCGGCGGTGCTTGCGAGATGAAATGCGTCAGCTTGTCCGAGAACTGAACGACCGCCGCCTGTATGGCCGCCTCAACACTCAGCGTCGCAGCGCTAAGGTTGCCGAACACGTGGCGGCCCCAGAGTTGACACTCGCCGATGGATGGGGCGTCAGGCCGGGCCTTGAGGACCAGGAAGTCCTTCTCGGGGGTGCGGACCTTCTGCCCTGCCGGCTCGCCCGCCTAGTCGAAATAGGGGGCGACCTGGCAATGCTGCCCCTTGAAGCCCGCTACGAAGTAGCCGAACCGCCGAAGTGTCGCGCTCTCGATGCGGCGCTTGCCAAGCTTATCGAAGGCGCCGGGGCCGCGGGCGAGAAGAGGGGCGCTTCGGCCCGGGGTCCAGCAGCTCGAACAGGATGAGAGCCTGGAGCGTCTGCCCCTTGGTCGTTCCCGGGTAAAGGCGTGTGATGGCCGCACGAGTAGCAATGGGTGTGGAGGTCGGCATAGGTGGCCTTTGCGTCTGACGACCCGCAGCTCTCGCAGGGTCCCTTGGAAACGATGTCGGCGTTGGTCGCCGGGAAGGTCGGGTAGGGCGAGGGCATCATCGCGGCCCCGGGAGGAGCACGGCGACCTGGGCCGCGGTGTTGAGCCGCCCGTCCTCGACGGTCTCCGTGAACGTGACCGCGGACGATTCCAGGAGGGCGTCTGCGAGGTGCCGGGCGATGACGCGGCGAGCCACGTCGCGGGCTCCGGGGGTGTCGGCGCCCCGCTCGAAGTGGTGAATGTCGATGCTTGACCCCGCCTTGAGGTCGCCGAGTTGGAAGCCGGCAGAGGCGAGAGCCTCGCGCAGAGCTTTGCTCCGCACGTCGATGGCACGCATGAGGTCTCCTTGCCGGTGGACCCTAGGCCCCCTCCCCGGCTTAAGCTGGTGGGAAATCTGGTGGGACCGCGTACAGCAATAGGCCCGCGCGTTCGGGGTCTGTTCCCCGGGTGGGCTCACAGCGGGGCGCGAAGGCGCCGCGCCGCCGGAGCGGATCTAGAAGATGGAGGAGGTTAGCGGCGCCAGGAGTGGCGACCCCGGTAGGGCTCGAACCTACGACCTGCCGCTTAGAAGGCAGTTAAGGCGTTCTATTATGCTATTGTGGTGAAAGGGATTTCTGAAACGTTGTCGTTGCCGTGTTGCGTCCGTGTTGCAGGCTCAAGCCGCCCCAAAACGGACTGTTCACCAGCGCTGATCGCCCGGCGATCCGACCGGCCGGCGCTGGAGAGGTGCCCATAGACGCGCTGCGTGAAGTCTGGCGCTTCGTGCCCCGCCCATTCCGAGACCTGCTTGATCGCAGCGCCCTCGTCGATCCAGAGCGACACGGCGAAGTGCCGGAAGTCGTGAGCCGTCCAGCGCGGCGAGCCGTCGACCGCGGTGATCCCGAGCGCGATCTGCAGCGGCTTGAGCTGCCGATTGGCGATGTTGGCGTAGCCGAGCGGGGTCTTTTCCTCGGAGGGGAATACCAGGCCCTCCTTGCCCTCGCTGGCAGCCTTCCAGTTCGCCAGGATCGCCGCGAGATGAGGGCCGATCGGCACGGTCCGGAGCGCAGCCACCGTCTTCACGGTCCCGAGCTCGTTGAAGGCGTCCACCGCCTCGCGGACCTCGAGGTGCTCGGCATGGATCCGGCGCCACGAAAGCCCCCTCGCCTCCCCGATCCTGAGCCCAGCCAGAGCAATTGCAGCGAGCATGGGCCGGAGCCAAGGCGTTGGGCGGTATGCCTGCACCTGAGCGCCTGGGTGCTCCTTCCGGAAGGTGCGCAGCCCGTTGATGGGATGCTTCGCCGGCACCCGCCGCACCTCGATTGTCCGCAGCCCGCCAGCGGTCTGCTCCCGTGCGATTAGGAACAGCCCCTCCACATCGCCAGCCCCGGCCAGAAGCGCCCTGACGGTCTCCCGCTCGGGGATCTGCAGGGTGTCCTGTGCCTCGTGGATCTCCGCCCGCCGGGTCTTCCTGCGGCTGCGCAGCGCCCGGACCGGGTTGGTGAATGCCAGCCGGCGTCGGATGGCCTCGTCGAAGATCACTCCCAGCACCACCCGAGCCCGCCGGCGCGTGTCGTCCGTCCGCCCGTCCGCCTTGAGCTTGTCGAGCCACTCGCCAACGTCGGCCGGGTGCAGCTTCGGGAGCAGACGGGCGGCGAGGTAGGGGCGGACGTGGCCGTTGTAATAGATCTGGTAGTTCCGCCGCGTCGACCGGGCGGTGCCCTCGTCCTCCAGGGTCCGCATGAGCAGGTCGAAGGCCTGCCCGCCGTGCTCGCGGCGCGGTCAGGGATGTGGCTTCCTGCGGCCACCTGGCTGCGCGCCTGCAGCAGGAAGGCCTCCGCCTCTCGCTTGGTCTGGAACTGCTTGAAGCGGCACTGGGCGCCGCCATCCACGTAGCCGGCGAGCCAGACCTGCTTGCCGCTCGGGAGCGTTCGCTTTCGGATTGCCATTCGCATCCTCCCCACAGATGGGCGCCTGGTTCACGATCCCTGCACCCTTCTGATATAAAGTCAGATGGGGGTTGACCCGTCAACCATCTGAAGCTATTTCATATGAGCAGGCTGAGTTCATGGCGCTCCTTAGTGACCTCGTTCGGACCGTGGCCGCTGTTGAAGGCATGGACGAAGTTTCAGTCGGTATATATGCCCGCGCTGCTCGGGAGGCGGGCTTTATATCACAAGGTGGGAGAGGCAGGTCTGCTGCGAAAATGTCGGTTATAGATGCCGTCAATCTGATAATTGCTGTTAACGGCTGCGCTCTTGCTAAAGATGTTCCGAACTCAATTCCAATTTACAGAAATCTGCGCGTATCAGAATGCGATAACCCCGGCGTGTCGCCTTTAGGAGGGGCAAGGGCTGCATTTGGGGACGACCTTGAGCGCGTCATAAGTTTATGGGCCACTCGGGATAAGAATAGATTGTTTGATTATTCGTCTGCGGGTATAGGTATTACGTTCCACAAGCCTTATTTTCATGCCGAAATCAGGTTGTTCGTTTACTTAGATGGCGATTTTCATACCGTAAATACTTATTATCGAGGAGTGGGAGATAATCCGCTCGACTATGACGGAGACAGGTCTGACGATACAATAATTACCGATCGTACCATCGATGCGATAACGAAACTAATATCGCTCTAAGGAGAGAAATAAATGAACAACGACACAGCGCGCTATTTGAGCGCGAACAATGGAGCCTTGCCTGACGACATCATCGTGGGCGCAGAAGGGATCTCGGTTGCGCTCTACGGCCCCGAGGAGGGCGCGCGAGAGACGAACATCCGGCGGATCTATCACGCCGTCGCGAAGGGCGACCTGCCGACCTTCAAACTTGGTGGCCGGGTCCACGCCCGCTGGTCGACGATCCTGGCCTGGATCGAAAAGCAGGAGGCGCGGTCATGAAGCAGCAGACCCGCTCCGAGATCTCGGTCTACGCTGGCCGCACGCTCCTCGGGACGATCCGGCGCTCGGCCGGCTACGTCTACGCCTTCGCCACTGACGGCACGCCCATTGGCACCTTCGGCGATCAGAAGGCCGCCACAGCCCCCCTGGCGACCCAGACCGCCGGTACGACAGAGGACGGCCGATGAGTGCCATCGTAGTCCCCTTCCGGTTCGCCCGTCGCGTGCCCCAGATCCGGAAGACGGCGGCCTACATGGCGGGCCTGCCGCCCAAGCACGCCGAGGGACACCTCCGTGATCAACTCCGGCGCCTTGAGGAGGGTCTGCGTAAGAAGGGCGTCGCCGACCCCCTCGTCCGGAGCGAGGTCGCCGGCTACGAGGCCGCGATCCGGGCCAACCTCTGGCGAATGATCCTGACGGGGGAAGGCGGCGCTGCATGACGAAGCAGCACAATCACACCGGCCGATCGGAGAAGGCCGCCGACCACGTCAGGCTCTATGCCTGGCTCATGAACAGCCCCGCCTGGAAGGCACTCACGCCGGTCGCCAGAGCCCTCTACGTGCTCCTGAAGGCCGTCTACAAGGGCAACAACAACGGCTCGCTGGTGCTGTCCACCCGGCAGGCCGCCGAGGACCTCCACATCAGCAAGACAACCGCTGCGAACGCGTTCTCCGAGTTGCAGGTCCACGGCTTCATCGAAGCCATGATCCGCGGCAGCTTCGGTGGTCGCAAGGATCGACGGGCGACGGAGTGATTGCTGACCGAGCACAAATGCGATGTGACCGGGGATCTGCCCTCGAAGCGTTTCATGCGCTGGACCCCCGGAAGCAATTTCACAGTCCGCGTAGAGGGACAGGGTGTCCCTCAGGGCGGACTGTCTGTCCCTCAGGGCGGACTGTCGAAATCCAAAGTGGCCGTTTCTGTCCCTCTACGCGGACTGTGAACAACGTTCAGAGCCGTCCATAGGTACTCAGGGCGGACACTATATAATTTACCAGTGAGGGAGCGAAGCGGACGAGACGCTTCCTGTGCTGGCCTCCTTCGACCCCAAGCTTCGAACGCTGAGATCGCGCACCGGCCCGGTGCGTGAGGCATGCCGGCTGTCCTCCACCGGCCTGCGAGACTGTGAGGAGGAAGGCCGAGGAGCGCCTGGACCGCGCCCCTCAGCCGCGTCACCTGACTGGGGAACCCGATGACAAGCAAGTCATACAGCGATCAGTCTTGCAAAACAATGAACATCGATACGGCGCGCGTTGTCCAAGTGGGACAAGGGCAGGTCGAGAGGCTGAACGAGGAGCTCGGCGCGATCGAACGTGACCTCGCTCACATGAAGGGTATGGGCAAGCTGATGGGTCATCTCGCTGAGAGCCCACACGCCATGGATCCGGAAGTACTGTACGCCGTCGGCGCCGCGATCGAGGGCTTTCACCGGGAGGTCGAGGAGCGGTGGCAGGCGGCTGTCGCGATCGCCTACGAGTTTCCGGGCCGGGGAGCGTGATCATGGCACCCCTGTCCTTCGCCACGAAAATCGACAGCCCGCTTCGCGACACGGCTCGAGCCGCCCGCCTCGGCGAGCAGTGGCTGGGGTCCCTGTCCAACCGCGGTCTGGATGATGGTGACCGCCGGTTCTTCCTGTCGGAAAGCGAGCTGGAGATCCTGGAGTTTATCCTGGACGACGTCGCCAAGCGGGCAGAGGGCCTGGTGGCGCTCCTCGATACCGAAGCCGATCTGGCGATGGTGAGCCTTAACCACAGGATGCGGGCAGCCCGGCCATGACCGCTCGCCCCTTCATCGTCGTGCTTCTCGGGACCGCTCGAGCCTGCTGGCTGCTGTTCGGCTCAGCCCGGGACCTGCAGCGCGCTCGGCACCACCTGGCCCTCTGCGACGCGTACGCGGCACGAGCAGAGGCACGGCTTCTCGTCGCCCGGGATCTCTCATTCCCGCCCACGCGGCCAGAGTAGGCAGCCCCTCTGCCACTAAGAAATGCGCGCCGTAAAGGCACGCAGCAAGAGATAGGAGATCAAGATGGATGATGATCTGCCATTCGGTGATGGCTGGAACTCCGAGGAGTGGGCTCGAAAAGAAAAAGAAAGAGAGCGCAAGATAGCGCTGAGAAAGCAGGTAAAATCTGAGATCGTAGCCTTCATGGCCGAGGCGGAGAAGAATGGCAAGGATCCGATCAACGCCGCGAAAGCCGCCTTCCCTGCTGTTCCTGAAGGCATTCGCTATCAATGCTTGATGGAAGTCGGGAATGTAGAGGAAGAGGCTTGGTGGGGGCACATGGAGCGCACGATTGACGAAGAAGTTGTGCGCAACGCCCTCCAGAACACCCTGAAGCGCGGCTCATGAGCAGCCTCATCGACCGGGCTCGATTTGAGAAGTGCTTCGCGCTCGCCGAGCGTGGGGCAACCCCTGGGGAACGGGCAGCAGGCCGGGCTGTGTGCGATAGCTCGACCGCCTTCTGGCATGAGGCTTCGGGCAACTGGATCTGCGAGAGACGCTGCGGCATCGCCGATAGAGCTGCAGCGTCCGTCGGCCTCAACGATTTCGTCGATGGCATCCCATTTCGTTCGGCCCTGGGGGATTTTCTATGACCAGCGGTCTGGAGACCTTCGCAAAGGTCCGTGCCCTGTATGATCGGACCACGAACCCGGGTGAGCGGGCAGCCGCGGCGGGCAGGATGGAAGCCTTGGCCCGCAACGCCGGAATGACGGTCGCAGAGGCGGTGTCCAAGTTGGACGCTATGGCAGCGCTCGCTGCGCAGCCGCGACAGACCAACTTCAAGGACATTTTCGACACGCCATTCTTCCGGCAACAGAAGGCCGGCCACGAGCGGGAACGGTCTGAAAAGTGGCGCCAAGTGGTTGCGGAGTACGGGTCCGAGGAGGCTGTATTCGCGCCTGGCTCCTGGGAGCGTGCACTTGAGGAGGCTTGCGCGCCATTCGTTGTCCAGGGCGAAACCACCGGCTGGCGGAGAGGCAGCCTGTCGGGCTGGGACATCTTCACCAACGACGAGCCACCCCCGCACATCGTCGAAGCAGTGTCCCGCGCCTATCCCCTGCCGGAGACCGTGCGGGCAGCTTGGGACGAGTGGAGGTTCTGGGAGAAAATCGCTGGCGATATCGAGGTGCGCGGCACGGGTTGTGGAGACCCGGCACCCGAAGTTTCAATCCGGACCCAACTCGTTGAGCGTCTGCTCGACACCATGCCCGCGAGCCGCATGGACGATGTGCGGGCTCGCCTTGACTGGTTCGACCACCACAACACCATCGAGAATGCGCCGAACCCGAGACAGGAGCGGGTGCGGTTGGCGACCCTGCGCGCCGACATCGAACGGCTAGCTGCGCGACTTCAAGAACAGGACGAGGGGCCTGTCCAATCTGGACACGCGCGCCGGACCAATGCCCACAAGCGCCAGGCCGTTCTAGACCTGCTCGGCTCTGGCCTCTCCGATCGCGAGATCGCGCGCAGGGTCGGCGTATCTCCCCAGACCGTTGGTAACGTTCGGAGGGCGGCATGATCGCCATCGACAGCGCCAAGTTCCGGAAATGCATGGCCCTAGCCGTCGGCGGGTCGACGGAGGGCGAGCGAAAGGCAGGGCAAGCTGCGGCCGCACGCGTGGCCGTGGCCGCCGGCCTGTCGTTTGAGGAGGCCGAGCGCCTCGCCCGCCAGCATCCGGAGCCCGACGAAGGCCTCCTCGACGCCTTCTCGGAAGCTATGGCGCGGGTCATTGCTGAGGCCGTCGCCGAGGCCTTCAGGTCGGTTCAGGAGGAGATCGCCCGGCAGCTAGCTGCTCGCGACCAGGAGCGGCGGGCTGCAGCGCGGGAACTTCGCCGGCAGCAGAAGGCCGCTGCAGCCGCCTACGAACGCGAGATGGCTGAGTGGCCCGAGCGTGCCAAGGCCGAGCAGGCGGAGCGCGACCGAATATGGGCCGAGCAGCGCCGCCAAGCGCGGGAGAGTGCCGCAGGCGCGACAGAGGCCAGCCGATGACCGAGCCTCGGCCCCTCAGCATCGAACACGGAAAGCTCCCGACGGAGGCTGCAACGTGACCAGGCCCACCCGCGATCTCGCAACAGGCGATCTCTTCCGGGAGACGCTTCCGGCCCACCTCGGTGCTGCCCCTCAGGCTGAGGCAGTCGTCGGCATTCCGTGGGATCGTCGACACGGACCTAAGCCGGGCGTCCGGTGGCAGCACGCGGGCAAGGCGTTTGCCCGGTCCCCTGTTCGCGCGCAGTCGGTTCGCCACGGGCACGTTCCGGCCATCGACCCCACTTCGGAAGGCCGCCCAGAGCAAATCGGGCTTGGAGATCTGGCCATGCCGGCTGTCGACGCCCAATCGGTCGCCGACGAGCTACAGGCCTATGCAGGCGGACGGCTCACCGAGAACCTCGCGAAGTTCGTCCGCGACACACTCCGCCGCCGTGGCACCACCAAGACGGCACTCGCCAGGGCCATCGGCGTCGAGCACCCCCAGGTCGTTCGGGTGCTCAACGGCTCGCGTGGTCTGAGCCGGAGCGTCGCGGCCAATCTCAAGATCTGGCTGGCGACGTGATGCACGGCGCCGAGGTGCGCCAGGACCCCGCCAACGGCTTCCTGATGACGGATGGAGTGATCAGCGTGCGTGCGTTCCCCCTCCCTATCGCCACCAACGAGGCGCAGGACTTCGAGAGCTACCGCGGAGCCGCCGGCGCCCGGGATCAGCTGCTACGCGAGGCGGAACGTCTGCGTGAGAGCGCGGACCGCCTCCAGCAGGCAGGCTGCGGTATCCAGGCCGAACTGACCCGCAAGCGGGCGATCGGGATGGAACAGGCGGCTGCTGACCTTCAGGACGTCCTGTCCGGTCACGAGGAGCGCCATCCCGGCTACCGCCGCCAGCTGAAGGCGGAGCGCAAGCGCGAGGCTGCCCTCGCCCAGGCTGATGCCGCCCGCGCCAAGCCGCTCAGGGATCTCGATGCCAATCTCGTGTTCGACCGCCGTACCGCCGGCGGAAGCCGCGAGATCCGTCTCGGCAACGCCAAGGGCAAGGGCGAGGCCCAGGTGACCCTGGCAGCCTATGCGACCCTCATCCGCGATCCGAAGGAGCGCACCGAGGCCCGCCTCCGCGCCATGGAGAAGTTCGACGATCTCTGGCACCGCGCCGAGGCCGGCCTCTACCCGGAGCCGCGCTTCGAGCCCGCTGTGGACACCAGCGCCGGCGCTTCAGGGGTCACCGCCCACCGCATGGACGGCCTCGCCGAGATGCAACGCCTCACCGCCTATATCGGCCGCCAAGCGCAGGCCTTGCTCTGGATGCGCGTGGTCGATCGGCAAGAGTTCACCGCCATCGCCCGGGTCACAGGCCGCGATGCGCGCGATGTGTCAGCCCTGGTCGTGTCCGCGATCGACAGCGTCGCGGCCTTCTATGGCTTCGGACGGCCCGCCCCTGAGGTGCAGCGCCTCGACGCGGCGCAGGCTCACGCATCACTCCATCTCGGCCCGATCGTGCGAACTGCCGTATCTGCTACGCCCTCCTCAGTTCATGAGGACGATCGGCTCCGTTGTCCGCGCGACGGTCGGCCACCTTCAATAATTGAGTGAAGCTTCCAGCTGTCATCGGTCGTCCGAAGAAGTAGCCTTGACCTTCGGCGCAATGCTGACCCATTAACCCAGTTTGCTCCAGCGTCTCGATCCCCTCGGCAATCACGTCAAGGTCGAAGCCCCGCGCCAGAGTGGAAATCGCTTCAACGATGGTCTGGTCCTTCCGGCTACACCCGACGTTGCTGACGAAGGAGCGGTCGATCTTCAGCCGTGTGACCGGGTAGTCCTTCAGCATGGTCAGCGAGGCGTAGCCGGTGCCATAATCGTCGAACGCGATGCCGACTCCAAGGGCCCGCAAAGCTGTCAGGTTGGCCTTGATCCGGCCGTCGCTGCGCAGGATGATGTTCTCAGTGATCTCGAGCTCAAGGGCGTCCCCCGGCAGGTTGTGGTCGTCCAGAATTTGCTCGACCACGTGGGGGAGGTCCCCGGTTCGGAACTGGGCCGCGAAGAGGTTCACGCCGACGCGGAAGCGGGGGAAGCCGAGCCGGCGCCACGTGGCCGCCTGCTTGCACGCGGTGCGTAGGATCCACTCCGAGACCGGAACGGCGAGCAGGCTCTCTTCGAGGACCGGCAGGAAGGCGGCGGGGCTGACGAGACCACGCTCGGGGTGATTCCAACGGATCAACGCCTCCGCCCCGGTGATGGCGCCAGTGTCGAGAAGCACCTGGGGTTGGTAGTACATCTCAAACTCGCCCCGCTCCCACGCCGCGCGCATGCCGGAGCTCACGGAGGTGCGCGTCCGCGCAATCGAGCGTAGATCGGGCGTGAACAGCGCCACCCGGCTCCGGCCTTCGGCTTTAGCGCGGTAAAGAGCGAGGTCGGTGTCGCCGAGAAGCTCGCCAGGATCCCACTCGGCGGCCTCGGTCACCGCGATCCCAACGCTGGCACCGACGTAGATGCAGCGCTCGTCGATCTCGATCGGGCGCTCGATGGCGGCGATCATGCGCTGGCCCAGGGCAGTGCCTACGACTGGATCGACGATCCCCTCCAGGAAGACCGCGAACTCGTCTCCTCCCAAGCGGGAGACAAGGGCGTTGCCCGAGGCCTCGGCCTGCAGGCGGGCGGCGACTACCTTGAGGACCTCATCGCCTGCCGCGTGACCCAGGCTGTCATTGACGTCCTTGAAGCCGTCGAGGTCGACCAGCAGGAGGATGGCGGCTGAGCCGCAGCGGCCCGCCTCTTCCATGCGGGCCGACAGCACCTTCCGGTTGGCGATGCCCGTGAGGTGATCGAGCTCTGCCTCGCGCTTGAGGCGCTCCTCGGCAAGGGCCCGATCGGTGACGTCGCGGGCGATCGCGCCGAAGTGGTGCTCGCCGGCCTCGGTCCAGTGCGAGAGCGAGAGTTCGATCGGAAACTCATCGCCGTTGCGGCGACAGGCCGGCACAGTGACGACATTGCCCACGAGCGTAGTTGGATGGCCGGCGGCGGCACGGGCTAGACCGGCCTCGTGCATCGAGCGGAACGCGGGCGGCACGATGAGGGTCAGAGGCTGACCGATCACCTCCGCCGCCGCGTAGCCGAAGATTGTCTCAGCGGCCTTGTTCCAGGACACAATCCTGTTTGCGCCGTCGGCGCAGATGATGGCGTCGGGCGAGACTGCGGCGACTGATTCAAATCGCTTGCGGCTGTCGCGGTCGGCGAGCTTCAGCTTGCGAGCTTCCAGCCGCTCCATCACGAGACGGGCGAGGTCTTCCATTGTCCTGCGCTGATCGTCGGAGAAGTCCGCGCGCGGGACAACGTCCTTGATGCAGAAGCTGCCGACGACAAAACCTTCCGGTGTGACAAGGGGTGCGCCCGCATAGAATCGGACATAAGGTTTGCCGGTGACGAGGGGTGAGGAGATAAAGCGCTCATCCGCCAGCGCGTCGGGTATGACCATGACCTCTTGGCCAAGGATCGCACGGGTGCAAAATGATCCCTCGCGGTTGGTCTGGCAGACGTCCAGACCGATGCGAGCCTTGAAATACTGCCGGTCGGCGGCAACGAACGAAACGAGGACTATTGGAACCGCGAATATACGCTGCGCCATCCTCACGATGTCATCGAACTCCCGCTCGGGCGCTGTGTCTAGGATGGCGTACCCGTCGAGGGCGGCCAGACGCCCGCCCTCGTTCACCGGCATTTGGTCAGCGCTTGACGAGAGCATTACAGTAATCCGCAGAATTAATAATTAGTTGCCTGGCACGTGGGCGGTAGCCGATCGATTGATTGATGCTGCTGCTAGCACCGATAGTGATGACGCCTGCGACCATAAAGGCGTATGCAACAATTGTTACTATCGTCCTAGATCTCGACGGGCTAACTGTTAAGGCACCGGGCCGACGCTCGCCGCCGACGGTACGGCTCGCATTCGCGACGGTGGTGTGGGATCGCTGCGCCAAGACGCTAAGCTCCTTGGCGACCACCAAAAACCCTCTTGCCCCCTGGATCAGTCCCTCACGCGAGAAAAGCGCCGCCCTGCGACGTTGAGGTATTACGTGAACTCTGCCTGTGGGTTGAGTTCGATTAGTTCACGAACTGCCTTCGGTTAACCCCTTGCAGTTGCGCGCAGACTTAGGCATCAATCTCCTCACAGTTCGAGGTGTGTCCAGAGCCAGGCGTTAGCCAGCCGACCGCACTTCTCTCCTGATCCCCAATCCTCGTGATCTCGCCCACCAGCGAGCCAAGCCTGCGCCCCTCCCAGGCTTTGGGCCACACGGCGTTGGGGCCGCCACTCGCGCAACCGAGGTGAACCATGCCGATCCCCAGTCAGGCAGCCCCCTCCTATGTCACGATTGCCGCCGCGGCGGAGCAGGTCGGCGAGCCCGCGCACGTCCTGAGGTTCTGGCAGGAGCAATTTCCACAAATCCGACCGCTCACGCGAGCCGGTGGACGCCGCCTCTACGATCAGACCTGCATCGAGCTCCTTCGCGGGATCCGGCACCTTCTCCGCGATCAGGGCCGCACCATCGCCGGCGCCAAGGCATTCCTGTCACAGCACGGCATCGGACACGTTCGGGCGCTCGGCAACAACGCGGCAGGCTCGGAGAGCACCGGTCCGCTGGACATCGACGGCATCCGCCGCGGGTTCGATGCGGTCGCAGCCGACGCGATCGGCCAGGGCCTGCAGGAATTGTGGGTCGCCGAGGAGATGATCACTGTCGGGGTTCGGCGACTGCGCCACTGCGCCAACAGGGACACGATCAGGGAAACCCTGGCGCTCGCCCTCGAGCAGAATGGCCTGGACGGCATCGTCCATCACCGGGGGCTCTGATGCGCAAGGCTCCGAGGATCCGCCTCGCCCGGCCGCTCCTGCAAACTGCCGACCATCGTACCACCCGGCCGCCGCCGAAGCGGGCCGATCCAGAGTTGCTGACTGCCGAGCACCGCGCCTGGGCTCTCGCCGTCAAGCGCCGGGCCGGATGGAAATGCGAGGACTGCGGAGTGCAACTTACGTTCAAGCGGTCATCGCAACACCATCTTGCACGGCGGCCAGCACAGCGTCGAGTGCCTCTGCCGGCGTCTTCCAGTTCAGCGTTTTGCGCGGTCTGCTGTTGAGGGCTGCGGCCACAGCAGCAAGATCGTCCACGCTGTGAGCGCTCAGATCCGTTCCTTTCGGGAAGTACTGCCGTAGCAACCCGTTCGTATTCTCGTTTGTCCCCCGCTGCCAGGGTGAGCGTGGATCACAGAAGTACACCTGCAGACCCGCGTCGATCCGCAAGCGCGCATGCTCGGCCATCTCGGCCCCCTGGTCCCAGGTCAAGGAGCGCCGCAGATGCTCCGGCAAGCGCGCGATCGTGCCGGTGATCGCCTCGCGGACCGCCGCGGCCCCGTGCCCCGCCAGCGCTGGGCCAGTCTTGGCGCGTGGTGTCACCCCATGGCCGTCCATCGGCGGAAGATGCAGCAGCATCGTAAAACGTGTCGTGCGCTCGACCAGGGTCCCGATCGCCGAGCTCTTCAGACCCAGGATCAGGTCTCCCTCCCAGTGACCCGGTACCGCGCGGTCCTCCACCTCGGGCGGACGCTCGCTGATCAGTACCTCGGGGGTGACGAACGACTTGCCGCGCCGCAGGCAGCGGGCCCGCGGCACTCGCAAAGCCCGTCCTGTGCGAAGACAGGCGGTCAACTCACGCTTCAGCGCGCCCCGACCCTGAATGTAGAGCGCCTGATAGATCGCCTCGTGACTGATGCGCATCGTCGGATCGTCCGGAAAGTCGAGCCGCAGGCGTTCGGCGATCTGCTGCGGGCTCCAGGATCGGCCCCAGCGCCGGCTCTGGCGTCGCCCGTGCCGCCGTCCCTTCCAGGCAACGCTCGGTCCAGGCAGAACGCTCCCGCCCGGTGTCGCGACAGCGCCGGCGAGCCGTTCCTGCACGTAGGTCCGTAGCGCGGTGTTCCCCACCAGCTTTGCGGGTTTGGGCCGGCGTGCCGCACGTTCAGCGTGCCACTGCGCCGTCGTCGCGCGATAGTCCAAGCCGCCACTGCGGGTCGCTGCATTGCGCCGCAACTCGCGCGAGATGGTCGACGCCGCCCGCCCCAGACGCCGGGAGACTTCCCGGACCCCATGACCTTGCGCCTGCAGTATCGCGATCTCCTCACGCTCCGCGAACGACAGATAGCGCGTAGAAGGTGACTTGGATGATGGTGACAGATGAGACGGTGCCATTCCGCCTGCTGTTCGGAACCATCGCGAGCCGACCGGTGGCGAGATCCCGACCTTCATCGCTGCGTCCTCGCTGGAGAGACCTTGGGCGATGAACGCCCAGAACTCCCGCCGCGTCACGCGTAAACCAACCCCGGGACGACCCGGTGACCGCAACTTCTCTCGAAGACACCGATCCGAACGCCGCCGACCTGCCATCACAGCCGCCCTCCGCCAAGCCGTTGCGACGACCACTTGAATCCACCCAAGGCGGCAAGGGCGGTGTGATGCTGTACGCAGACCATGTCATCGAGCGATCCGACGGTGGCGCCCCCTACGACCTCGACAACTCGAGGTGCAGATGCGGGTCATGTCACGGCGCAAAGACCGCCGACGCCCGAGCTTACCGACACGGTCTGAGGTGAACGCGGTTCATACGTCATGCAGACCGCTAGCCTGACGGCGGGGCCGCCCATCTCGCTGCCCTGCCCCCTTGGCAGCATGACCAATCGATCAGGACGGCCAGGGAAGCCCATCAGCCTCTCAGGCCAAGAGGGACCCCTCGCACCACCGAGCCCGCCCACGGCCAGCCTGGACCATTCCTGGGCCGGATGCCTACCGGGACCGCCCCTGACGTCGAGGGGGAGGGGTAGGGTCGAAAGTCTGGGAGGTTGAGGGGCATTTACCGCAATGGGTATTACGCGCGCATTTTTTGTGGCCGAACCTGAATTTTCCCGTGTCAAAAATCCAAGAGCCCTCGTTTCGGGAGGGGTGCTTCCAGGCTGTTTTCCCTGACGGTTCAAGCTGTTGTGATTTTCGCGCAGCCTGTCGCGAAATCCCCGTCGACCGCGCCGCGCCTCACGAGCAGGAGCCCGCCGTGAACGACAACCAGAACCCCGCCCTGCGGCACGCCATGAACAGCATCGTCATCGCCGGGGAGCGCCTGATCGGCCCGGGGATCGACGCGAGGGTGGTCGGCCTGGCGATGCTCGCCGCGGGCGTAGCGCATCTAGGGCGCCTGATGCCGGCCGAGGCTCTGCGGGAGCACCTGGAGCGCTTGGCGGAGGAGATGGACGGGGCCGACGCTCGGCCCTGACGCCGACCTCTCGCCGCCCTGAAGGCTGCTGCTGAGGCGTCGCGCCTCCTGATCGAATTCCCGCCGGTCCGTCTTGGTCCCGGCAGGACCGCTGGGTCATGCATCCCTAGCCATGCATCCCTGGCGCGGGCCACAGGGCGGTGCCCGGAACAACACCCTGAGCCGAGCGGCCCCTGGTCCTAGGGGCGTGGCCGGCACGACGCCCCCGGTGGCGCACGACCGCCAAGCGTGCCGCCACCGGGGGCGCCCTCCCTTGAGAGGCAGTCGCCATGGTCAGCATCTCCACCGTTCGCACCATCAGCATCGAGGCTCGCGCCCTCGGCACCGAGGAGGCCACCGCGAAGGTGCGGGCCCTCGGCCAGGCCGCGGACGGCGCGGCGAAATCCGTCGACGGGATCGCGATCGCCACAGAGACCTCGGCCCGCCGGCAGCTGTCGGCCATGACCGCGTACGATCGGGTGCGGCAGAAGGTGGATGACGCCTACCGAGCACAGGTGCAGCTTGAGAAGGCCACCGCGGCGGTTGACCGTGCACACCAGCAAGGCAAGATCAGCGCGAGCGCCTACGCGGATGCAATCGCTAAGATCCAGGCGAAATATGGGGCTGCGGCGGCGGGCGGTGGGGCGAATTCGAACAACCGACTTCGCGGCGACCAGATCCAGAACCTCCTGTACCAGGGCAGCGACATCGTCAGCAGCCTCGGGAGCGGCTCCAATCTTACAACGGTGGCGCTGCAGCAGGGCCCACAGATCGCGCAGGTCTTTGCCGGCCCAGGCGGCGCGAGCATCAAGGGCGCGTTCGCAGCCGCGCAGGAGGCGGCCGCCGGCCTGGCAGCGCGTGTCGGGATCGCAGGCGGAGCCTTGGGCGCCCTGGCGACCGCTGGCGTCGCGGCCGCCGCCGCGGGCATGTCCTACGCCTCGTCGCAGCGAGAGACCGAGAAGGCCCTTCTCGGCGTCGGGCGCGCCTCCGGCGTCACGGCCGGCCAGATCGCAGAGCTCGCCGCGGCGAACGCCAGCGCGGGAGGCGTCTCGACCAGATCGGCGCGCGAGCTCGCGACTGGCTACGCCGCGACCGGCCGCATCGGCGCCGAGACGATCACGGGCCTGATCCGCACCACCAAGGATTTCGCGGCCACGACCGGGCAGGACGTGCCCGACGCCGCGAGGATGCTCGCCGAGGCCTTCGCGGACCCGACGAAGGGCGCCGACGCTCTGAATGAGCGCCTCGGCTTCCTGAACGACACGACCCGCGAGACGATCCAGCGGCTCCAGGCGCAGGGCGACCAGCTCAGCGCGCAGCGCGCCCTGATGGAGGCCTATTCCGGCAGCCTCACCAAGGCGACCGACACCATGTCGGGGTGGGGCCGCGTCACCGAGACCGTCGGGACCACGATCGGCGACATCTGGGACAAGATCGGGCGACAGGTCGACCGGGTTGTTACCGGTGGCTCCCTCGAGGAGCAGATCGCGGCGGCCCGGCGCACCCTGGAGAATGCCCAGGTCGCGGCGGAGGGTGGCTTCGGCCTGTTCTCATCCAAGGACGTGGAGAGGGCCCAGTCGGCGTTCGACAAGCTGTCGGCGCAGGCGGAGAAGATCCGGCAGCAGCAGGAGCAACGCGAGGCGGCCCGCAACTCCATCACGATCGGTAACTCGATCCGCTCGACCCAGCCGGACCAGGCGGAGATCAAGAAGCTCCAGGACAATATCGAGCAACTCAAAAAGGCCATCGCCGAACCCGCCAAGTTCAACCTCGACATCGTCGGCCTCTACAACGCGAATACGGCCGTCGGCAACTTGAGCCGGTCGTTCCAGGCCCTCACCGAGGACGTGGACAAGTTCGGCAGCAAGGCCGTGGCCGCGATGAACCGGGCGGCTGACCCCGCGAACAAGACCGTCGGCTACTCCTCCTCGGCCAAGGCCGCAGCGGAGATCAAGGACAGGTTCGACCAGCTGGAGCGCACCGCGGACAGCCGCGAGCTCGCGGGCCTGCGGCGGGCCCGGAGCGTCGAGCTCGACACCCTCCAGAAGACCACCTACTAGACCACGGGCAGCTACCGGACCAACATTCGTGACGTCCCGGACGCCTACCGGGATCGGATCTACCAGGCCGCCATCGCGCAGGGGCTGGACCCGAGCTTCCTGGCGTCCGTGGGGGCGCAGGAGAGTGGCAACTTCGATCCCCGGGTCGTCTCGGGTCGGAAGCGCAGCTCGGCCGGCGCCATCGGCATCATGCAGTTCATGCCGAAGACCGCGGCGGAGTACGGGATCGACCCGATCAACCCGGAGCAGTCGATCGACGCCGCGGCGCTCTACCTCCGGCGCTCCCTCGACCGGCGGAAGGGCAACGAGGCCCTGGCGCTGGCCGACTACAACGCCGGCCCGGGCCGCGTGAACAGCGTGGGCGGGGACATCAGCCGCCTGCCGGCCGAGACGCAGAACTACATCGCCAAGATCCTAACGGCGACGCCGCAGGCCACGGAACTGGCGAAGGCGCAGAAGGCGCGCACGGACCGGCTGGAGAGCGAGCGCCAGAGCCTCGAGATCGCGAACCGCCTTCTCGGCCGCAACGGCGAGGCCTACGACGCCGCCACGCGGGCGCAGCAGATGCTGGCGGACGCCGAGCGGCAAGGCATCCCCGTCACCGATGCCTACCGAGCCCAGATCGAGCGCGTCGCCGGCGGCATGGCCGCGGCGAACCGCGCCCTTGCAGATACCCGCCTCGGCCGAGATCTCGAATTCGAGCGCGAGCAACTCGGCCGCTCCGCCGGTGACCAGTCCGCGTTCGCCCGGGTCCGCGCGGCCTATGGCGACACGACCTCGGATCCGGCGCAGGCCGCGATCGGCCGGATCCGCGAGATCGACATGCTGAAGGAAGGCCGGGCAACCTTCCAAGAGACCTTCGGCGGTGTGGTCTCGAGCCTCAGTCGAGGCGCCACGGCTGCGACCGCATTTTCTCAGGTGCTCAACCGGTTCGCCGACAAGGCGATCAACGTCGGCACGGACATGCTCGGCGGCTTGCTCTTCGGCGGCGGCAAGAGCGGGGGCGCAGGGCTGCTCGGCAGCTTGCTGGGCGGCGCCTCGTCCTGGATGCCGAAGTTCGCCGACGGCGGGATCATGACCAGCGGGGGCGCACTGCCGCTCCATCGCTACGCCACCGGCGGGATCGCAAATTCGCCTCAGCTGGCGCTGTTTGGCGAGGGGCGCGGGCCGGAAGCTTTCGTGCCGCTGCCCGACGGCCGGCGCATCCCGGTGGCGATGACCGGCGCGCCGTCGAACCAGAACCCGGCCATGACCGACGCCCGCTCCTACAGCTTCGACCTCAGCGGCTCGAACCTGACCGAGGCGCAGGTCCGCGCGGCCCTGACGCAAGCCATCGCCGCGAACAACCAGGAGCGAGACCGGACCCACTTTGAACGGGTCGAGACCCTTCGTCGGATGGGCCCTTACTGATGGCGACGCGCGAGATGCTGATCGACGAGGGCATGGCCGCCGGGCGCGAACTGGCGGACACAGCGGCCGCGGTCGGACTTCGGAGCACGACCCACGATCCGGTCGTAGTCGCCGAGATGGAGCTCGACCGGCGACTGTCGGCTGCGGCGGCGGGGCTGATAGCTGGGGGCATCCCTGCGGCGGACGTCGAGATCTGGCGCGGCGCCGTGATGATCGGAGCCGGGGTGCGGCTCAGGGAAATAGCCATGATGGCGAGCGGCGCCAACGACTAAGGCTGGAACCGCGAGGCAGCCGGTTGGTTGTCCGGCAGATCTTCATGGTCCCCAGAAGCCCGCCTTCAGCCCCGCCGGCAGCCGCCGAGCGGGGCCTTTTCGTTCCGGGCTGCATCCCTCATCTGAGGGACGACGCAGCCTCTGCCGCCAGGCACATTCAGCTTGCGTCGAGAGGCGCACTGGAACTCCAAATTCCTTCGGCCCGCCCGGTTCACCCCGGTGCGGGCCTTTTGCTGATTGCGCTCCACCGATCCGGCCACGGCACGTCCAGACCGACGACGCTGTAGCTCTCTGGCAGCGGGCCGGCCGACTACATGCGCCACCCGGTTTCGGCGTGGGCATGCGCATAGTGCGCCTGGATGTCCTTCATGACCGACACGTCGCGGCTGCCGCAGCCTGAGCACCGGAGCCTCAGGGCGATGTCGGGGAATGGCAGCCAGGCCGGAAACCGGTCTGTGGTGATGATGACGTGCCGGCGGCAACTGTGGCAGGTGACGGCGGCGGTGGTCTCACCCTCAGCCCTGGCATCGCCCACGGTCGGCGGCGCGATCTCGCGGCCCTGCTCATCGTAGGCCCTGCGTGGGTTGCGCCTCACCGCCTCACCCTCTCTTTTCCGGATGCCCGCCGCCTGCAATCGCCACAGCACATGAGGAGCTCTGAACCATGGGCCGCCGCGCAGCGCCTGTGACCCAAGCCGACATCACCCGAGCGATCCGGGCGGTCCAGGATGCCGGCCTGCCAGTGGTCCGTGTCATCGTCCGACCGAACGGGGAGGTCATCGTCGAGACGGTCGACATACCCCAGCCGGTTGTCGATCCGATCGATCAGTATGCTGCTTGGCGGGATGTAGTCCCCTGAACCCAAGACGGGGGCGGGCGATCCGGATTAGGTAGCCGTTATAAGATGGAGAAAGAAGGCACCCACGCCTAGGTTGTGATCGTGGTGGAGCTGATCGGCGTGGGCGCACCCCTCATCTTGAAGTAGGCAGCATAAGCCTGCCGGAGGTGAGTGGGTTGCGCACTCGATATTTGGGCGCATTTCTGTAATATTTGATTGATTGTGTCACCCCAGCGGCGCCAGCAGGATCGCCGTCCTCACCTCACTCAACCGCCGGGCCGGTGTCGCATCATCAACCGCGAGCTCGTCAGCTGACCACTGGTGCGCCAGGACGGCTCCATCACTGGGCCTCCGCGCCAGATACCATATGGGCTGCCACAGGCTCACTGTCGCCGGACCGACTTCTGGTCGATGATCCATTTCCCTTCACGCGGCCTGGCTTGCAGTGCGAGGCTTACACGCTGACATCGGCTTGGTTCGGTGCCCCGCAGGCGTAGCAGAATCGCTCGAAGGTGCTCTTGCGGTGACTGCATGAGGAGCATCGCTCGTACAGGCCGATGCCGCAGTGCGGACAGAAGTTTGCTTCGGGGTTCGCCAAGTTCACCGGCCGTTCGCAGCCGGGACACACCTGCTTGGCCAGACGTTGTAGCGCTTGGTCGGCCGCGATGTGCGTGCGACGCTCCTCGTTTGGTCGTGCTTCCGCCGCGCGCTGCCGCTCCTGATAGGCCTGCAGAGCGTTAATGGCGGCGCGGCCGAGGACCAGAGTTAGGACGACGCCAACCCCGTACTGCACGTAGCCGCCGTAGCTCGGCAGATACGGTACGAGCTCGACGAAAAAGGCGAACGCTGCGGCCAGGGCAAAGCCCCACACGAACGGCCAGTTGCGCGTGTGCCGCCGCTTCACCAGGAGCCAGCCTGCGATGGCGAGCAGCGGCAGGGTCAGTGCCAAGCGATAGGCAAAGACCCGCAGTTCCTGTCCCCGCTCGGCGGTATCGAGCCTCTCCTGTGCGGCGGCACGAAGATCCTGGTCGATCCGCCGCTGCGCTGTCTCCTGGTCGGCGAGCGCCAGCATCGACCTGTTCAGATCGTCGAGTTGCTCCTCCACCGCACGCTCGCCCGCCTTGAGCCGGTCGAGCTGCTCCGTACGCGCGATCAGGCCTGGATCCTGATCGACGCGCTGGGTCGCATCACGGGTCTGCAGCCAATTGCCGAAGGTCTCGCGGGCAGCGCGGGACGCTGACTGCGCCGCCTCGAGAGCGAGGCGGGCTTGCTCGACCCGACGTCCGACATCCTCCTGCTCACGCTGGAGGCGCTTCAGGCTCTCGGCCGAGGCCGCGGCGGGATCACGGTCGAGGAACTGGTCCAGGGTGTAGCGCTGCTCAACCTGTGGCAGGTCGCCGACCACGAGCGACCCCAGACCGATCAGGAAGACCGCAAACGCGAGGGCGATGAGCCAGAGAACAAGGTTGAACCAGCGTTCCGGAAGGCGAGAGGCGGAGCGCACGCTGATTCAGCCTCTGCCGCTCATGGACGTCCATCCGGCTTCGCGGCGCTCTTGTGGCCACGCGGGAGGCGTTGTGTCCGGCAAAGCAGCGAGGATCAGGGCGCCGGCAGCGGGGACAGAGGCCCGTGCGGCTTGGCCGGCCTTGCGTCCAGGAGAGCTGCCATGCATGGCGCCGAGCACCGATAGCGCGCCGAGCAGCACCATGAGCACGGAGTAGTACTGCATCGGGATCCAGAACAAGGTGTGGCGCCGGCGCAGGATCACGATCTGTCCCGTGCGCGGATCGACGAGTTCGCGACCTGGGCGGTTGTTGAGCCGAGTGCCGAGCCACCAATTGAAGGTCGCTGCAGCGATCCAGACGAGGACCACCCCGGTCGGCGTCGGGATACCGGTGCGCGCGAGCGCCGGATCGAGGAGCACACTGCCGACGAGGCCCGCCGCCGCGATGAGCGCCGAGAGCATGCCCCAGCCCGACCAGATGATCATGTGTCCGAACTCCTCATGATGAACCCCTATCGGACGCGTCCGACCAGAGGTGAGCAGCCGCATCTTTCAGCGCTCAATGGGGCGTGCGCCGTGCAGTCTCGTTTTCGCCGTCACGAGCCGCCAGTACTGGGATTATGCCGTGCGCCGATTGCGGAGGAGCGAGAGCAGCGCCCCGAAGATGCAGGCCGCGATCGCACCCATGCCCACCAGAAGGGTGATCGTCCGGTTCCAGAGCCGTTCGAGGCCGAGATCGGTGGTGACGAGGTCCGGCCGGGCCGGGTCGGCCATCACCCCGACGCGGTAGTCACCGGCATGGAGACCGGTGAACACGTAGTTCACCCGCCGCGTCACCGTTCCGGTGGGCGTGCGCAGGGCGAGGGTCGCGTCGCAGATGTGGATGACGAGCTTGGCGCTGCACTTACCCTCGCTCACCCGGGCGTTCGTGGCGGGCTGAGCCGCGGCACGGACCTGCCAGTCCGACATCACGGCCGGCGCCGTGTAGATCGCACAGGCAACCAGGATGCCCCCGAGCGCCACCACACCGAACAAGATCCAGAAGGTGTTGATCCATCCGTGCTCGCGGGGCGGCAGCCGCAGGGCGTCAGGGCGGTAGGACGAGGTGTTCTCAGGCGTTCCAGTCATGGATCCTCTCGCGGTTCGTTAGGCGGGCTCGGTTGCGGGCGTGGTCCCCTCGAGGATCATCCGGGCTCGCGCTGCCGCCTGGTAGGTGGCGATCAGATCGGCGAAGCCCTGCGGGTTCATCCCGCGTGGCATCGGAAGCGGCAGCGTGACGATGCGGCGCTTGGGATCGAGCTTCACGACGGGGCGGCCACGTCGCCGCTCGGGCCAGGGCACGGCTGGCGGCAGCAGCACGCGCATGACGATGCCGCTATGGTTCCCGGTCAGGTCGAGGTCGGCGATGTCGTCCCAGGCGATCGTCCGGTCGAGCCCAGGCGCGGCCAGGCCTTCGGACTTCAGAACCAGGATGACGGGCTCGCCCCGCGATAGGACAAAGGCTCCGGCCCCGCCCATCAGGATGGCAATGCCGAGCGCCGTGGCGAGGATAACGTTGGCCTCCCGAGGCAGGATCCCGGGGATGCCGAGCACCGCCACGACCAGGGCCACCACGGCGAAGAGGCCGCCGGCCACCGCCAGCACGAAGCCGCGGGGGCGGTAGTTCGCACGCAGCACCCGCTCCTCGGTACCAACCTCGGCGGCGGTCGCTTCCAGATGGGCACGGAACGCCGCGTCGCGCTCGCGCATCGCGCCGAGGAAGTCTGCGCTCGCTGCCCGGCACAGGCCGGCAGGGTCGGCGAAGTAGGCGGCGAGCTGTCCGATGGCGTGGGGCGGCGGAGTGAGGGCGGCGGCGCTCAGGAGGTCTGGGCCGAGCGCCTGGCCGAGAGCGGCGACGCGCTCCCGGGTCGTCGGATGGGTGTCGGTCGGGTGGGCCTGCTCGGCCTCCAGGTGGAGAGCCGGGTCGTCGAGGCCGCAGGCGACGGCGCGCGCGAGCACGGCGGCCACGAGGTCGGGCGGTGCCGCGTCCGGCGCCTCGGCCGCTGCGGCGAGGGTCTCGGCGATGCGGGGGGCGACCGCGCCACTGCGCAGGAGCGCCCGCGCCGCCGCCTCGTTCGAGGTCACGCCTGCTCCCGCGGCGTCGGCAGCGAACTCCCGCACCCGGCTCCAGTGCCGCACGGCTAGGTGGAAGCGCTCCATCACGAAGCGGCCGAGCCGCAGCGATGGGCCGAGCAGGCCGAGGGCGTGTCGCTCGCGCGCCGCCACCGCGTCGAGCGAGCGCGCGACCCCGGCATAGATCGGCAGGAAGCGCTGGCTGTAGGCGGTGTCGCCGCCGGCGTAATGGGCAAGCTCGTGGGCGATGATCGCCGCGACCTCGTCGCCGCGCATCAGGGCGAGATGCGGCAGCGGCAAGTAGAGGATGCGGCCCGAGAGCCGCGCGCCGCCGGGCTCCAGCACCACCGGCCCGGCGGTGACGAAGAACCCTTCCGTCAGACCGACGACCATGGCCTCGGGCTTCAGCGCTCCCATCCGCTCGGCGAGCCCCTCGACGAGACGCCACAGGCCCGGCGCCTCAGCGGGCGCGATGGGCCGTCCGAGGATCGGCAGTGGGTTGGGCTCGAAGGCGTCGAGCGCACGGCGCAGGCCGAGGAGGGCACCGCCCGCCGCCAGGACCGTGGCACCGACCACGATGGCGGCGGCGCCCAGGAGCCTCATCCCGTCGCTGGAGAGGCCGCCCTGGAGCAGCAGTCCCGCCTCGAAGGCGACGACGGCGACGAAGCCGGCGGTCGCCGCCAGGATCTGGGCCGCGAGCACCGTCGGCAGCACGCGGCGCACCAGCGAGAAGCCGCGCACCAGCGCGTCGCGCGAGCCGCGCCCGAGCCGCGCGAGGGACGCCCCGGCCAGCAGCACGAGGAAGGAGAGCCCGGCGGCGATCCCCCCGCCCGCGATCGCGACCGGCGGCAGCCACCGGCGCCAGTCCATCACCGCAACGAGCGTTCCGGCCCCGTCCCGGGCCTCGCGCGCCTTCAGCACGGCGAGGGGCCCACCGTAGTTCCTGCCGTCGTGGCGGAACTGCAGACGGTAGTCGGGCCGCCCATCGCGCGGCGTGCGCGCCTCGAGATCCGTCACAACCCGGGCGAGGCGATCGTGCTCGGCCGCGAACTCGGCCCAGTCGTCGGCGCTGCGCTGCCGCTCCCACAGGCCCACGAGCAGGATGATCAGCGGCAGAAGCACGGTGGTGGCGATTAGACCGGCGAGGGCGCGCGGCCGCGAGGGCACGCTCGACATCGTTGCCTCGGGGATGGTCGCCTCCTGAGCACGAGAGATCAGTCGCCGTTGCGTCGCACGAAGCCAGTGACGATCGTAAGACGACGGGGCGTCGCCATTGATGACCTAAAGACACATGTGCCGATTTCAGTGAATGAGGATCGGACGTGATACGTCCGACGTCTCGGCTGTCACCGCGATTTCTACCGTGATGAGCACGCAGGTCAAGCGTGTCTTGCCGTCAACGGATCTGAAGGGATTAACGTCCCGAGCCGACACCAGGGGCGGCACCAGACGCAGCGGTGGCGTCATTAGTGCTGGCGCAGCCGGTAGCCGAGCATTCGAGGTGCGCCTCGATCCCCAGATGGTTCAGGCGTGGTGTCGTGGTTCCGGCGCGGGCGGGGCTCGTCGAGAAGCGCACCTGGTCGACGTAGTTCGAGATGTGCACACCGCGGTTCACGACGCGGTTGAGTGAAGTACCGAGCGTGTCCGCAGTGCATTGATCACGGGCCACGCCTTTGCCTTTTATGCCGCCCGCACGGTGTCGAGGAAGCTCGCCACCTCGACCGAGAGGTACTCGGACTGGCGCGACAGCTCGCTTGCAGCCCCCAGCACCTGGCTCGCCGCAGCGCCCGTCTCCTCCGCGGCACTCGCCACCCCGGCGATGTTGCCAGTGACCTCGCCGGTGCCGGCCGCTGCTTGGGAGACGTTGCGCACAATCTCCTGCGTCGCCGCGCCCTGCTCCTCCACCGCTGCGGCGATCGAGGTCGCCACGCTCGAGATCTCCTCGATCCGCGCGGAGATCTTGCCGATTGCGCCAGCCGCCTGGCCGGTGGAGGCCTGGATCGCCGCGATCTGCCCGGTGATCTCCTCGGTTGCCTTCGCGGTCTGGCCGGCGAGCTCCTTCACCTCCGCTGCCACCACGGCGAAGCCGCGGCCAGCCGCCCCGGCCCGGGCTGCCTCAATGGTGGCGTTAAGCGCCAGCAGGTTGGTCTGCGCGGCGATCGACGAGATCAGCCCAACCACGTCGCCGATGCGTGCGGTGGCCTCGGTCAACGCACGGACTTGGTGGGCGGTCTGCCCGGCCTCCGCGACGGCGGCCTGGGCGAGGCGGGCCGAGCTGTCGACTTGGCGGCCGATCTCTTGGACTGAGGCGCCAAGCTCCTCCGCCGCCGCGGCCACGGTGCCCACATTCGATGAGGCTTCCCCGGCAGCGGCCGCCACGGCAGTGGACTGCGCGGCGGTCTGCGTCGCGGTCGCAGTCATGGTCTGAGCTGTGGCTTGGAGCTCGACCGCCGAAGCCGATACTTGGCCGACAATGCTGCCAACTGCCTGCTCGAAGGCGTCGGCCATCTGACGCATGCCGGCGCGGCGCTGCTCCTCGGCAGAGGCGCGGGCGAGCACAGTCTCCTCCTCCAGTTCCCGCGAGCGGATCAAGCCGTCCTTGAACACCTGCACGGCGGCGGCCATCTCGCCGACCTCGTCGCGGCGCCCGGTGCCCTCGACAGATACTGCGAGATCGCCACTAGCAAGGCGGCGCATCGTTTTTGTCATCCGTCCGATCGGGCCAATCACCCGCCAGCGCACGATGACGAACCCGACGAGGGTGAGGACGAGCGCAACGGCAAGCAGTCCGACCCCACCAGCAAGCCTTGCCGTTGCCTCAGAACGCCGGATCTGCGCGTGCTGCCGCGCCAATGCCATAGCGGCATTCGAGATGGCAGTAAGGGCTTCTAAACCCTGATTGCCTAGGCGGTCCAGCTCGTCGTTGCCGATGCCCGGGGCACGCTTGGCGGCAGCATCGTCAAAGGCTGTCTTGCGCACGCGCTCGTAGGTGCCGAATGTCACGCTCTTCGCCGCATTCGTAAGATCTACTAGCTCGGCCGGGACCCCGGGCCGCGCGACGAGTTCGTTGAGCACTGACCAGTTCACCAGCGCGCGGCCGCGCAGCTCGGCCATCTTGCGATCCAGGTCCGGCGTGAGTTCGCCCTTGCTGCGCACTTCGGCTAAGATCGTGCGCTCCAGGCCAACCCCGTCGCGGGCAAGCCAAGCTGCTTGCTTGATGGCCATAAACTCAGCCGTCGTTGTGTCGGCTATACGGATGGCCTCGCCCAAGGCGATCGATATCGCCTCCAGCCGATCGATCACGTCGGTGGCTGCGGCAGCGTAAGCTTTGCTCAGGCCTGAGGGCCGCTTCTCCAGCGGCACCATGAGTGCGGTGTCAGCCTCTCCACGCAAGCTGGAGAACTTCGCGATACTTTCGGCGAGGCCTGCGGCGATCTCAGGCCGCCCCCTCGTGCAGTCGAACTGCCCGCAGAGTTCGACGACGCGGGAGAGTGCGGGGTCGGCTTTCTGGCGTGCTGTGACGAGCGTCGCGAGAAGCGCCTCGGATGCGGGCTGTCGTGCTTCCAGGGCGACGCGAATGGGCCCACGTTGGGTACGGGTGTTCTGGAGTGCAGCGAAGACCTCATACCCAGTGTCGGCTACGCGCGCCGCGCGGGTGCTGTCGCGCAGCTTTGAGATGTCGCCGTAGATCGGAGCTCCGGCTGCTACTACGACCAGGACGGCCATCGATCCGAGCAGGGCCTGAAGGGTCGTGCCGATCTTCGGCGACAAAATTCTAAAACCCATCACTCGTTCCGCCAATCGAACCGACATCTACAAGATCGTAGAACCTGCGCGAACATGGGTTAATTTTATTAAAATTTTGCTTATGATTCTCTGTCGGAGCTCGATTGCTTGACCATGCGGCAATTCTGACTAGCGTGGATGCTACACGGGAAGCTCCCAAAAACGACGACGATTACTTTGATGCCGCTTCGAAAATGCATTATTATCAACAATAAATTTAATATTAGGCAGGAATCGAATTTCACCGAACTGCCGTCGTGGTCGCTCAAGACGTAAAAGTGGGAGTGGCGAACACGAAGCTCCAATGCCCATACTCTGCCGAGCTTACGAGCGGCCACGTCGTCCCTGTTCACGCCGTTCGATAGCGGTAGTTATCCAGATTGGATGTTTTCCCGTCCTCCCACTCCGTATCAAGGAATGGGGAAGGCCCGATGGGCTACGGTTCTGGCCATGTGCAACCTCTACAGCTCCGCCCGCTCCCAGGACGAGATCCGGCGCACCTTCGCGGTCGATCGCGACGAGGCCGGCAACCTGCCGCCGCTGCCCGGGATCTTCCCTGACCAGATGGCGCCCGTCGTGCATGTCGCCGATGGTGAGCGGGTGCTGACGATGATGCGCTGGGGCTTTCCGCCACCGCCGAAGGTCGGCACGCAGCCGGTCACCAACGTGCGCAACGTCGCCTCGCCCTACTGGCGCCCCTGGCTCAAGCCAGCGCACCGCTGCCTGGTGCCCGTAACCTCGTTCAGCGAGTACGCCGACACCAAGCCCCGCAAGACACCTGTTTGGTTCGCCCTCGACGAGAGCCGGCCCCTGTTCGCCTTCGCGGGCATCTGGAGGCCCTGGACGGGCGTGCGCGGGCCGAAACGGGACGAACCCGTCGAGGAGGAGCATCGCCTGTTCTCGTTTCTGATGACCGAGGCGAACGGGGTGGTCGGGCCTGTCCATCCGAAGGCGATGCCGGTGTTGCTCACCACAGCGGAGGAGTGGCGCACGTGGCTTGAAGCGCCGGCCGAGGAGGCGCTGCAATTGCAGCGTCCGCTCGCGGGCGAGATGATGGCTGAGGTGGCGCGAGGCTCACGTCAGGACGCGTGATGACAGCCACTACGCCGCTTGCCGCGATTATCCTGTCGCGGTTCACGACGCGGTTTTAGGGAGGATCCGGAAGTGCAGGCGATTCTACCAGTCGCTCCGTGCACTATGGCGATGGCGGCAACACAAGTTCGTCCAGCAATATTTAATCATCAAGATCCTTTGTGGCGCCTTTGACATTCAACAGGGCATGCTTACCAAGGAACTTAATCAAAATAGCCTCAATTTTTGCACATAATTCAGGATCTGGTATTTCTAGAAATGCCCCTCTTACTACAAGCGGATCCTTGAACCAGAAACGGGTCTGGTGATCTTTGACGCGACGTCTGACGTTTGTTTTAGAAATTCCAACATAAACCGGACGATCTGTAGTATCATAGAATACATACACACCTCCTAGCTGCGGAATTGTTTGTAAATCGCTAGGAGTAAAATCAGCCCATGAAAGAC
The DNA here is from genome assembly GCF_003173775.1 of Methylobacterium sp. 17Sr1-1. NCBI lineage: Bacteria > Pseudomonadati > Pseudomonadota > Alphaproteobacteria > Hyphomicrobiales > Methylobacteriaceae > Methylobacterium > Methylobacterium sp. 17Sr1-1. The sequence continues at coordinate 1,961,981 of NZ_CP029552.1, read as the reverse complement.
CGGGGACCGTGATAGCATCTTTCTCAATTTGTTGTTCAACTGCCTCAGGAACATGCCTATTCAAGGCAGCTGCAAGTTTATCACGCGTTTCAGGGCGCGGTGCCTTAGTCTTGTTGTTTGCAATATTTCAAATACCAGCATAAGATATACCTGTTCTAGCTACCAACTCAGGTATTTAAATATTTTGATTATGCATTTCTCCCTTCAGCCAGTCTCCGAACGACGGCTCGCTATCTTCATCGACAACTTCGAAACTCTCGTCCATACTAGACATCCCTAACGCATCGGTTGCGGATTGGCGACGCGTAAAACAATCTCAAGAACGACCGCCGACCGACTTTACTTACCCATAAAACCCAGATCAACCCAGCCGGTCAACAAGATTATCGGGCCGGACAAGTCGTGCGCCCCCCGGCGATGACTTAGCCTGGCGCCGGATTAGCAAGGGGTAGGTCACCTTGGCGAGCACTTCACGGTCTGCCTACCTCCGGTTATCTCCCAAATTCGGTGAGAAGCCGCCTCTGAGGCCGCTTCGGCACTATTTGCACGGTTTACAGCCCTGCTTATCTGAGATGAAAGGTGGAGGTAGGCACCCGCAAGAGAGATCAAAAGCAAGGCCTGCATTCCAACTACAATCTTGAGCATTTTTGAGTGCATCTGTCATCCTATCGGTGCCGGCAGGATCGCCGTCTTGACCGCATTCCGCCGCTGCAGCGCCGTCACATCCTCCCGGGCCAGCACCTCAGTGCTGTAGGCGTTCGCTAAGACGGCCGCCGCCCCGTCGAGGCGCTTGTCGCCGATCCAGTGCACTGACACCGACGAACGAGCCACGTAGGCGCTTGCTAACCGCCTGCATTCGCCGGTGAATTTCGATGCGCGGTGTACCTTTTGAAGGCGTCAGTGCACTAGACTACCGCCAGCTTCGACGGATCGGAGAGGTAGGCCGAGATCGCGGCGTCTATCGCTTCGGGGGGTGAGAAGGCCTTCGCGGAACAGGTTGCCTCCCGTCTTCATCGCTTCGCCTCCTACACCGGGATCATGCCCACCAACTTCACTGGATGTAGCCGGAACACGCGCCCATTCACGATCCCTATCCACTCGTCCGTGACCTCAGTCACGTCACGGGCCAGCGGCGTCGCAGAAATCCCCCTACAGCGCGCCGGTCTCCGGGCCGACGCCGAACAGCCGCAGCGCGTCCTACCCCGCCGCGTGCGCCTGCATGCCCAACCGTTCGACAAACTTGGTGCAGCGGTAGTGGGTCTCGCACCACTCCTGCTCGCGCATGCCGTGGCAGGGCACTACGCCCAGAGACAGACTGGCAAGGCCGCGATCCCAGACGAAGATGGTAGGGGTAGGAGCGTTCATGTGGCGGTCTTACCCGCTCCCTTGAAGCTGACCATTGCATCCTGATCGGCACGACGAGTGAGGCCATCAACGTCAGCGCTATCCGGGCCCACCATGCGGAGAAGACCCGCAACCGGGATAATGACCGGGTGGCCTACCGCCGGGTGGCTGGCTGATGGTGTGCGCGGGATTGGCGGAACAGGGCAAGGCTGCCAATGGCTGAAGCTCTACGTTAATGAGGGAGGCAAGCTGTCGATTTACCCGCCCACCCCATACCATAAGCACATTAAGCCAGATTATTTGAGTTCGATCGTGTTTCGAACTATACGTGCAATCGGTTCGATTTTTCCGATATTCGCCTGCATCCATAAATTTATGAAAGCTGATGCAACTATGTTGCTTGATATAAGACCAGCTTTTTGACCAATTTGGTTGAACAATAGATGGGAGTCCCTGTTTGTCAGAGCAACATCTTTAACAACCTTCTTCACCATTTCGTCTTTTTCTGGAGATAGGTGAAGTCCGGCTGCAACAAGCATTGATAACTGATCAATATTATCGTGAACATAATCGAATATCTCTGATTCTGGGACATTTCCAGGGAGTTTTATTATACTTTGATCCACATCCTCCTGATGAATGCTGTCTCCATCAAGAATGCATATCGATTTCAGCTGTCTCACTGATGGATCGCGCATATGATGCAGATGTATATTATAAGCCTGAGACTGGCCACTTACAGCATAAACTCCGATCATATCGAAAATATCTGGCGTGAATCTTCTGATTATATTCTCAACAACGCTTTTTGCAAAATCGTTCTCCACAAATATAGCAAGACCCTCTTCAACTTTTCCCGTCATCGCTCGCAAGGCATCAATTGATATTTTGCCTTGTCGTACTTTGCCTTCGATTGCATACCATATTGCCTCCGACGGAAGCGGTAAGAGGGCATCTTCAGAATGGGTGGTGAAAACAGACTGAACGGACCTACGATCAGCAGCGTCAATCAGATACTCGACCATCCTTCGCACTGCAACTGGGTGTAAACCATTCTCGATCTCCTCAATAAGTATTAGCGAATTCTTCGGCGTATTCTCTATCAGTGAAACCATTCTAATAACGGAAGATTCTACGGCACCGAAGTGAAATTCTGAATAGCTTACAATGCCGTCTCCGCCTATATAGAAGCTTTTCCCCGGCCCTAGATCAGCGACCTGGAAAAATGATATATCTTTGCCAAGTATCTTAGCGACATGATCGATTATATCTTTCGATATGCTAATCTTTTTCCCATAATGTCGATAAGTCGGCCTAGCAAGCTTCTAAAACTCTGTCCTCTCGCCAGCAGGGACTGTTCTTGTAATACCGAAATATACAACCGGCCTTTCAGCAACGGCATCACGAGCCCATTTTTTGTTTTTGAAGCGTGCGGTTCTCGGTATCAGCTGGTGGAGATTCTTTCCTTTGTCGACTAGTTCGAAGGCGACCCCCCAATCTGCCATCGAATTATCGCCAAGGGAACTTTTCGGAAAAAATATTGCTGGCTTCGTATTTTTATAAGCAAGCGCTGCCGCCCCTAGTATGGAAGATTTACCGCCCCCGTTTGCGGCTATCAAAGCCGTAACTGGGAATTCAAAATCTACGGCCTCTCCCTCGAAAGCTCTAATCTTCGTCATCCTCATGCGCCGGAGATAATAGCCGAAATTTGCGTCCTTAACCTTCTGCAGCAGATCGCGAACCGTGCTGTGGCGTATCTCAGACTGATACTGCTGCGCCATTTAACCCCCCGTCGCCCCGTGCTGCGGGGCTTCACAGCCCGGTTGTGACCGGCCGAGTGGGTATTTCAGGCGCGATTGAAGAAGATCCGGTTACCTCACCATTCCGAGGCGGCATCACAGAGCGCAACTTTAGGCTAAGGCAGCAGCAGAAGGTCGGGCACGAAGCCTGCTCAGGCTACATTCGCTGGCAGCGGCTGCCTTCGCGTCCTCACGCCCGAGAACATCTCTTTTCTCCCGGATGGGAATTATGACTGCTCAAGGCCGTCCACACCGCTGCCGGTACTCCCTTCGTGCGTCCTCAACCCGATCGTCGAACCACCGCGCTAGGTCGACCAGATGTACGCCCTTCGCCGCCTTCTGGCTCGCCTCGATCCGGACCAGCGGCAAGGCGATCCCGCCGACGGAGATCTTCCGGATCAGCACCTCGGGCGTCAGGTGCGAGCAATAATCCCGGCACACGAGGCTGATCGAGATCACGGCCGCGCCGCCGTACTGAGCCAGCAGAAGGAATGCCGTGACCATGGGCTCGGGTCTTGCGGCTGGGTGGACGTCGGTGGCGGACTTGCGGGCACGCGGCATCGGTTAGATCCGGCGCCGCTCAGGAGACCGTCCGAGACCGTGTTGATGCCTCTGAGCCTAGTCCGCATGCTGGGCCGCCCACTCCTCGAACGACTGACCGGCAGCCTCCACGAGGCCGGAGTGGCGATCAAGTGCGCGGTCGATTGCCTTGCGGTCCCACCGGCGGGTGCCTGGCATCGCTGGCGGAACGATCTTGCGCCGAACCCATGCGTCGAAGGCTTCGGTGCTATCGCAACCGCAGTACTCGGCCGCCTGCTCGCGAGTAAGGCCTCGAGGCAGCATACCGATGGGGAGCTTGGTCATGAGGTGCTCCGGGCTGATTGATCGGAGGTGGGTAGGGTTAGATCTCGGATGTGGGCCGTGCAGCTTTCCTGAACCACTCGAGGCCGCAATCAGGTCGTTGGCCGCGGTTTTGCGCGCCTGCCAGCCGCTCTGGTTGGAGTTGGCCGCGGCGGCCCCATAAGCGCTTTCAGCTTGAGCTGTAGAGCCTCCATCGCGAGAGATCCTGATGCCCCCTGCGATCTCTGAGATCCAACTGGCGGCCCGGCACCGCCCGATGCTGCATCGTGCGAGATCTCCTTGGGCGGCAGCCGGCACAGCTCGCGCATCCGCTCGATCGCGGCGAGCGTGGTGAAATCCTTCCCGGCGATCCGTTCGATGGTAAGGCGCCCCTTGGCGGCCTCTCGGCGAAGGCTGGCAGCCGTCATCCCGCCGGCCGGAAAGGCGAGGCGGGCGGCATCGGCCAGCCGAAGCGGAGCATCATCGGAGATCTGACACCTTGCCAGAGGCTCCTTGATGGGAGGCTTGGTCATGTGTTGCTCCGAGCTACGTTGGGGGGAGCGATCAAAGGGGCAATCCAAGTGGATGCACGCCCTGTGGGAGCCCCCCAAGCCGCATCTGATGATGCGTGGGGGGATAGCCTTTAGTCGTCTGCACGGCAGCTTCGACGCGGTACCGAACCGCCGAAGCTGCTCACTTCTTTCAGCGGTTGATGCCAGCAGCAGGACCTGGGGCCAGCGTGTTAGGCTATAACCGTGTCGCCGAGGAGCGCTCCGCTTCCAGCCGACCTCCCGGCGAGGGTAGCAGCCGTGAGAGAGATGATGGACAAGAGCGCGACGTAGCCGCCTATGAGCCAGGACTGGCCGTAGGTCGCGATCAGCCATTGCGCGATGGTGGCGGCAAATGCTCCGCCAAGGATCGATCCGAGGGCGTAGCCCATCGATACCCCGGAATACCGCACGTTAGCCGGGAACATGTCGGCATAGAGAGCGGCCTGAGGTCCGTAGGAAAGTCCGAGGGGGATCGTGAGCAGGAAGGCGGCGAGGAAGAACAGCAGGATGCCGCCGCCATCGAGCAGGAACCACATCGGAATGGCATAAAGTGCCATGGCGACGTAGCCGAGCTGGAACGTGCGCACATTTCCGAGGCGGTCGCCCAGGTAGCCACCGAGCAGCGTGAAGGCGAGCCAGCCGAAAGAGGCCAGGGTGCAGGCGATGAGCACGCTGTTGGCCGGCAGGCCGAGAACACGCTGCCCGTAGCTGATCAGGAACGCGATCAGCAGGTAGCCGGCCGCGTTGTTGGCCACGAAGATGAGCGCCGCGAGCAGGACCTTTCCGGCGTGGTGCCGGAACAGGATCGACAGGGGAGCCGATGCCTCGCGGCGGCGCTGGCGCAACGCCTCAAAAACCGGCGATTCCTCAACGCTCCGGCGGATGACGAAGCCGACGACGATCAGCACGATGGAGAACAGGAACGGCAGGCGCCAGCCCCAAGCCATGAACTGCTCGCGGCTCATTGACGTCGTCACGATGAGCAGCGTCGCGGTTGCGACGATCATGCCGACAGGCGTTCCGACCTGTGGGAAAGCACCGAAGAGGCTGCGACGATGGACGGGGGCATGCTCCACCGCCATCAGAGCTGCCCCGCCCCACTCTCCACCGGCGGAGAAGCCCTGCAGGATGCGCAGCACGATCAGGAAGACCGGTGCCCAAGCACCGATCTGCGCGTAGGTCGGCAGCAGCCCGATGAGCGCAGTGGACGCACCCATCAACACCAGGGTCATGACGAGGGTAGCTTTGCGGCCGAACCGGTCGCCGAGGTGACCGCATACCAATGCGCCGAGGGGCCGAAAGAGGAAGGCAACGCCAATGGTGGCGAAGGACAAGATCTGCGCTAAAGCCGGATTGTCCTGCGCTATCGGACCGAGGAAGAGCGGGCCGAGGACGAGGCCGGCTGCTTGCGCGTAGACGAAGTAGTCGTACCACTCGATGCCCGTGCCTACGAGCGTGGCTGCAAGTACCTTTTGCTCTTCCTGGGTGACAGCGCTCGCTGGCACGCTGGATAAATTTTCGATCGTGGCCATAACACCCTCCCTGTCGCACCGCTCTTGGGGCGGCGTCGCGTTGGACTGAGTTATGGCAAGCTGAGATCACCTAAGCCAGAGCACGCTTCGCGGCGCAGGCCAGGCATACTGTTCCGGCATGCGGGTTGCCGCGTGCCAGGTAGCTCACCGTTGCCTCCAAGCTCATTGGAAGCAGCGGCGGCTTGCTCTGCATGCACCGCAGCTGCATCTCACCAGCCCGCTGGACGTCCCTCGTCGGAGAGCGGGTCTGCCGTCGGAATTTGCGCCCCAACGTGTTGCGCTGGTGTTGCGTGGAGCAGCCTACGCCGCGCCGTAACCCGTTGTAAAACAACGATTCGTGTTGCAAGCCGCTGCAACACGCCTTGGGTTGAAGCAGGGCAAGAAAAAGCCCGCTAAGTCATTGACTGAGCGGGCGTTTCAGTGGCGACCCCGGTAGGGCTCGAACCTACGACCTGCCGCTTAGAAGGCGGCTGCTCTATCCAGCTGAGCTACGGAGTCTGGCCGGTCCGGGTGGTAGCAGGCCCCTCGCCGCCCGTCCATAAGGGAGTCCCGGTTCCGCAGGCAGGATCACCGCAGCGGCAGCAGGCGGACCCGGCGGTGCTCCGCGAGCCGCGACGGGGTCCCGAGCGCCTCGGCGAGCCCGAGCTGCTGCAGGGCGGCGAGCGCGGCGATGATCCTGACGTGGCTGGTCCGGGTGAGGCGAGAGGCGGCATCGACGTCGAGGGACGCGACGCCGTCGGGGTCGCGGCCGCAGGCGCAGAGCAGCAGGTAGGTCTTCAGCGCGGCGAGGTGGAGCGCCTTGCGGCAGGTGAGACCGTGCAGGGCGGCGATCGGGGCGCCGGGCTGCGCCCCATGGACGAGGGAGGCCGCGGCGGCGGACGGGCGCAGGCCGGTCAGCCGGTAGGCGATCGTGCCGCCCGGGCGGTCGCCGCCTGTGGTGACGAGGCCCCGGTCGAGGAGCGCCTTCTTGCCGTCGCAGATCAGCGGGTCGGAGAGGCCGGACAAGGCGGCGATCCGCCCGTAGGACAGGAGGATCGGTGCCGGATCGCCGCCGCCCGCGTCCTGGCTGACGACCAGGGTGAGGTAGAGCTTGAGCGCCGCGATCGAGCGGCCGAGATAGCCGGCATCGCTCCGGAAGGCCCGCAGGCCCCCGTCATGGATCTAGTCCGCCGGCAGAGGCGACGCCCGCCCCGCCCGGGCCGGCGCCACGGCCTCGGACGGCACGGTCGGCCGGGCGCGGACCGGAGGCTGCGTCGGGTGGAGGACTTCCGGATGCATCATGCGGGCGTCGGCGTCCCTGCGGCCTCGCGGGCGGAGCGGACCGGCATGAGCCGGTGCCACGCTCCGGACGTGAGATCATCGGCGGTACGATGCCATTGCATACGCCGCAATAGGACGTATGCTTCCGATGGAGACTCAGGCCGTGCCGCGGGCCGGATCGCGTCGCGGTGCCGGCGGCCCGGCCCGGGGATGGGCATGCAGCGGGACGGGCGGAGGCTGGCGCCGGTGGTTTTCTCATGACGAGACCGCCCGACGAGGGTCTCGATGTCGCGCTCGGGCTCGGCGGCTGGCTGCTGATCGGGCAGGCGCGCATCGCCGTCGCCGACGCCTCGGCGCTGCTGCGCGCCATCGTCCGGACCGGCTCGGTGCAGGGGGCGGCGAGCGAGATCGGCCTGTCCTACCGCGCCGCCTGGGAGCGGGTCCGGACGCTCGAGGCCGAGGTCGGCCACCCGCTGGTGCGCAAGACCCGCGGCCACGGCACCACGCTCACCGAGGCCGGCACCGTCCTGCACGAGGCCCTGGCGGGTGCGGCCGAGGGCCTGGCCCTGCCGCTCGCCCGCGAGGCGCGCGTGATGCGGGCCCGCCTCGCCACCCTGCGCGGCGGCCCGCGGCGCCTCGCGGTGGCGGCGAGCCACGATCCCCTGCTGCTGGAGGTGCTGGGCCTCTGGGGCGGGGCCGAGATCGCCGTGATGGGCAGCCGGGACGCGGTGATCCGGCTCATGGACGGGCGCGCCGACGCGGCGGGCTTCCATTGCGGGGCAGTCGGGCCGGCGGCCGCCGGACTACCCTTCTCGGACCTCGTCGCCGATCCGGCCTTCCGGATCCGCCCGCTGTTCGAGCGCGAGCAGGGCCTGCTGGTCGCGCCCGGCAACCCGCTCGGGCTCGGCGGCCCGGCGGACCTGCGGGCCACCGAGGCCCGCTTCGTCAACCGGCAGAAGGGCTCGGGCACCCGGGACTGGTTCGACCGGCTGCTGGCCGAGGCCGGGATCCGGCCGGACGAGATCGTCGGCTACGGGCTGGAGGAATTCACCCACCAGGCGGTGGCGGCGGTGATCGCCTCGGGGGCCGCCGATGCGGGTCTGGGAGCGCGTGCGGCGGCGGAGCGGTTCGGTCTCGGCTTCGTCCCGGTCGGCTGGGAGGTCTACGGCCTCGCCGCCAGCGCGTCGCTGCCGGGGGACGGGCTCGACCGGGTCGCGGCGCTGGTGGCCGAGCGGATCGGACACTTGCCGGGCTATCGCCTGCCGCGGTGACCGACGGTCCGGCGCGACGTCCGCCGGGGCCGGTGGCCCGGCAGCCGGGCAATGCCTTGGAGGATCGGCGCGCTTGATTCGACCGAAGGTCCGATCATCATGACGCAAGGGGCGTGCGACACCGCTCCCCGATGCCCCACCCGGAGAGTGCCGCCATGACAGCTCCCTCGACGATCTACGACTACGGCCTCGACCGGAATCCGGCCAACCACCAGCCGCTCACCCCCCTCACCTTCCTGGAGCGGGCGGCGACGGTCTTCCCGGACCATACGGCGGTGATCCACGGCGGGTTGCGGCGCAGCTACAGCGACCTCTACGCCCGCTGCCGGCGCCTCGCCGCGGCGCTCAGCGCCCGGGGGATCGGGCGGGGCGATACGGTGGCGGTGATGCTCGCCAACACCCCGGCGATGATCGAGTGCCATTACGGGGTGCCGATGGCCGGCGCGGTGCTCAACACCCTCAACACCCGGCTCGACGCCGCGATCATCGCCTTCTGCCTCGACCACGGCGAGGCCAAGGTGGTGATCACCGACCGGGAATTCGCCCGCACCATGGGCCCGGCCCTGGCCCAGGCCGGGGTGACGCCGCTCGTCATCGATTACGACGATCCCGAATACGACGGCCCGGGCGAGCGCCTCGGCACGGTCGAGTACGAGGCCTTCCTCGCCGAGGGCGACCCCGCCCATGCCTGGACCATGCCGGGCGACGAGTGGGACGCGATCACGCTCAACTACACGTCGGGCACCACCGGCGACCCGAAGGGCGTGGTCTACCACCATCGCGGCGCGTCGCTGCTCGCCGTCGGCAACGTGGTGGCGGGCAATCTCGGCCGGCACCCGGTCTATCTGTGGACCCTGCCGATGTTCCACTGCAACGGCTGGTGCTTCCCCTGGACCCTGTCGGTGGTGGCCGGCACCCATGTCTGCCTGCGGCAGGTGCGGGCCAAGGCGATGTACGACGCCATCGCGGATCACGGCGTCACGCATCTGTGCGGCGCCCCGATCGTGATGTCGCTCCTCATCAACGCCCCGGAGGCCGAGCGGCGGGAGCTTCCGCGCCGGGTCTCGTTCCTCACCGCGGCGGCGCCGCCGCCGGAGGCCGTGCTCGCCGGCATGGCCGAGGCGGGATTCGACGTCACCCACGTCTACGGGCTGACCGAGACCTACGGCCCGGCGGTGGTGAACGAGTGGCACGCCGACTGGGACGCCCTGGGCAAGGACGAGCAGGCCGCCCGCAAGGCGCGCCAGGGCGTGCGCTATCCCCCGCTCGAGGCCCTCGACGTGCTCGACCCCGAGACGATGCGGCCCGTCCCGGCCGACGGCGAGACGCTCGGCGAGGTGATGTTCCGCGGCAACGTGGTGATGCGCGGCTATCTCAAGAACCCGACGGCGACCGAGGCCGCCTTCCGGGGCGGCTGGTTCCACTCGGGCGATCTCGGGGTGAAGCACCCGGACGGCTACATCCAGCTCAAGGACCGCTCGAAGGACATCATCATCTCAGGGGGCGAGAACATCTCGTCGATCGAGGTCGAGGAGGCCCTGTTCAAGCATCCGGCGGTGGCGGCCGCCGCCGTGGTGGCCAAGCCCGACGACAAATGGGGCGAGACGCCGTGCGCCTTCGTGGAGCTGAAGGGCTCCGAGATGGTCTCGGCCGAGGAGCTGATCGGCTAGTGCCGCCAGTCGCTCGCCGGCTTCAAGGTGCCCCGGCACGTGGTCTTCACGGAATTGCCGAAGACCTCGACCGGCAAGGTGCAGAAATTCGTGCTGCGGGAGATGGCGAAGGCGTTGTGAGGAAATTTGAGCATCTGTCTCTTCAACTTGAATGCAATTAGATAGTTCCGATGACTAGCTCGCCTTTACCCAATGAATAAACGATAGGCCTAGCCAAATATATTTTGGAGTCGAGCGGTTTTTTTTGACTTTCTTCGGAACAATGGTCGGAGGGTATTATATTACAAACCGCTTTCTTAAAAATTTTACGATGCCATATATTGCGGATTAGGATGAAGGAACGCAGCTTTATGGGATATTTTAACAAAATCATTAATCTAACTACATCAATTTATCTATTTTTGTATTTACAACATTAACATATATTTTTTTCTTTTTGTAGAACATACATAACATATCAAATTTCATGGCGCGTACCACTTCAAGTTCGAAAGCTGATCTAGGTCAACGAAAACTTCCTCAACATCAGAGCGAACAGCAGCCCAGAGGCGCAAAACGGCACACAGAGAAAGGGCTTGACCCTGCTCATACCCGTAGGCGCCTCTCAGATGAGGCCCACGAATCAGCACCAGACCGGGCTTACGAAACATCTTGAGGCATGCCATGCTCGCATGTATGTATCCCTCGCGTTCAGCCCGCTTTTGATCAGAGTATCGCCATGTGGAATGACAATGAATTCGATCTAGCCTTTCAAAAGCGAGACTCTTTGAAGAACGAAAAAGGGCTAGCGTTTTGCAGATCGGAGTTTGAGCTACTATTTCGATCTGACGCCGGCAATCTTCCTTATGCGCTGAATTATGGTATTTGCCTTCTTGAGACAGAAAGCTACCTGGACGCGGAAAATATAATTAGTCCGCTTTGTAGAAAAGAAAACAATCATGAAATCAGTGAAAGGTGGCGGTTTGAGTCTCTGAAATTTTACAGTCTTGCCATTAAGCATCGCTCAATAGATGCGGCCATAAATGTTATTTTGGACCATTTGTCTATGTTTGGACATGAATTTCAAAACAGACTTATAAATCATATTATTTCACATCTCGCGGCCGAGAGCGTCTTTGAAAAGCTCGACTCTGCCCTTATCGAACATCAAGATCGGTTCAAATTTTCCAAGCAGTCTCTTCGGAAGCTTTATGAAATCGCAAGTTCAAGAAACGTTCCAACGACAGTCGATAGGTTTAATTTATCATTTGACGCCGAAGTCGCCGCAGAAAGAAATCTGATTAGCTTACTTCACGATCGACTTCCTTCAGATGGCGGCAGTAGTGAAGCGAGCAACTGGAAAAATATTTACTGCGGTCTTAAAAATAAGATTTCAAATATATCTCCGTTTGATGCTTACAGACTGTGTCTGCAAATGCACGAGCGATTGGGAGCAGATCAAGCAGAAAAAGAAATCCAAAGTTTGATTCGTCTTGGAGATAGCTATTTTTCCTGTTACTGGCCACTGGGCGCGCTACAGGAAGAAATGGGAAATACTACGGCAGCCATTGAGTCTTATGCATTGGCAGGCCAGAGGGAAATGAAAAATGAGAATCAACCACTGAACGGCATATCGCAAATTGATCCAAAAAATGCTAAAATTTCCTGTATAGCGATTTCGTTCAATGATGCCCCGCTCGTTGAAATGTACTGTAGAATGATACGCCCACACTGCGATGAAATTATCGTCAACGACGGCGGAAGCACTGATGGAACCATCGAGCTGTTCCAAAAATTTGCCTCAGATGAAAACTTCCCGATTCATGTGATACGCGATCAACAAGCGTCATTTAGAGATAGAAATATATTCAATAAAGATAGTTATAGAAAGGCGGGACTAGGAGGTGTTAAAGGATTTGAAGCAGATCGCCGCCGCACGACCACGCTTATGCTGGCTCAATACGATTATATATTAATTGCCGATCTTGATGATTTTTTTCCCCAGTTCCCGAATCTTAAGACGATCGTATCTGCAAATCATGGTGTTGAACATATTGCCGGATCAAAACGAGAGCTTATCGACCGGTATAATTACTGTGATCTGTATCAACACAAGATGTCTGCAATGCCTACATTGTTCAAACGCGATCGTCGACATGTTTTCTCTGGTATTTCTGGAGACGACGAATATCTAGCACGGCTTGATCAAGATTTAGCGTTGTGGGCGAGCAAATTTATGAAAACAAGTATATCAAAAGCATATCACTTTTGGCACCTCAAATGGTTATTAGACTCTTCGCAGAAAGGCCCTGCTGAAGCAAAGCTTGGTGTTAAATCTTCGGTAGGAAATATACGGCAGCGGCCTGATATTAATAAAATATTAGCGGACATCGCCGCCGCCAGGAAGTAAATTGAGCCCTTCAATTTGCATTTTAGCGGTATCGCCGACCGAATTAGCTTGGGCTAATCTAAAGTAAGGAGCGCGTAGTAGACTGTGCTATCACTGAGCTAGATCGAGTTGCAGGCAGCCTAGGACGATAGCTTAGCGCTGCCTGCCAGTAGCAATTTACAGCAAGAAGGTTACCGGTGCTTGTTTATCAGGGCAGCTCAATCGCAGTTGTGCGACTCACCCAAGATATCTTGAATATTTTAAGAGATAAGCGGACCTTCAGTCCTTCCAATCCAGATTTACAAAGATGGAATATAGGCAAAAATATTGGATTCCGATAAAACAATATATTAGAAACATATGTAGGTTTTTTACAGTGATATTATGTGCGCTATGGGGTCGCACTCTTACAGTAGATCAAAGGTCGATTTCAAATATAAAATTAGGAGATATTGTTCAATCTCGGACGGCTTGACTTGCCCATCCCACCGACACCTATCGAAGTTGTTGGAAGAAGTAATGTGTTTTATGATTATAAATCATGGTCCACTGCAGCAAGCGCGGTGAAGGACTTCGCACTCGAATCTCCTTTCAAGTTCAATCCCCCCAGAAGCAGATGCCCGTAATCGGCAATGATGTATGGATAGGTGCTGGCGTAATGATGATGCCCGGTATCACTATCGGCGATGGTGCTGTTGTTGCGGCTGGTTCAGTTGTAACGAAAGATGTCCCTCCCTATTCTATTGTCGGAGGATCCCCGGCCAAGCTAATAAAACGCAGATTTTCAGATGAAATTTACGAGAGAATGCTTTCTGTTGCATGGTGACGGTTTAGTATCAAGCAACTCGCGAGATTTGATATGCAGAACCCAATCAAGTTTCTTACACAATTTGAGCTTGAAGTGGATAGCCTGGAGTTGTGGCAGCGGGAAAAATTCAGTCTTTGGTCAATTATTAACTCTTAATATCGCATAGATAGATAACACTATCAGTTAAGATTGGCATGGAACAGATAAATAACTCGATGCAGATGAAACCTGTTGCAAATTGAGCGCGCCGTAGGCGGAAAGATCGGTTCGTCCGTGGTGTGCTCAACCCGCGTACGGGTTGGATCCGGACTCCTCTTCAGTCCCCTAGCTTGCGTCACAGGCCAGTCCTCACGCGCCCCTAGAGCGGGCTATTTAGATTTGATTTTTGGGCGCCTGAGTCATTACCTGATAACAAGGAGTCATGATTGATATCCCCCCTGTGCTACTCTCGATTTCGACAATGACACCGTTATTGCGGTCATCCGCCTGGCTGATGGGAGCAAGGTCCAGCATGGGGTGCGCACCTTCGCCACCACCACGCCTACCCTCCTTGCTCAGGGCCTGATGCGCTCCAGCTTCGTGCCCGAGGTTTACCTCTCAGGTGACGCGCGACGTGCTGCGCACGCGTAAGCAGCTGTTCTGCAAGCAGTCTAGCCACATTCAGCGCACCCAGAAGACTCTTGCGCAGGCCAACTTCAAGCGTATAATTTCTCAGCACAGATAATTCATTAAAGAAAACCTTTTATTATGATAGCAAAACTATTCTTAAATATCAGCACAAATGTCATTTTTCGCGCAAAAAAAAGCTGACGCGTCGAAAGTGACAGCGTATCGCCGGCATGAAAATATATCTCACGATTTATCGGTGTCGTTAAAGAGTCTTCGGAAAGTAGGCGTTGAAGCCAGGTAGTAAGAATTAACCCTGCATCAGCCATATGTCTCGCAAGATAAAAACTCGACTGCTATCCCTGCAACGATCGAAAACCGCCACGCCGAGGACCGGCGCGGCGGCGCGCTGACTGCATCTGGGCTAGTGCATCACGCGGGTGGACGTCGTGCGCAGACGACTGATTTCATCCTTCAGGTGAAGTTTTTTTCGCTTAAGCTCTACAATTCGCAAATCGTCGGTGGAGAGGTGGGTGATTGCGTCCTGAATCTCGCGCTCCAGGGCTTCGTGCTTACGCTCGAGCTCGGTGAGATGCGTGTGCAGCGACATCAGCCATTGCCTCCTGTCATGTAGGTGACACACGCAACCTGCCACAGCTCGCAGCCGATGTCGAAGGTATTTGATGCTGCACCTGCGTCATGCGCCGCAGGGGCGGCGGGCCCTCGCGGGGCTGCACAACCCCGCCCGCACCCTTGCCGGAGGCCGGGGCCTGGTTCATGCTCAGGCCTCTCTCTCCAGGGCTTAGGGCGGCGATGGACTTCGAGTTGAGTGCGGAATCGACGGCGGAGTATGAGAGCGAATTGGCACGGCTGCGGGAGGAGCATCGCGACCTCGACGACGCGATCGAGGCCCTGTCGGGGGTCATGGCCGGGGACCGCCTGCAGCTCCAGCGGCTCAAGAAGCGCAAGCTGGCTTTGCGAGACCGCATCTCCTTCCTGGAGGACCAGCTCACCCCGGACATCATCGCCTGACGGGCACGGGCGAGCGCCTGCGCGCTGCTTGCGTGAAGGCAAGCGCGCCGCTACTGCACAACGACCGGCTGCGGCCCGCTCGCGGCTAGCAGCGCTTTCTAGAGGATGCGCTTGACGATGGCGGCAGCGCCCCCCGTCGCGGTGATCATGGGCAGCCAGTCCGACTGGGCCACGATGCGCCACGCCGCCGAGACCCTCGACGCGCTCGGCATTCCGTACGAGGCCCGCATCGTCTCGGCCCACCGCACCCCGGACCGCCTGGTCGCCTTCGCCAAGGGCGCCAAGGCCGCGGGATTCCGGGTGGTGATCGCCGGCGCCGGCGGTGCGGCCCACCTCCCCGGCATGGCCGCCGCGATGACGCCGCTGCCGGTCTTCGGCGTGCCGGTCGAGTCGAAGGCGCTGTCGGGCCAGGACAGCCTTCTGTCGATCGTGCAGATGCCGGCCGGCATCCCGGTCGGCACCCTCGCCATCGGCCGGGCCGGCGCCGTCAACGCCGCGCTCCTCGCCGCCGCCGTCCTGGCGCTGACCGACGACGACCTGGCCCAGCGCCTCGACGCCTGGCGCGCCCGCCAGAGCGCGGCGGTGGCCGAGCACCCGGACACGAGCGCCCCGTGAGCCGCACGCCCCTCATCGCCCCTGGGCCGAGCATCGGCCCCGTCGCGCCTGGCGCGACCATCGGCATCATCGGCGGCGGCCAGCTCGGCCGCATGATCGCGGTCGCGGCGGCGCAGTACGGGCTGAAATGCCACGTCTACTGCCCCGATCCGGACAGCCCGGCCTTCGAGGTGGCCGGCCGCCGCACGGTCGCCGCTTACGACGACGCGGCGGCGCTCCAGGCCTTCGCCGAGTCCGTCGACGTGGTGACCTACGAGTTCGAGAACATCCCGAGCGATACCGCCGAGATCCTGGCCGCCCGCCGGCCGCTGCATCCGAGCGCCTCGGCGCTGGCGACGACGCAGGACCGGCTGACCGAGAAGAGCTTCGTCGCCGGCCTCGGCATCCCGGTGGCGCCGTTCCGGGCGGTGGACGACGCGGCGGGCCTCGTCGAGGCCGTGCGGGAGATCGGCCTGCCGGCGGTGCTGAAGACCCGGCGCTTCGGCTACGACGGCAAGGGGCAGGTGATGCTGCGCGACGCGGTCACGGACCCCGCCGCCGTGATGGCCTCGCTGCGCGACCAACCCTGCATCCTCGAGGGCTTCGTGCCGTTCGAGGCCGAGGTGTCGGTGGTGGCCGCCCGCAACGCGGAAGGCGGCTTCTCGGCCTACGCGCCCTGCGCCAACGAGCACCGCCACCATATCCTCGCCCGCACGGTCGTGCCGGCCCCCGGCATGGCGCCGGAGACCGCCGCGGAGGCGATCGCGATCGCCCGCACCATCGCCGACGCGCTCGACTATGTCGGCGTGCTGGCGGTCGAGATGTTCCTGGTGCGCGGGGCGGACGGCCGCGCCAGCGTGGTGGTCAACGAGATCGCCCCGCGGGTGCACAATTCCGGCCACTGGACCATCGAGGGGGCCGAGACCTCGCAATTCGCCCAGCACGTCCGGGCGATCTGCGGCTGGCCGCTCGGCAGCGCGGCGCTGACCGGCACGTCGGTCGAGATGCTGAACCTGATCGGCGACCAGGCCGGCGACTGGACCCGCATCCTCGCCGAGCCGGGCAGCCACCTCCACCTCTACGGCAAGGGCGAGGCCCGGCCCGGCCGCAAGATGGGCCACCTCACCCGGGTCACGACCCGCGCCTGAGGGCGCGCGGTGCGGCCTCCCGGCCACACCCGCGCCGGCACGGACCCCTCCCCTGCCGTTGCGGCGCCGGGAGGCCACACCTTCGCCACATCGGCCCGCACAAGCGTCGGGAGCGCATCGCTTTAAGCCGGCGTTCACCCCGATCCGGAATGGTCGTTCCGGCACCGGGACCGCGGTTTTTGGCGGCGCGTGCGTGCGAATGGCGAAGGTGCGCGGCGCGACGTGGATGCGCCGCCCCGGGGGAGCGGGCGATGAACAACGTGATCGGCTTGAGCCGCGTGACACCGGCGGCCCGGGTGCTGGGGGCGACCGTGCTGACCGCGCTGGCGCTCGCCGGCTGCGACACCGTCAGCCGGGCGACCGCGACGCGGCAATTCGCGGTGGTCGAGGCCGACAAGTCCGGCGCGACCGAGGTCAACATCGCCTCGCTGTCGGACGTGATCCAGCGCAACCCGAGCGACGCGGCGGCCTACAACACCCGCGGCGCGGCCTATGCCCGGGCCGGCAACTTCGACTCGGCGATCACCGACTTCACCAAGGCGATCCAGCTCGACCCGAACTCGGCCTCGGCCTACGGCAACCGGGCGCTGGCCTACCGCCAGTCCGGCCGCAACGACGCGGCGCTCCAGGACTTCTCCAAGGCGATCAACGCCGACCCGAACTACACCGCCGCCTATATCGGCCGGGCCAACCTGCAGCGGGCGCAAGGGAACTTCGAGGCCGCCTACAGCGACCTCAGCCAGGCGATCCGCCTGACCCCGGAATCGGCCGAGGCCTATCACGCCCGCGGCCTGGTGCGGCAGGCGCAGGGCCAGCACCGCGCCGCGATCGGCGACTTCGACGCCGCCATCGACCGCAACCCCTTCGTGGCCGCGCCCTACGCCGCCCGCGGCCAGAGCCTGATCGCGACGAACCAGTACGACAAGGCGATCGAGGACTACAACGCGGCGCTGAACGTCAACAACAAGGACGCGGATTCCTGGGCCTACCGGGGTCTCGCCTACGAGAAGACCAACCGCCGCCAGGAGGCGACGGAGAGCTACCAGCGCGCCATCGCGATCGACCAGGGCAACCAGGTCGCCAAGCAAGGCCTGGCGCGGATGCAGGGCGGGATGGCGTCGCTGTTTCGGTAGGGGCCGGCGCATTCCACGGGTTACGGGGCTCCCGGCGGCACGCCGGGAGCCTTTTTCGTATTGGTGATCGCCGCAGGGCATAACCCTCCCCCCTCTGCGGGGGAGGGTGCCCGGCGGAGCCGGGCGGGAGAGGGGCAGCGCGACGCTGATTCAGCTCGCGCCCTACAGAACGGCTCAGCCATATCCGGAAGCGGCGTCCCCTCTCCCGCCCCGCATCCGCGGGGCACCCTCCCCCGCAGAGGGGGGAGGGTTCGGAGCGTCGTAACGCTCAGAGGACCTTTCGGTACTGGATGAACCCCGGCCGGTCCGCCAGCGTGTCGTACAGCGCCCGCGCCGTGACGTTGGCCTCCTGCGTCAGCCAGTACACCCGGCTCGCCCCGGCCTCGCCCGCCGCCGCGTAGACCGCCTCGATCAGCGCCCGCCCCGCCCCCTGCCCGCGCGCCTCCTTGGCGGTGAACAGGTCCTGCAGGTAGCAGTACGGCCCGGCGGTCCAGGTCGAGCGGTGGAAGATGTAGTGGACGAGGCCGATCACCGCGCCGTCCTCCCGCTCGGCCACGAGGGCGTGCATCGGCTCCGACGCGTCGTGCAGGCGGGCCCAGGTGAGGTCGGTGACCTCCGGCGCGACGGTCGCGCCGTAGAAGGCGAGGTAGCCCTGCCAGAGCGGGTCCCAGGCGGCGCGCTCGTCGGGGCGCAGCGGGCGAATGGTGGGGGTCGGCATCCGGCGGCGGTCCTGTCGGGGAGAATCGCCGGCAGGGTCGCGGGGAACGATCGCAGGATCAAGGGGGCCGCGCAGGTCGACCGCGCGGCCCGGCTCCCGGAGGATCCTACTTCAGGTGGAACTTGTCGAAGTCGCGGTGCTCGGCCTCGATCCGGCGCACGGTGCCGGTATGCGAGCGGTAGACCACCGTCTCGGTGCGGATCGTGCTGCGGCCGAACTTCACGCCCTTGACCAGCGCCCCGTCGGTCACGCCGGTCATCGCCACGACGACGTCGCCGCGGGCGAGATCCTCGAGGGAGTAGAGGCGGTTCGGGTCGGAGACGCCCATCTTGGCGGCGCGGTCGCGCTTCTCCTCGGTGTCGAGGATCAGGCGGCCCTGCATCTGGCCGCCGATGCAGCGCAGAGCGCCCGCCGCCAGCACGCCCTCGGGGGCTGCGCCGATGCCGAGATAGATGTCGATGCCGGTCTCCTCCGGCATGGTGGTGAAGATCACGCCGGCGACGTCGCCGTCGGAGATCAGGCGCACCCCGGCGCCGGTCCGACGGATCGCCGCGATCAGGTCGGTGTGGCGCGGCCGGTCGAGGACGAGGGCGGTGATCTCGGCAGGCGGCACGCCCTTGGCCTTGGCCAGCGCGTGGATGTTCTCCTCAGGCGAGGCGTCGAGATGCACGGTGCCGGCCGGGTAGCCCGGGCCGATGGCGATCTTGTGCATGTAGACGTCGGGGGCGGCGAGCAGGGTGCCGCCCTCGGCCATCGCCATCACGGCGACGGAGCCCGGCATGTCCTTGGCGCAGAGGGTCGTGCCCTCCAGCGGATCGACCGCGATGTCGACCTTCGGGCCCGAGCCGTTGCCGAGGGTCTCGCCGATGAACAGCATCGGGGCCTCGTCGCGCTCGCCCTCGCCGATCACGACGGTGCCGTCGATCGGCAGGCGGTTCAGCTCGCGGCGCATCGCGTCGACGGCGGCCTGGTCGGCGGCCTTCTCGTTGCCCTGGCCGCGCAGGCGCGCGGCGGCCACGGCGGCCCGCTCGGTGACGCGCACCAGCTCGAGGGTCAGGATACGCTCGATGACCTGGCTCGGCCCCGGCTTCTTGGCGTCCGACATGCGTTCGTGATCCTCGTGCTGATCCTTCGCGCCGGGTCTTAGAGGAGAAACCGGCGCCGCTGAACTGAATTTTGTCAATCGGCCGCCGGGCCGGCGGTGGATTGCACGGGAATGTTAGTCCCGTTCAACCCATCCCTCGTCACGGCGACCGGCCGGCCTTGGTGCACCTCACGAAACTCCCTCTGCGCTGACGCCGCCACAGCGAGCGACGACGGTGATCGGGAGTTTCGTGAGAGACCCTTACTCGCGCTCGATGCGGATGAGCTGCGGCGGCTCGGAGAGGAGGCCGTCCGCCGCCATCGCGTCGAGGCTCTCGCGGATCGCGGCCTCGGTCGCCGCGTAGGTGATCAGCACCAGCGGCACCGGCAGGCCCGAGCGGCCGTGGCGGTCGCGGGCCACCGCGTTCTCCGAGCGGTGCTGGAGGATGCTCTCGAGCGAGATCTCGCGCTCGGCCATCTTCGTCGCGACGCCGGCGGCGACGCCGGGGCGGTCGTGGACGGTGAGGCGGATGTAGTAGCCGCCCTCGTGGCGCTGCATCTCGGCCCGCACCGGGGCGGTCAGCGCCGCCACCGGGCGGCCGAAGGCCGGGGGCGTGCGGCCGGCCGCGACGTCGGCGATGTCGGCGACCGCCGCCGAGGCGGTGGCCTCGCCGCCGGCGCCGGGGCCGATCAGGGTGAGTTCGCGCAGGGCATCGGTGTCGATGGTGACGGCGTTGGTCACGCCCATCACCTGGGCGATGGCGGAGGATTTCGGCACCATGGTCGGGTGGACCCGCTGCTCGATGCCGCCCGCCGTCGCCTCGGCGACGCCCAGCAGCTTGATCCGGTAGCCGAGCTCGTCGGCCATGCGCAGGTCGAGGGGGGTGATCGCCGAGATGCCCTCGACCGAGACGCCCTCGGCGTCGAGCTCGGTGCCGAAGGCGAGGCTCGTCAGGATCGCGAGCTTGTGGGCGGTGTCGAAGCCCTCGACGTCGAAGGTCGGGTCGGCCTCGGCGTAGCCGAGGGCCTGCGCGTCCTTGAGGCAGGCCTCGAAGGTCAGGCCCTCCAGCTCCATCCGGCTCAGAATGTAGTTGCAGGTGCCGTTGAGGATTCCGTAGACGCGGGAGATCCGGTTGCCGGCGAGCGCCTCGCGCAGCGCCTTGACCACCGGGATGCCGCCCGCCGCCGAGGCCTCGAAGGCGAGCGCGACGCCGGCGCTTTCCGCCGCGCGGGCGAGCGCCGGGCCGTGACGTGCCAGCAGCGCCTTGTTGGCGGTCACGACGTGCTTGCCCGCGGACAAAGCCGCCTCGACGGTCTCGCGCGCTTTACCCTCCGCGCCGCCGATCAGCTCGACCACGCAATCGACCTCACCCGAGCGGGCGAGCGCGACCGGATCGTCGAACCAGGTCACGCCCTGGAGGTCGAGGCCGCGGTCGCGGGTGCGGTCGCGGGCGGCGACGGCGGTGACCCGGACCGGCCGCCCGGCGGTGGCGCTGATCGCATCCGCGCGGCGCGCGACCATGCGGACGACGGAGGCGCCGACGGTGCCGAGACCGGCGATGCCGAGGCGGAGGGCTTGAGTCATGGCGAACAATCCGGGCAGGCAGGCGCCGGGCGCGAATGTCGCGGCCCCGCGGCGGGGTCCTTCTGCAACGGTTTCCGGACCCGTGCAAGGAAGGCGGCACCTTGCGTCAGGCGGCACTTGCGTCAGGCGGCCCCCGCGCGGCGGGCCGCCCGCACCAGGCCGTAGAGCACGCACGCGTTCAGCAGGTGCCAGAGCCAGTGGGTGCCGAACGGCACGAGAGGGCAGAGGGCGGCATCGAGCGTACGCGCCGTGAGCGACGCGAGGAACAGCATCCCGATCCCGATCAGGGCGCCGCCCTCCCGCCGGCCGAACCGGAGCGAGGCGAGCCCGACGCCAAACAGCGCGAGCGCCGCGGGGGCGTAGGCGACCGAGCCGTTGGTGAGCGGCCCGAGCGGCCGCCCGGCGAGGGTCGACAGGACGGGCTCGAAGAACGCGGCCGCCCCCGCGAAGGCGAGGGTGCCGGCAAGCGCCACGAGGCCGGAGAGCCCGAGGAAGCGCCGGAGGGCGAGGAAGAAGTAGGCGTGGATGAACAGCGCGATCGGGATCACGTCGGCGAGCGCCGACCACTCCACCGCCAGGGTGTGGAACAAGGCGCTGCCGAGGCCGATCAGCCCGATCAGCCCGGCGAAAGCGTCGGCGACCGGGTCCGGCGCCCGGCCGCGCCGCAGCAGCAGGAAGGCGGCGACCCCGAAGGCGGCGTTCGAGACCGCGTTGAGCGGCTCGGCGAGGAGCTCCGGCCCGGTGCGCTCGCAATAGTCGCGCACCGGATCCCACCAGTCGAACGCCATCCTGTCCGTCCCCACCCCACCGCCGTCCCGCGGCTTGCCAGCGCGGCGCGAAACCCCGATGACGGGGCCTCACGGCAGTAGCGGTTCACGAGCGGCGCGGGACGCGATGCGGATCACCACCTGGAACGTCAACTCGGTCAAGCAGCGTCTGCCGCACCTCCTGGCCTTCCTGGCCGAGGCGCAGCCCGACGTGATCTGCCTCCAGGAGCTGAAATGCGTCGACGACGCCTTTCCGCGCACCGAGATCGAGGAGGCCGGCTACGTGGTGGCGACCCACGGCCAGAAGGCGTTCAACGGCGTCGCGCTGCTGGCCCGCCGGCCGCTGCCGCTGCAGGAGATCCGCCGCGGCCTGCCGGGCGACGCCGCCGACGAGCAGGCGCGCTACATCGAGGCGGTGATCCCGACCGCGACCGTGCCGGTGCGGGTGGCCTCGATCTACCTGCCGAACGGCAACCCCGTCGGCACGCCGAAATACGACTACAAGCTCGCCTTCATGCGCCGGCTCCAGGCCCATGCCGTGGCTTTGCGGGCGCGGGAGGAGGTGCTGGTGCTCGCCGGCGACTACAACGTGATCCCCGAGCCCGAGGACGTCGCCGATCCGGCGGCCTGGGCGAACGACGCGCTGTTCCTGCCCCAGACCCGGGCGGCGTTCCGCAGCCTCATCAACGAGGGCTTCACCGACGGCCTTCGCGCCTGCGACGGCAGGCCGGGCGTCTACAGCTTCTGGGACTACCAGGCCGGCTGCTGGCCGCGGAACCAGGGCATCCGCATCGACCACCTGCTCCTGTCGCCGCAAGCCCTCGACCGCCTGGTCTCGGCCTCGGTGCAGAAGCACCTGCGCGGCCTGGAAAAACCCTCCGACCACGTGCCGGTGACGGTGGAGCTGGATGTCGGGTGATCAGCCGTTTGCCGGCCGCAGGTAATCGGCCTGGAACTCGGCGACGGCCTGGAGCCCGGGCAGGTCGAGGATGTCGACCCGCCGGCCGCCGACCTCGACCAGCCGCATCAGGCGCAGCTGGCGCAGCACCCGGTTGACGTGGACGTTCGACAGGCCGGTCGTGTCGGCGAGGTCCTGCTGCGTCAGGGCGAGGTCGTAGCCGCCCTTCGTCGCCCAGCCGACGATGCGCAGCCGCTCGTGCAGCTCGCACAGGAGGTGCGCCACCCGCTCGACCGCCGAGCGGCAGCCGATATTCATCACCCATTCGCGGGTCGTCTCCTCCTCGGCGAGCTTGGCGTAGCGCAGGGCCCGGGCGATGCCGGGATGGCCCTCGACGAGGCCGGACAGCACCTCCCGGGGGATGCGGGCAACCCGGCAGGCGCCGAGGGTGCCGACGCTGTGATTGATCCGGCCCAGATGCGCGAAGTCGGGGTCGCAGACATCGCCGGGTACGAGGAAGCCGGTGATCTGGCGCGACCCGCTCGGGCGGTGGCGGTAGCGGCAGGCGATGCCCTCCAGGATCAGGACGGCGCTGTCGGGCGCGGTCCCCTCGACCAGGAGGTCGTGACGCCCCTCGACCCGCTGCCCGCCGGCGCTCAAACCCGCGAGCGCGGCTTGCTCCTCCACGTCGAGGGGAAGGTAGGCCGCGAGCTTGCGCACGATCGGATGGAGCAAGTGCCCGCCCGGCGGAGCCGCCGAGGAGTGGTGCATCGCCTGGGTCGACGAAGTCGAAGTCGTGGAAGTCGAAATCATGGTCGCGCCTCGCGGGCGAGCTGGCCGAGCACCAGGACGAGGTCCCGGTGCCAGGCCGGCTTGGTCAGTCGGGGCGCGGGGCGCAGCTCGGTGCAGGAGGCGGCGTCGCGCGCATCGTCGGCATGAACCAGGAACGGCACGCCGCTCTCGCGCAATGCCCGGGCGAGGCGGCTGCCGTCGCCGTCCCGGAGCGGGAGGTCGAGGATGGCGAGATCCGGTACGCCCCGGGCCATCCAGGCGAGGGCCTCGGCCTGGCTCCCCAGCGGCCCGGCGACCCGGTAGCCGGCCTCCGCCAGCGTGTCGCCGACCGCGAGGCCGACAAGCGGATCCTCCTCGACCAGCAGGACCGTCGGATGATGGTCATCCCGTCGCAAGAGCCCGCCCCTCCGATGCCGGCCCGCGGATGCGCGCCGTTGCGAAGAGTTATAGGTGCAGGTTGCCGCACCCGTAAGAGATCGCGTGGTTCGGTATTGTACCGTACAATGGCGTGCCGCGATGCAGGTTCCAAAATCAGCGAATGATATCGATGTCGATGACGGCGGACATCAAATGATAATCCATATATCATTTGTTATGATCATTCGCTGATTTCCCGTATCGCTTGAGCGATTGGGGCACGTCTGATAATCGATGACATGGTTTCCCGTTGGGACGGGCCCCCGGCCATCGATCAGCGAGGAGGGAGCCGTGGTGCATCAGCCCGGACAGACGATCCTGCGCAACCGTCTCCTGCGGGCCATGGCGCCCGAGGATCTCGCGCGGGTGCGGCCGCACCTCGTGCCCGTCGCGCTCCAGCTGCGCGAGGTGGTGATCGCCCCGGACGCGCCGGCGGACACGCTGGTCTTCATCGAGACCGGGATGGTCTCGATCTCGACCGCTCACGACGATCGCCGGATCGAGGTCGGCCTCGTCGGCAGCGAGGGCCTGGTCGGCGCGGTGCCGATCGCGCTCGATTGCACCACCACGCCGCACGTCTACTTCGTCCAGCTCTCGGGCGAGGGGCTGAGCATCGGCCGGGAGGCGCTCTGCGCCGCGCTCGACGAGAGCGCGACCTTGCGCCGGCTGCTGCTGCGCTACGTCCACACCCTGATCGTCCAGATCACCCAGACCGCCTACGCCCACGCGTCCCTGAGCCTCGAGAGCCGCCTCGCGCGCTGGCTGCTGATGTGCCACGACCGGACGGAGGGCGACGAGCTGGTGCTCACGCACGAGTTCCTGTCGATGATGCTGGGAGTGCAGCGGGCGGGGGTGACGCTGGCGATCCAGAACCTGGAGGGCGCCGGGCGCATCCGGGCCCGGCGCCGGCGGATCGAGGTTCTCGACCGCGACAAGCTCCTGGCGCTGACGAACGGCAGCTACGGCACGCCGGAGGCCGAATACGCCCGCCTGATCGAGGGCGCCTGATGCCGCGCTACTTCTTCCATCTCCGGCACGGCCCCGGCCCGAACGGCCTCGCGGTGGATCCGGAGGGGGACGCGCTGGCCGGGCCGGACGAGGCGCGCGCCCACGCCCTCGCGGTCGCCCGCGACCTGATCGCCCGGGTGCGGGTCGACGCGGTGCGGGACTGGTTCGCCTGCACCTTCGAGGTGACGGACGAGGACCGGCGCCCGGTGATGAGCGTGCCGTTCTCCGACACGGTCACGGAGGACGGGGACTAGCCCCGAGCCGCCGCGCGATCCAGGTCTCCGCGGCATCGAGATCGGAGAAGATCTTCGGCTGCGGCGAGGCGAGGCTGCCGAAGCCCGCTTCGAGGAACCACTGGCCGGCCTCCTCGCCATAGGCGTCAGAGAGGCAGACCAGCACCGCCGCGAGGGCGCCGTCGACGAAGACGAGCAATCCGCGCTCGGTCTCGTCCCCGGTCCTGACGCGCACGGGCTGGAGCGTGAGTTCCATGGCGGGGCAACGACGCGCGGCTTGCTTGGTTCTGCTGCGCCCGCGGCATGGCTGCCTCCCGGCGGGCATGGCTGCCTCCCGGCGGGTTTTGGCTGCCTCCCGGCGGGCTTTGGCTGCCTCCCGGAACGCGGGCAGCCGCCACCGATTGCCTCCGCGACGCCCGCCCCCGGCGGGCCTCCTCTCACAATGAGGCATCGGGACATGAAGGCCATGATGATCGCCGTCGCCCTCGTCGCCGGCAGCACCGGGCTCGCGGCGGCGCAGGGGGCGGGCGGAGGGTCCGGCGGGGGCGGCGCGCTCGGCGCGGGGTCCGGCAGCCCGAACAGCACCGGCGCCGCCGGCCAGCCTGGCATCAGCCAGGACAGCGGCAAGGGCGCCGGCCACAGCAGCCTCAGCACCGGCACCACGGGCGCGGCGGCGGTACCGCCCGGCGAGCGTGCCGGCGGCAGCGCGACGGGAGCGGGCGAGCCGGGGCGGGGTGCGCCGCGGTAGGATCGGGCCGGCGTCCTCTTCAGCACAGAGGCGCCCAGGTTAAATCGCGTTCTCCTCTCCGGGCGCTATCAGGCCTGGTAGCGCCCGGAGAGGAGAACGCGGCCAGTCCTGATACAGCAAGAACAATAAGATTGGACAATCGATATCCGTCACGGCCCCGCTTCGCGACGGCGATGACGCAGAGATCGCCGCCCGGCCGTCCTGAAATCGCCGGAGATTGATCCAGGTTGAGGACGGAGCCTCGAAACCGGCCCAGTGTCCCCTTCGCCACGCCGGCCCTGTCCCGCCCTCAACGGCGGCACTCGGCTGGTGTCGCACCCGCGGGCCGGGACCTCCGTCTCCCCGAAGCCTAGCGCATCAGCCCGGCCCGCCCCCCTCGTCCTCCGGCACCACGTCCACCGCGACCCGCAGGCTCTGCGCGCCCGATCCGGCGATGATCCCGGCGACCGGCGCGACGTCGCCGTAGTCGCGGCCGCGGGCGACGACGATGTGGTCGTCCTGCACGCCGATGCCGTTGGTGGGATCGAGGCCGATCCAGCCCTCCCCGCACCAGACCGACACCCAGGCGTGGCTGGCGTCAGCCCCCTCCAGCCGCGGCTGGCCCGGGGGCGGCAGCGTGCGGAGGTAGCCGCTGACATAGGCCGCCGGCAGGCCGAGGCCCCTGAGAGCCGCGATCATGATGTGGGAGAAATCCTGGCACACGCCGCGGCGCCCGGCGAAGGACTGGCTGAGCGGCGTGCCGACCTCGGTCGCCTCCGAATCGAAGGCGAAGTCCTCCCGGATGCGGCGCATCAGATCGAAGGCGCCCGCATAGGCGCCGCCGCCGGGGGGGAAGCTCGCCCGGGCGTAGTCGGTGATCTCGGGCAGGAGCGGCACCCGCCGGCTCGGCGCCGCGAAGTGCAGGGCCGCGTCGGGACCGAGGCCGTGCCAGGTCAGCACCCGCTCCCGCACCTCCTCCCAGGCCGGCCCGGCCGCGAGGTCGGGCAGAGGCGGCCGCTCGACCCGGACGCGAGAGAGCGCGTCGATCCGGAACTCCCGGTGCGGCGTCTCGACGGTGAGCGAGACCGTGCGGTTGCCGAAGAAGTCGGTGCGCTCGGTCGCGGTCGGCGGCGCGGGCTCGACCACCACCTCGTGCGACAGGAGCGCCTGCCCCTCCCCCGCCGCCGGCGCGAGGCGCAAGGTGCAGCGGGCGAAGCCCACCGGGTTGCGGTAGGCGTAGGCCGTCAGGTGGCGCAGGCGGTAGAGCATCGATGCGGGGGTATCACGCCAGGGTGGTGAGGTTCTCGGGCCGGGCGGCGTCCGACCCGCCCGGGAAGTAGCGGGCGCCGACCGCCTCGGCGATCCCCCACAGCCGCTTCTCCCATTCCGCCACGGTGGCGAGCGGCAGGGTCGCGGCCTCCGCCGCCGCGATCTCGCCCGACAGCCCGGCGACGAGCCGCACCGGCAGCTCCGCCACCCCGTCCTGGCGTAAAGGGGGCAGGCCGGACAGGCGCTCGGCCAGGCGCTCGATCTGGAAGGCGAGGGAGCGCGGGTTGTAGGGGTCGAGCAGCACCATGTCGCGCACCGGCGCCAGGGCGACGCCCAGGATGTAGCGCGCCCCGTAGGAGATGCGGGAATCGACGAGGTCGAGCAGCACGCCGAGATCGTCGGTGCTCGCCCCCGCCCCGCCGAAATCGAGGGCGAAGCGGCAGGCATTGACCGCCCGCTCGACCCGGCGGCCCATGTCGACGAAGGCGAAGCCGCCGGCCCGGTTCATGTTCTCCTGGGCGAGGCCGGCGAGCGCCGCGGTCAGCGACAGGGCGCGCTCGGCCCGGTCGAGGAGCGCCGCCTCCGAATCGGCGCCGTCCGGCGCCTCCAGCACCTCGCGCAGGGCCGAGAGCGCCCGCCAGGTCTCGCCCGAGAGCCGCTCGCGCAACGACGCCGCGTTGCGCCGGGCCGACAGGGCGTGGGAGAGCCCCGAGCCCCATTGCCCCCCGTCCGAGAGGGCATGGTGGGCGAGCGTCGCCGCCGGCCCCTCGGCCGAGGGCACGGCGCCCCAGGCGTGCAGCAGGGCGCGGATGCGGCCCGAGGTGGCGCGGTCCTCCGGCGCCATCGAGACGCTGCCGGCCCCGTCGAGGAGGCAGGCGGTGAGGCGGATCACCGCCTCGGCCCGCTCCAGGTGGCGGCCGAGCCAGAACAGGTTGTCGGCGGCCCGGCTCGGCAGGAGGCCGGGCACCCGGCGCACCGCCACCCGGTCGCTCGGCGGCAGCAGGCTCGCCTGGGCGGCGGTGGGGCTGGCGGACAGCACCCAGACGTCGGCGGCGCGGACCCCGGCTCCCATCGCCACCGGGCGCACGTCCGGCGTCTCGGAGATGCGGCAGAAGCCGCCGGGCATGACCTGCCAGCCCTCCGGGGTCGCCGCGGCGAAGACCCGGAGCACGAAGGGCCGGGGCACGAGCCGGGTGCCGTCCCAGACCGGGGCGGTGGAGAGCCGCACCGGCTCGTGGGCGACGAGGTCGCCGGGCCGGTCGCGCAGGACGGCGCGCAGGCGCGCGGTCTCGGCCGCGTCGCGCCCCTCGCCGAAGGCCCGGCTGGTGAAGGCGCCCTGCGCCGGCGCCGCCGCCGGCCGGAAGGCGAGGGAATCGAACCGCTCCAGCACGGCCGCGCGCTGATCGGCGTCGCCGCACCACCAGGTCGGCAGGCCGGGCAGGCGCAGGGGCTCGCCGAGCAGGCGCTCGCACAGGGCCGGCAGCGAGGCGGCGAGCCAGGCGCTCTCGACGAGGCCGGTGCCCGGCATGTTGCCCATCGCCACGGCGCCGGAGCGCAGGGCCTCGACGAGGCCGGGGGCCCCGAGGCGGGAGGCGGGATTGAGTTCGAGGGGATCGACGAAGTCGCCGTCGATGCGCCGCCACAGCACGTCGACCCGCTTCAGGCCCGCGACGGTGCGGATGAACACCAGCCGGTCGCGCACCAGGAGGTCGTCGCCCTCGACGAGGGAGAAGCCGAGGTAGCGGGCGAGCACCGCCTGCTCGACGTAAGTATCGCTGTAGGGCCCCGAGGTCATCAGACCGATGCGCGGCTCGGCGCGGGTGGCCGCCGCCGCGAGGCCATCGCGGAACGCCTGGAAGAACGAGGCGACGCGCTCGACGTCGAGGGCGCCGTAGACCTCCGGCAGGGCCCGGGCCATGACGAGGCGGTTCTCGAGGGCGTGGCCGGCGCCGGACGGCGCCTGGGTCCGGTCGGCGAGCACCCGCCAGGCGCCGTCCGGCCCGCGGGCGAGGTCGGCGGCGTAGAAGTGCAGGTGGCGCCCGCCCGGGGGCGCGACGCCGACGAGGGGGCGCAGGAATTCCGGATCGCCCGCGGCGGCGGCCGCCGGCAGCAGGCCGGCCCGGGCGAGCGCCCCGTCGCCGTAGAGGTCGGTCAGCACCGCCTCCAGCAATTCGGCGCGCTGCGCCACCCCGGCGGCGATCGCCTGCCACTCCGATCCCTCGATCAGGAGCGGCAGGGCGCCGATCGGCCAGTCGCGCTCGGTCGCCTCGCCGTAGGCCCGGTAGGCGATGCCGGTCTCGTGGATGTGCCGCCCGGCCGCCGCGAGGCGGGCGGCGATCTCGCCGTCGCTCAGCCCGGCGAGGTGGCGCAGGAACCGGTCCCAGGCCGGGCGCCGGGACCCGTCCGGGGCGAGCAGCTCGTCGGGCAGGCCCGGCAGGGCGGCGTAGCCCGCGGTCCAGCGCGCCAGCCGCTCTTCCGGCCCGTCCTCTCGCGAGCCGTCCTCCTGCGGCCCCTCCCCCTGCGGTCCATCCTCTCGCGGCGCGCCGGGGCGGCCCGGCGTCGGGACCCCCGCCTCCGCCGGCGCCTCGCTCATCGGAGCCTCGCTCACCCGGGCGTCACTCACCGGAGATTGGGCGTGCGCAGGTCGAGGGTCAGGGGGAACTCGCGCTGCGTCTCCGCCGGCGGCACGCTCACCCGGCCCGGGGTGTGGCCGTTCTCCTGGAAGCGGGCGAGGCGGCGGCCTTCCGCCTCGTAGGTGTTGATCGGGAAGGTCTCGTAGTTGCGCCCGCCCGGATGGGCGACGTGGTAGACGCAGCCCCCAGCGAGCGCCCGCTCCAGGTGTCGAGCACGTCGAAGGTCAGCGGCGCGTGGACCGGAATCGTCGGGTGCAGGGACGAGGCCGGCTGCCAGGCCTTGAAGCGCAGGCCCGCCACCGCCTCGCCGGAGCGGCCGGTATCGGTCATCGGCAGGCGCCGGCCGTTGCAGGTGACGACGTGCCGGCTCGGCACGTAGCCCGACACCTTGGCCTGCAGGCGCTCGACCGAGGAATCGACGTAGCGCACCGTGCCGCCGATGGTGCCCTCCTCGCCGAGCACGTGCCAGGGCTCGAGCGCCTGGCGCAGCTCGAGCTTGACCCCGCCGCGCTCCACCTCGCCGTAGCGCGGGAAGCGGAACTCGGCCTGCGCCTCGTACCAGGCCGGATCGAAGGCGTAGCCGGCGCGGTTGAGGTCGCCCAGCACCGACTGGAAGTCCTCCCACAGGAAGTGGGGCAGCATGAAGCGGTCGTGGAGCGCCGTGCCCCAGCGCACGAACCCGCCCTCCTGCGGCTCGCGCCACAGCCAGGCGACGAGGGCGCGCAGGAGCACCTGCTGGGCGAGGCTCATCCGCGCGTCGGGCGGCATCTCGAAGGAGCGGAACTCCAGCAGGCCGAGGCGGCCGGTCGGCCCGTCCGGCGAGTAGAGCTTGTCGATGCAGATCTCGGCCCGGTGGGTGTTGCCGGTGACGTCGGTGAGGATGTTGCGGAACAGGCGGTCGACGAGCCAGAGCGGCACCTCCGGCCCGTTCGGCGGCGGCACCTGGGCGAGCGCGATCTCGAGCTCGTAGAGCCCGTCGTGGCGCGCCTCGTCCATCCGCGGCGCCTGGCTCGTCGGGCCGACATAGAGACCCGAGAACAGGTAGGACAGCGACGGGTGGCGCTGCCAGTACAGGACCAGGCTCTTCAGGAGGTCGGGCCGGCGCAGGAACGGCGAATCGGCCGGGGCCGCGCCGCCGAGCACGACGTGGTTGCCGCCCCCCGTCCCGGTATGGCGCCCGTCGGTCATGAACTTCTGCGCGCCCAGCCGGGTCTGGCGGGCATCCTCGTACAGGCCGGTGGTGATCTCGACCGCCTCGCGCCAGGTCCTGGCCGGCTGCACGTTGACCTCGATCACGCCGGGATCGGGCGTGACCTTGATCACCGACAGGCGCGGATCGTAGGGCGGCTCGTAGCCCTCGACGTGGAGCGGCTGGCCGATCTCGGCCGCGGCCTCCTCCAGGACCGAGAGCAGGCTCAGGTACTCGTCCACCCGCTCGACCGGCGGCATGAACACGCACAGGATCCCGTCCCGCGGCTCGACCGCGAGCGCCGTGCGCACCGCGACGCCGACCGGCACGGGCTTGCGCGGTGCCGCGGTGGTGGCGGCGCCGGGCTGGAGCGGCCCGCGCTGCTCGACCGGATCCTGCGGCACGTAATACGGGTATTCGCCCGGCGGCACGTAGGGCAGCGAGGCCAGCGGCAGGCGGAAGCCCGCCGGGGAATCGCCCGGCACCAGGTAGATCGCGCCGCGCTTGAGCTGCCACGGCTCCGAGACCCAGTGCCGGTCGGCGCCGATCGCCACGTTGGCGAGCGGCAGCACGAAACCGACCGCGTTCTCGAGCCCGCGGGTATAGACCCGGACCATCCGCCGCTGCGATTCCTCGTCGCCGACCTTCGGGTCGAGGGGCGTGACGTTGACAGGCAGGTCGGCGACCTTGCGGTCCCAGTATTCCGGGTCCTCGAAGACCGGCTGGACGTAAGCTTCGAGGCCGAGCCGCCGGGCGAGGCCGTGGATCAGCGCCTCGGCCTCCTGGATGCCGGCATTCCGCGGCCCGGTCTCGGAGGCGATCAGATCGGCGTTGCGCCAGACCGGCTCGCCGTCCTTGCGCCAGTACAGGCCGAAGGCCCAGCGCGGCAGGCTCTCGCCCGGATACCACTTGCCCTGGCCGTAATGCAGGAAGCCGCCGGGGCCGAAGCGGTCGCGAAGCCGCCGGATCAGCTGGTCGGCCAGCCCGCGCTTCGTCGGCCCGACCGCGGCGGCGTTCCACTCGGGCGCCTCGAAGTCGTCGATCGACACGAAGGTCGGCTCGCCGCCCATGGTCAGGCGCACGTCCGCGTCGGCGAGGTCGCGGTCGATCCGGTCGCCGAGCGCGTCGAGGGCGGCCCAGGCCTCGTCGGAGAAGGGCTTGGTCACCCGCGGCGCCTCGGCGACGCGGGTCACGCTCATGGCGAAGTCGAACTCGACCTCGGCCGGTTCGGCGAGGCCGGCGATCGGCGCCGCCGAGCGGTAATGCGGGGTCGCGGCGAGCGGGATGTGGCCCTCGCCGCACAGCAGGCCCGAGGTGGCGTCGAGGCCGATCCAGCCGGCGCCCGGCACGTAGACCTCGGCCCAGGCGTGGAGATCGGTGAAGTCGGTCGTGGTGCCGGCCGGCCCGTCGACGGCGGTGGTGTCGGGCACGAGCTGGAGCAGGTAGCCGGAGACGAAGCGGGCGGCCATCCCGAGGCGCCGCAGCACCTGCACCATCAGCCAGGCCGAGTCGCGGCAGGAGCCGCTGGCCTTGGCGAGCGTCTCGGCGGGGGTCTGCACCCCCGGCTCCATCCTGACGACGTAGTTCACCGCGTCGCGCACCATGGCGTTCAGCGCCACCAGGAACAGCACGGTGTTGGGCTCGTCCGGCAGCCGCGCCATCAGGGCCTCGATCTCAGGGGAGCCCTCCTCGACCGCGAGGTAGGGGCCGAGCTCGGCCTTCAGCTCGTCCGGATAGGCGAAGGGCCGGGTCTGGGCGTAGTCCTCGACGAAGAAATCGAACGGGTTGATCACCGACAAGTCGGCGACGAGGTCGACCTCGATGCGGAACTGGGTCGTCTTCTCGGGGAAGACGAGGCGGGCGAGCCAGTTGCCGTTGGGGTCCTGCTGCCAGTTCACGAAGTGGTTGGCCGGCGTGACCTTGAGGGCGTAGCTCTCGATCCGCGAGCGCGTATGCGGCGCCGGCCGCAGGCGGACCACCTGCGGGCCGAGCGCGATCGGCCGGTCGTAGGTGTAGGACGTGACGTGGTGCAGGGCGGCCTTGATCGACACGGCGAGTCCGAACCTTCTGCTTGTTGAGATGAGGGGTGAGCCCGCCGGCCTGTCCGTGCGCGTCCCGTGGAATCCAGCCTTGGCCTCATACACCTTGGCCAGGCCCGCGTCAGCCGCCGCGTCGCTCCACGGACGGCGTCCTTCGAACGGGCCTCGCGTCTCTCTGCGTCATCTCGAAGCCTGATCACGGGCGGCAGGGCGAAAAAATGAGGCAAGTCCCGTGCCGCCTGGAACGGAACCTCTTCCGGGCGAAGCTCCTTGGTGAGGCAGGCCCCGCCCGGCTGTTCCACGGGGCCTGTCCGGACGCCGCGATGAAGATCTTCCAGTGCCAGGCCTGCGCGCAGCCGGCCCATTTCGAAGCCGACGCCTGCGAGAGTTGCGAATGCCGCCTCGGCTACGATCCCGACCTCGCCGACATGACGGCGATGGTGCGGGCCGGTTCGCGCTGGCGCGGCCTCGCCGATCCGCGCCGCCGCTACCGCGCCTGCGCCAACCGCGAATCGGGGGGCTGCAACTGGCTGGTGCCGGCGGGCTCGAGGGAGACCTACTGCGTCGCCTGCCGCCACAACCGGGTGGTGCCGGACCTGTCGATCCCCTGGAACCGGACCCGCTGGCGCGAGGTCGAGGCGGCCAAGCGCCGGCTGTTCTACGCCATGCTGCGGCTGCGCCTGCCGCTCGCGTCGCGGCGCGACGACCCGGCTGGCCTCGCCTTCGACTTCCTGGTCGACCCGGCGGAATCCTACCTGATCGGCCCGCCGGTGCTGACCGGGCACGACAACGGCCTCATCACGCTGAACATCGCCGAGGCCGACGACGTCGAGCGCGAGCGCCGGCGCACGCAGTTCGGGGAGCATTACCGCACGCTTCTCGGGCACTTCCGCCACGAGATCGGGCATTATTTCTGGAACGTGCTGGTGCGGGCCGATCCCTGCCTCGAGGGTTTTCGCACCGTGTTCGGCGACGAGCGGGCCGATTACGGCGCCGCGCTCCAGCGCCACTACGCCCACGGCCCGGACGAGGGCTGGCAGGAGACCTACGTCTCGGCCTACGCCACCTCCCACCCCTGGGAGGATTTCGCCGAGACCTGGGCGCACTACATGCACATCGTCGACACGCTGGAGACCGCGGCGCAGTTCGGCGTGCGGGTGCAGCCGAAGCTCCAGGCCGGCCCGGCCTTGCACGCGCCGATCACGCTCGCGGCCAAGGTCGATTTCGACGCCTATCGCAGCCCGGATTTCGGCCGGCTGATCGACGCCTGGCTGCCACTGACCTTCGCGATGAACTCGCTCAACCGCAGCATGGGCCAGCCCGACCTGTACCCGTTCCGGATGACGCCGGCGACGATCGGCAAGCTCTCCTTCGTGCACGACCGCATCTACGCCCGCACCGACGCGCTGGAAACCGAGGCGGGCACCCTGCGGGCGGTGATCGCCGGCCTGCGCCACCGGGTGGCGGCGCCGCGCTCGGCGTGAGAATACTTCAGGGTTCGATCCGACCTTGCTTGATACCCACCGCGTCATTCCGGGGCCGCGCAGCGGAGCCCGGAACCAGAGCCGCGGGTCGTGCAGAATGAAGCGGAACCCCATCCGCTCTGTTCTGAACATCCTGCCTTTCTGGATTCCGGGCTCCGCTGCGCGGCCCCGGAATGACCCTGTGTGGTGGGACCCAACCGGATAATCGACTTCCGGCGAGGCTTGAAGCACGACACCCACCCCCGCACGATCGCGGCACGCCGCACTCCGAAGAGCCACATTCCCGAACGGCTCGCGCCTCACCCCGGGCACAAAGAACCGGCACTCTCCCGCCCATGCCGACGACCCATCGCCTCGCATGTCAGACCTTCACCGCAAGCTTAGCTGTGGCGGGGTCGCAACACCGCGAAAGCATCCCAGCTTTGCCCCAGACCGCCCCCCGCGCCGCCGCGATCCCGCCATAAACCGGCGGCACCTCAACGGCCACGTTAAGCGACTGTCCCCACAGCGATTTATCGTGGTCATCCCGTTCCCCCCGGGGATCGCGGGCGACGCTGGCGGATTGACCCGGGAACGGGTCCGTTTCGCGCAAGCCGTCCCAGGGCGGCGCAGGGAGCGGGACCGGGGAAAAACCGGCCATTCAAGAAACTACGGGTACGGGACAGGGCCATGGACGCGCGTCACACCACCGACAAATCGAAGCTCCCCAGCCGCTACGTGACCGAGGGTCCGGACCGTGCGCCGCACCGCTCGTACCTCTACGCCATGGGCCTCACCCGCGAGCAGATCCACCAGCCGCTGATCGGCGTGGCCTCGTGCTGGAACGAGGCGGCGCCGTGCAACATCTCGCTGATGCGCCAGGCCCAGGCGGTGAAGAAGGGCGTCGCCGCCGCCGGCGGCACGCCGCGCGAGTTCTGCACCATCACGGTCACCGACGGCATCGCCATGGGGCATCGCGGCATGCGCGCGTCGCTGCCGTCCCGCGAGGTGATCGCCGATTCGGTCGAGCTGACGATGCGCGGGCACGCCTACGATGCGCTCGTGGGGCTGGCCGGCTGCGACAAGTCCCTGCCCGGCATGATGATGGCGATGGTGCGCCTCAACGTGCCGTCCGTCTTCATCTATGGCGGCTCGATCCTGCCCGGCACCTTCCGGGGCCAGCCGGTCACCATCCAGGACCTGTTCGAGGCGGTCGGCAAGCACTCGGTCGGCGCGATGAGCGACGACGACCTCGAGGAGCTGGAGCAGGTCGCCTGCCCGTCGGCCGGCGCCTGCGGCGCGCAGTTCACCGCCAACACCATGGCGACCGTCTCCGAGGCGATCGGCCTGGCGCTCCCCTACTCGGCCGGCGCGCCCGCGCCTTACGAGATCCGCGACCGGTTCTGCGCCACCGCCGGCGAGATGGTGATGGAGCTGCTCGCCAAGAACATCCGCCCGCGCGACATCGTCACCCGCAAGGCGCTCGAGAACGCCGCGACCGTGGTGGCGGCCTCCGGCGGCTCGACCAACGCGGCGCTCCACCTGCCGGCGATCGCGCATGAATGCGGCATCAAGTTCGACCTGTTCGACGTCGCCGAGATCTTCAAGCGCACCCCCTACATCGCCGACCTGAAGCCCGGCGGGCGCTACGTCGCCAAGGACCTGTTCGAGGTCGGCGGCATCCCGCTCCTGATGAAGACGCTGCTCGACGGCGGCTACCTGCACGGCGACTGCATCACGGTCACCGGCCGCACCATCGCCGAGAACCTCGCCAAGGTGGCGTGGAACGCCAACCAGGACGTGGTCCGGCCCTCGAGCCAGCCGATCACGCCCACCGGCGGCGTCGTCGGCCTCAAGGGCAACCTCGCCCCCGAGGGCGCGATCGTGAAGGTCGCCGGCATGCCGCCGGAGAAGCAGACCTTCGCGGGTCCCGCCCGCGTCTTCGACAACGAGGAGGCCTGCTTCGAGGCGGTGAAGAACCGGACCTACAAGGAGGGCGAGGTCCTGGTGATCCGCTACGAGGGCCCGCAGGGCGGCCCCGGCATGCGCGAGATGCTGGCGACCACCGCCGCCCTGTACGGCCAGGGCATGGGCGACAAGGTGGCGCTCATCACCGACGGGCGCTTCTCGGGCGCCACCCGCGGCTTCTGCATCGGCCATGTCGGGCCCGAAGCCGCGGTGGGTGGCCCGATCGGCCTGCTGCAGGACGGCGACATGATCCGCATCGACGCGGTTCAGGGCACGCTCTCGGTCGACCTCACGGACGACGAACTGGCGAAGCGCCGCGCGGCCTGGCAGCCGCGGGCCAACGATTCGACCTCGGGCTACCTGTGGAAGTACGCGCAGACCGTCGGCCCGGCGGTGACGGGCGCGGTGACGCATCCGGGCGGGGCCCAGGAGACGCTCTCCTATGCGGATATCTGAGGCCGGCCTGCCCCAGCGGGCGGGCCGCCGGTTCCTCCTCGCGCTCCTCGGCCTGATGCTGGCCGGGGAAGGTCCCGCTGCTGCGCTCGACGCCGCGGTGCGGACCCCGGTGCCCGCGGCCGTGGGCTACCGCAACGCCCGCGAGGCGATGCGGACGGGCATGCGCGACTACAATGCCGGCGACAAGGAGGGCGCGGCGCGCGCCCTCGAATACGCCGCCGGCCAGGGCCACGCCCTGGCCCTGTGGAAGCTCGGCCGCATGTACGCGGAGGGCGACGGCGTCCCGCACGACGATCTCAAGGCGTTCGAGTTCTTCTCGAAGATCGCCGACGAGAACGCCGACGAGGGCCCGGAGGCGCCGAATGCCGGCGTGGTGGCGAGCGCCTTCACGGCACTCGGCCGCTACTTCCTCGACGGGATCAAGAATTCGTACGTGCGCCCGAACGTCGAGCGCGCCTACGACATGTTCAACTACGCGGCGACCTACTACGGCGATCCGAACGCGCAGTACAACCTCGCCCGGCTCTACCTCGACGGCACCGGGGTGACCCAGGATCCGCGCCAGGCGGCACGCTGGTTCAACCTCGCCGCCGAGAAGGGGCATCCGGCGGCGCAGGCGCTGCTCGGCCAGCTCCTGATCAACGGCCAGGGCGTCACGGTGCAGCGCGCCCGCGGGCTCGCCTGGCTGACGCTGGCCCGCGACGCCGCGGAGGGGCCGAAGGACCAGTGGATCGTCGCCCTGCAGGAGCAGGCGATGGCGGCGGCCAACGAGCGCGACCGGGCCGAGGCCCAGTCCCAGGTCGACGGCTTCTACCGCCGCAGCGCCAAAGGACGCTGAGATGACGGCGCGCTGAGAGAGGGGACGGTCGCCCGCCCCCTCCCCTCCCTGTTTCGCCTTTTTTCAACCCTGCCGGGCCGCGATCGCCGTCTGAAACGACGGGCGCTCCAGGATGCCCGCGACGTAGGAAGCGAGCCGCGGCCAACGCCCGGCATCGACCGTCTCGCCGGCGAGATGCAGGTTGTGGAAGCCGGTCACGACCGAGATGTCGGCGAGGCTGAACGCGCCGCCGACGAGGAACGGCCCGTCGATCGCGCCCTCCAGATAGTCGAACGGCCGCGGCAATTCCTCGGTCATGCACTTGGCGACCACGGCTTCGTCGCAGGGCTGCTTCATCATGTTCGGCCGCAGCACCCGCTGCACGAAGGGCTTGACCAGGAGCGGAAAAAGCTCGGTATCGCCGAGTTCGTCGAACCAGATCGCCCGGCCGAGATCCTGCGCCGCCGCCGGCAGCATCGCCGGTTCCGGATGCTTGCGCTCCAGGTAATGGATGATCGCCGTGGAATCGGCGAGGCGGAAATCGTCGTCCTCCAGGGCCGGGATCTTGCCGAACGGGCTCGTCGCGCGGAAGCGCGGGTCGGGATCGTGGAAGCGCAGCGGCACGTGCTTGGCCTCGATGCCCTTCTCGGCGAGGACGACGAGCACCTTGCGGACGAAGGGCGACAGGCTGGTGCCGTAGAGTTTCATGAGGCTCTCCCTGCGGCTGAGGACCGCCGGCGCGGTATCGCACCGGACCGCCCGGTTGGCACCCCTCCCCGCCTGGAAACCGCCGGCCCGCCGGCCCATACTCCGGCGCGGCCGTTCCCGGCCCGGAGAGGCCGATCCGTGGACGATACTTTCGAGCTGCGCGAGCGCCTGTCGCGCGCCTGGCGGGCGGTGTTCGACAACGCCGTCGAGGCCGGCAGCCCGCCCGAGGCGGTGGTCGAGACGATGACGGCGGTGGCCCATGCGCGCTTCGCCGAGTTGTTCGGCATGGCTGCGGCGGCGAGCTACCTCGCGCTCCTCGCCGAGCAGATGCGCGACGTCGACCACGACGAGGCCGAGACCCTGATCCGCGGCGAGGCGCCCGGCCCGGCGCCCTTCGACGAGGAGATGACGGCGATGGACCCGGCCTGGATCGAGCGCGACCCGCCGTGAGACCGCGTGCGACGTCACCGGCTCCTACAAGCTCTTCCGGTCATCCCGGCGCTCGCCGCAAGGCGAGAACCCGGGATGACACAGGGCTGTCCGGGGAGAGTTGTTGGTGGTTATGCCGGATTCATCGACGCAGCCGGTCAAGCAGG
Source organism: Methylobacterium sp. 17Sr1-1 (assembly GCF_003173775.1). Classification (NCBI taxonomy): domain Bacteria; kingdom Pseudomonadati; phylum Pseudomonadota; class Alphaproteobacteria; order Hyphomicrobiales; family Methylobacteriaceae; genus Methylobacterium; species Methylobacterium sp. 17Sr1-1. The sequence continues at coordinate 1,922,659 of NZ_CP029552.1, read as the reverse complement.
CTCCCAGAGACGTCGATCGAACGGACCTCAGGCTGCCCGCACCGTATCGAGGAAGCGCGCCACCTCGGCCGAGAGATGCTCGGACTGGCGCGACAGCTCGGTGGCCGCGCCCAGCACCTGGCTCGCCGCCGCCCCCGTCTCCTCCGCCGCGCCCGCCACGCCCGCGATGTTGCCCGTCACCTCCCCGGTGCCGGCCGCCGCCTGGGACACGTTGCGCACGATCTCCTGCGTCGCCGCCCCCTGCTCCTCCACCGCCGCGGCGATCGAGGTCGCCACGCCCGAGATCTCCTCGATCCGCGCCGTGATCTGGCCGATCGCCCCCGCCGCCTGACCCGTCGAGGCCTGGATCGCCGCGATCTGGCTCGTGATCTCCTCGGTGGCTCGTGCCGTCTGGCCCGCCAACTCCTTCACCTCGGCCGCCACCACCGCGAAGCCGCGGCCCGCGGCGCCCGCGCGCGCGGCCTCGATGGTGGCGTTGAGCGCCAAGAGGTTGGTCTGGGCCGCGATCGACGAGATCAGCCCGACCACGTCGCCGATGCGGGCGGTGGCTTCGGTCAGCGCGCGGACCTGATGGGCGGTCCGGCCGGCCTCGGCGACGGCGGCCTGGGCGAGGCGGGCCGAGCCGTCGACCTGGCGGCCGATCTCCTGCACCGAGGCGCCGAGCTCTTCGGCGGCCGCCGCCACGGTTCCGACATTCGACGAGGCTTCCTCGGCGGCGGCCGCGACGGCGGTGGACTGGGCCGCGGTCTGCGTCGCCGTGGCGGTCATGGTCTGGGCGGTGGCCTGGAGTTCGGTCGCGGAGGCCGAGACCTGGCCGACGATGCCGCCGACCGCGTGCTCGAAGGCGTCGGCCATCTGGCGCATGCCGGCGCGGCGCTGCTCCTCGGCGGAGGCACGGGCGAGGCGCGTCTCCTCCTCCAGGGCGCGGGCGCGGATCAGCCCGTCCTTGAACACCTGCACGGCGGCCGCCATGGCGCCGATCTCGTCGCGCCGGGCCGCGCCGGGGATCGGCGCCGCGACGTCGCCGGCCGCCAGCCGGCCCATCGCGGCGGTCATGCGGGCGATCGGGCGGGCGATGCCGAGGAGGCTGAAGATCACCGCGCCGATCGCCGCCGCGAAGGCGAGCGCCGTCATGACCGCCGCCGCCAGGATGCCACGGTCGGCGCTGGCGCTGCTCTGCTCGGCGCTCGCCAGGGCGGCGCCGGCATTCATCGCCACGATCGCCTTCAGGGCGCCGGTCGCCTCGGCGTTGGTGCCGCTCATCTGGGGGCTGGTCAGCGTCGCGAGCGCCGTGGCCTGGTCGCCGGCCGCCATCGCGCCGGTCACCATCTTCTGGCCCTCGAGGTAGTCGCTCCACCGGGCGACGAAGCGCCCGAAGGTCGCCCGCTCCTCCGGCCCGGAGATCAGCGGCTCGTACTTGGCCTGGAGGTCGATCAGCGCCTTGCGGCTGTCGGTCAGGGCCTGCTCGTTGCGGTCGTAGGCGGCATCGTCGGTCGAGGTCACGACGAAGCGGTAGAGGTTGATCCGGTAGGCCTGGGTCTCGGCGTAGATCTGGTTGATCAGGTTCGAGGCCGGGATCCGGGTCCGGGCGATGTCGACGACGTCGTCCCGCAGCGTCACCAGCCGCAAGATGCCGTTGCCGCCTTGCGCCACGCTGAACAGCATCAGCGTCATGGTCGTCCCGATCAGGACATGCTTGATCGACAACTTCATCCTGCGACTGCCCGGCATTCATGGTCGCGCCTCGGGATTCGAGGCTCCCTCATGCATACGAGGTACTTAGTTAGTCCTTACTTAAGAAAAGAGTCACTGGCGCGCGAAGCACCAGATCATCGCCGAGATCGGCACCGACGGCGATCGACTGGGCAGAGGATGCCCGGCACTTGAGCAGCTTTACTCGGCGGCGGCAGTCCCGGGCTGGTGCGGCCGCGGCCGCGCCTTGCGCCGCAGCGCAATCTCCTGCTCGCGCGCCTTCGGCAGCTCGCGGTGGGCCTGGTCGCGGCCCGGCAGATATTGCTTCGGCCAGGCTTGCGTGCGGGCGTCGTACCAGGCGGCGGCCTGGCGGCAGAAATTCGGGTTCCACAGGTGGGGCCGGCCCAGCGCGACGATATCGGCCCGGCGGGTGTGCAGGATGGTGTTGACCTGGCCGGCTTCCGTGATCGCACCGACCGCCATCACCGCCATCGGGGCGCGATTGTGGCCGCGGTTGCGGATCGCGTCGGCGAACTGGACCTGGAACATCCGTCCATAGACCGGGCGCTGGTCGGCGACGGTCTGGCCGGCCGAGACGTCGACGAGGTCGCACCCCGCCTCGTGCAGGGCCTCGGCCACCGCCACGATGTCGGCCTCGGTCATGCCGCCCTCGGCCCAGTCGGTGGCGGAAATGCGCACCGACATCGGGCGCTCCGCCGGCCAAGCGGCCCGCATGGCGGAAAACACTTCGAGGGGGAAGCGCAGCCGGTTCTCGATCGCCCCCCCGTAAGCGTCGGTGCGGGTGTTGGTGAGCGGCGAGAGGAACGAGGCCATCAGGTAGCCGTGGGCGCAGTGCAGTTCCAGCATGTCGAAGCCCGCCCGCGCCGCCCGCCCGGCGGCCCGCACGAAGTCGTCGCGCACCCGGTCCATCCCGGCCCGGTCGAGCGCGTCCGGCACTTGGCTCACGCGATCGAGATACGGGATCGGGGAGGCCGAGACGATCGGCCAGTTGCCCTCGGGCAGCGGCCGGTCCATCCGCTCCCAACCGACCTGGGTCGATCCTTTGCGGCCGGCGTGTCCCAGCTGCATCACGATTTTCGTGTCGGTGTGCGCGTGGACGAAGTCGACGATGCGGCGCCATTGCGCCTCGTGCGCGTCGGTCCAGAGCCCCGGACAGCCCGGAGTGATGCGGGCGTCGGCCGACGGGCAGGTCATCTCGGTGAAGAGCAGGCCCGGGCCGCCGAGCGCGTGCGAGGTGTAGTGCACGAAGTGCCAGTCGGTGAGGTTGCCGCCCTCGTCCGCCGAGTACTGCGCCATCGGCGCCATCGCGACCCGGTTCGGGATCCGCATCTCCCGCAAGCGCAGCCCCGTGAACATCGGCGTCGGCCGGCTCGTCCGGTAATCCTCGCCGGTCTCGGCGTGGAGGCGGGCGTAGAACGCGTCGTCCACCGCCCGCACGTAATCGGGATCGCGCACCACCAGGTTGTCGTAGGTGATGGACTTGGCCCGGCACATCACCACCATCGAGAACTGCTCCGCATCCATGTCCCAGGAGCGGTTCATGTGCTCGAACCAGGCGAGCGAAACGTCGGCATTGTGCTGCACCACCTGGCACGGCGTGCGCCGCGCCCGGTCATAGGCGGAAAACGCCGCCTGCACGTCCTCCTCCGCGTGTGTCACCAGGGCGTCGGAGAGCGCGATGGCGCATTCCATCGCGAGCTTGGTGCCCGAGCCGATCGAGAAATGCGCCGAGGCCTTGGCGTCGCCCAGCAGCACGATGTTGTCGTGCGACCAGTTGTGGCAGAAGATCCGCGGGAAGCGGCGCCAGGTCGAGCGGTTGAGGAGCAGGCCGTGGCCCTGCAACTCCTCGGCATACATCCGTTCGAGGATCCGGCGCGAGCCTTCCTCGTCGGCCTCGGTGAAGCCGTGGCCCTGCCAGCAGGCCTCGTCCATCTCGAACACCCAGGTCGAGCGGCCGGGCTCGTACTGGTAGGTATGGGCGCAGACGATGCCGTGCGGCGTCTCGCGGAAGAAGTAGTTGAACTCGTCCATCGGCCGGGTCGAGCCCATCCAGCAGAAGCGGTTGGACTTGATCTCGACCTCCGGCTGGAAGGCCTCGCGAAAATGTTCGCGGATGCGCGAGTTGATGCCGTCGCAGGCGACGATCACGTCGGAATCGGGGAAACGCGTCGAGAGCTGGTCCGGCGGGATGCTCTCGCCGAAATGCAGCTCCACGCCCTCCTCGCGGCAGCGCTCCTGGAGGATCTGCAGCAGGCGCATCCGGCTCACCCCGGCAAAGCCGTTGCCGGCGCAGCGCATCGCGCGGCCCTGCTTGTGGATCGCGACATCGTCCCAGTACGAGAAGGCGTCGCGGATGCGGGAGAAGGAGCGCGAATCGCGCGACAGGAACTCGTGCAGGGTCTCGTCCGAGAACACCACGCCGAAGCCGAACGTGTCGTCGGCCCGGTTCTGCTCGTAGACCTCCACCCGCCACTCGGGCCGGCGCTTCTTGGTGAGGAGCGCGCAGTAGAGCCCGCCGGGTCCGCCGCCGATCACCGTGACGCGCATCGGGCCAGTCATGGAAGGCTCCTGTTCGTGACGGCGGGCGCGCCGGCCGAGAAACTTTAACCTTGAAACATCCCGGCGCAAGAGGGGGCATGATGGATCGCGGCAGGCCCGGCCGGGTTCCGGTCTCCGGTCCCGCCGCACCGCGATGATGCTGCGATGCACCAAGCAAAAAGGCTTGTTTTTCAGCATTCTGCTCGCTGCACTGCACAGTGATGCGGCAGGGCGAAAAAGTCGCCAGGCACGGTTGCCAGACGATATTTCATGCGTAAAGTATTCCCCGTGCGGCGAGGCGGGATCCGACGAAAGAGCGCCGCCCTCGTCCCACGCGCCGACTCGACTTCGGCCGCATCACGCCGGACAAGTGCCGTCGATGCTCTCGACAGATCAGGGGACACACGGGATGAATCCGATCCGGAACGCCAGCCGCCTCGCGACCGCGCTCTTGGGCGCCACGCTGCTGGCCGGCCCCGCCGCGGCGCAAGGCGCGGAGAAGGTCCGGGTCGGGCTGATGTTCACGCTGTCCGGCCCCTCGGCGGTCTTGGGCGAGCAGGGCCGCGACGGCTTCCTGCTGGCCCTCGACACCCTGGGCAAGAAGCTCGGCGGCCTGGAGACCGAGGTGGTGACGGTCGACGACGAGTTGAAACCCGACGTGGCCACCAACAAGGCGCGGGAACTGGTGAAGCGCGACCGGGTCGACTTCGTCGTCGGGCCGACCTTCTCCAACGTGCTGCGCGCGGTGGTGCGCCCGGTGACCGAGGGCGGCGCCTTCCTGATCTCGCCCAATGCCGGCACCTCGAACTATGCCGGGGCGGAGTGCAACCCGAACCTGTTCGTCTCCTCCTACCAGAACGACCAGGTCCACGAGGTGCTGGGCAAGTACGCCCAGAACAAGGGCTACAAGCGCCTCGTCCTGCTGGCGCCGAACTACCAGGCCGGGAAGGATTCGCTCGCCGGCTTCAAGCATTCCTACAAGGGCGAGGTGGCGAACGAGATGTTCACGCCGCTCGGCCAGCTCGATTTCTCGGCCGAGCTCGCCCAGATCTCGGCGGCGCAGCCCGATGCGGTGTTCGCCTTCATGCCCGGCGGCATGGGCGTCAACCTGGTGCGGCAGTACCGCCAGGCGGGCCTGAGCACCATCCCGTTCCTCTCCGCCTTCACGGTCGACGAGAGCACCCTGCCGGCGCAGAAGGACGCGGCGGTCGGCTACTTCGGCGGCGCCAACTGGGCGCCGGATCTCGACAACCCGCAATCCAAGGCCTTCGTCGCCGCCTACGAGAAGAAGTACGGCAGCGTGCCGGGCACCTACGCCATGCAGGCCTACGACGCCGCCCTGATGATCGACGCCGCGATCAAGCGCACCAAGGGCGACCTGAAGGACAAGGACGGCTTGCGCGCCGGCCTCAAAGCCGCCGAGTTCCAGTCCCTGCGCGGCAACTTCAAGATCGGCAACAACCACTACCCGATCCAGGACTTCTACCTCGTCAAGGCCGCCAAGCGCCCGGACGGCAAGTACGAGACCCAGATCGCGGAGAAGATTTTTTCGAATTATCAGGATAATTACGCGGCCGAGTGCAAGATGAAGTAAGAATATTTCCCTCCAGGGACATCTCACCCACTTCGTCATCCCGGGACTCGCCGGAGGCGAGAAATCGGGATCCATAACCGCCGAGGGTGCCGGATGAAACGGAACCGTTCCACCTTTGCTTGCCGCCTCGGCGGATATGGATGCCGGGTTCCGCTGCGCGGCCCCGGGATGACGTGGAGCTGCCTTGGAAAAGAGAGGGGCGCAGGTCTCTCCTCTCCCCGCGGGCGGGGAGAGGGCTGTGCTCCCGTTCAGGGAGCGCAGCGAGCCCGCAGGGCGAGGGTGAGGGGGTCTCAACGAGTGAGACTCCTCCGGAAACACCCCCTCACCCTCGCTCCGGCTTCGCCTGCGCTCACTTCATCGACGACAAGGTCGATGAAGTCCTCTCCCCGCCCGCGGGGAGAGGGGACAACCGAGACTCATCCTTCACCCGGACAGCTCAGCGGGATGACACGGAGTACGGCAGCCGCCGCAGGGCAAACCTCTCAGCCGCAAGTCGCGCCATGCTCAACCTGTTCCTGATCCAGGCGCTGAACGGCGTCCAGCTCGGCATCCTGCTGTTCCTGGTGGCGGCGGGCCTGACCTTGATCTTCGGGGTGATGGACCTCATCAACCTCGCCCACGGCGCGCTCTACATGATCGGCGCGTACCTGGCCGCGACGCTCACCGCCGCCACCGGCAGCTTCGGCCTCGGCCTGCTCCTGGCGCTTCCGGCGACGCTCGTCTTCGGCCTCGCCCTCGAGTTCCTGGTGGTGCGCCACCTCTACGGGCGCGACCACCTCGACCAGGTGCTCGCCACCTTCGGGCTGATCCTGATCCTCAACGAGGGCGTGCGCATCGTCTGGGGCGCAGCACCCATGAGCGTGCCGGTGCCGGACGCCCTGTCGGGCTCGATCCGGCTCGTCGGCACCCTGCATTACCCGCTCTACCGAGTCGCGATCATCGCCGCCGGCCTCGCCACGGCTCTCGGCCTCCACCTCCTCGTCAACCACACGAGGCTCGGCATGCGGCTGCGCGCCGGGGCCAGCAACGGCCCGATGGTGGCGGCGCTCGGAATCGACATCCGGCGGCTGTTCCTGGTCGTGTTCGGGCTCGGGGCGATGCTGGCGGGCTTCGCCGGCGCGATGGTGGCGCCGATCCTCTCGGTCGATCCCGGCATGGGCGATTCGGTGCTGATCCTCACCTTCGTGGTCATCGTCATCGGCGGCGTCGGCTCGGTGCGGGGCGCCTTCGTCGCCGGCCTCCTCGTCGGCCTCGCCGACCAGCTCGGCCGCACCTTCGGGCCGATCCTGCTGCGCAGCGTGATGGACGCCTCCTCCGCCTCGCAGACCGGGCGGACGCTCGCCCCGATGCTGATCTACATCCTGATGGCCGCCGTGCTGTTCTTCCGGCCCTCCGGCCTGTTTCCGGCGCGGGGGTCCCGATGACGACGCTCGTCGCCCGCGTGACCGCCGAGCCGCCCCGGCGCCGGGCCGCCCTTCCGGGCACCGCGCTCGCCGCGCTGGTCCTGGCGGCGCTCGCCGCCCTGCCGGTCGCGGCGGAAGCGGCAGGCCTGCCCTTCCTGGTCGTCACCGCGACCCGGATGATGATCTTCGGGCTCGCCGCCCTCTCCCTCGACCTCGTGCTGGGCTACGGCGCGATGGTGTCGTTCGGCCACGCCGCCTTCATCGGGCTCGGCGCCTACGCCGTCGGGATCCTCGACGCCCACGGCATCCGCGACCTCGCGATCCAGGCGCCGGTGGCGGCCGGTGTTTGCGCGCTCTTCGCCCTCGTCACCGGGGCGATCTCGCTTCGCACCCGGGGCGTCTACTTCATCATGATCACGCTGGCCTTCGGGCAGATGGCGTATTTCTTCATGGTGTCGCTCGCCGCTTACGGCGGCGACGACGGGCTGCCGCTGTCGGGCCGCTCGACCCTGTTCGGGATGCGGCTGATCGCGGGCGATCCGGCCTTGTTCTATTGCGTGCTGGCGATGCTGGCGGTGGCGCTCCTGGCCTTGCGCCGGGTCGTCGCCTCGCGCTTCGGCCGGGTCCTGCGCGGCAGCCGCGACAACGCGGTGCGGATGCAGGCGATCGGCTTCTCGCCCCTGCCCTACCGGCTCACCGCCTACGTCATCGCCGGGGCCATCGCGGGCCTCGCCGGGGTGCTCCTCGCCAACCAGGCCGAGTTCGTCTCGCCGGCCTACATGAGCTGGCAGCGCTCGGGCGAGTTGATCGTCATGGTGGTGCTCGGTGGCATGGGCACGCTGATCGGCCCGGTGGCGGGCGCCGCCGCGCTGATCGCGCTGGAAGAGGTGCTGGCGCATTACTCCGACCATTGGCGCCTCGGCCTCGGGCTGATGCTGGTCGCGGTGGTGCTGCTCTCCCGCGGCGGCCTCGCGGGGCTCGCCGCGAAGCTCGGGAGGCGCGCGTGACCCCACTCCTCTCCGTCCGGAACCTCCGCAAGTCCTACGGGGCGCTCAAGGTCACCGACGACGTCAGCCTCGACGTGGCTTCGGGCGAGCTGCACGCCATCATCGGCCCGAACGGCGCCGGCAAGACGACGCTGATCCACCAGCTCTCCGGCAGCCTTGCGAGCGATTCTGGCAGCGTCCACCTCGCCGGCGAGGATGTCACCGCCCTGCCGATGGTCGCCCGGGTGCGTCGCGGCCTCGCCCGCTCGTTCCAGATCACCTCGATCCTCGACGGGTTCTCGGTCTTGGAGAACGTCGCGCTCGCGGTCCAGGCCGGGTCCGGTTCGAGCTTCCGGTTCTTCCGACCGGCGGCGAACGAGACGGCGCTCAACGCGGAAGCGATGGACGCGCTCGGCCGCGTCGGCCTCGCCGACCGGGCCGGGCGGCGGGCCGGCAGCCTGTCGCACGGCGAGAAGCGCCAGCTCGAACTCGCGGTGGCGCTGGCCACCGGCGCCCGCCTGCTCCTCCTCGACGAGCCGCTCGCCGGCACCGGCCCGGAGGAATCGGCGATCCTGGTCGGGCTGATGCGCGAGCTGAAATCCACCCACACGCTCGTGCTGATCGAGCACGACATGGAGGCGGTGTTCGCCCTTGCCGACCGGATGAGCGTGCTGGTCTACGGCCGCGTCATCGCGAGCGGCCTGCCCGCGGTGGTCCGCTCCGATCCGGCGGTACGCGCCGCCTATCTCGGCGAGGAGGAGGCGGCCTGATGCTCACCGTCGAGGGCCTGGAGAGCGCCTACGGCGATTCCCGCATCCTGTTCGGGATCGACCTCTCCGTCGCCAAGGGCGAGGTGGTGACCCTGCTCGGCCGCAACGGCATGGGCAAGACCACCACCGTGAAGTCGATCTTCGGCCTCCTGAAGCCCCGGGCCGGCCGCATCCTGATCGACGGCGAGGACATGGCCGGGCGCCCGTCCCACCTCGTCGCCCGCCGCGGCCTCGGCCTGGTGCCGGAGGGGCGCCAGGTCTTCCCGACCCTCTCGGTCGAGGAGAACCTCGTCGCGACCCATCGCGGCGGGCGGGGCGCGAAGTGGAGTCTGGACGCCGTCTACCGCCTCTTTCCGCGCCTGAAGGAGCGGCGGCGCAACGGCGGCGACCAGCTCTCGGGCGGCGAGCAGCAGATGCTGGCGATCGGCCGCGCGCTCATGACCAACCCCCGCCTCGTCGTCCTCGACGAGGCGACGGAAGGGCTGGCGCCGCTGATCCGCGAGGAGATCTGGGCCTGCCTGCGGGCGATCAAGGACGAGGGCGAGGCGATCCTGGTGATCGACAAGAACGTCGATGCGCTCGCCCGCTTCGCCGACCGGCACGTGGTGATCGAGAAGGGCCGCGTGGTCTGGACCGGCACCAGCGCCGCGCTCCGGCAGGCGCCGGAGGTGAAGGACCGGTTCCTTCATGTGTGAAACATCTGTTGCGAAGGAGTGACCGCATGACACCCATGACCGCAGGCATCACCCGCGCCGGTGAGGGCATCGAGGGCGTCCGCTGGAACATCCTCGGCCAGATCTACGTCCCCAAGCAGCTCTCCGAGAGCTCGCTGTCCTGGCACGCCACCTTCCCGCCCGGCACCTTCGTGCCGCCGCACATCCACCCGACGCAGGACGAGTTCCTGTACATCCTGCAAGGCAGGCTCACCGCCGTGCTCGACGGGCAGGAGAGCGTGGCCGAGCCCGGCGACACGATCCGGCTGCCGCGGGGCCAGCCGCACGGGCTGTTCAACCGCTCGGACGCGGACGTGAAGTGCTTCTTCTGGGTCTCGCCGGCGCGCCGGCTCTACGACCTGTTCTGGGCCCTGCACAATCTCGGGCCGCAGGCCAACCCCGCCGACGTGGTGGCGATCTCGGCCAAGCACGAGGTCGACTTCCTGCCGCCCCCGGACGCGGAGTGAGGCGATGCGCGTCCTCATCGTCGGCGCCGGGATCGGCGGGCTCGCCACCGCCCTGATGCTCCACCGGCGCGGCATCCGCGCCACGATCGTCGAGCAGGCCGCCGAGGTCCGCGAGGTCGGCGTCGGCATCAACACCCTGCCGCACGCGATCCGCGAGCTCGCCGAGCTCGACCTGCTGCCGGCCCTCGACCGGGTGGCGATCCGCACGAAGGAACTGGCCTACTTCAACCGCCAGGGCCAGGAGGTCTGGCGCGAGCCGCGCGGGATCGACGCCGGTCACCCGGTGCCGCAATTCTCGATCCATCGCGGGCGGCTGCAAGCCGTGCTCTACGACGCGGTGCGCGAGCGGCTCGGGCCGGGCGCGGTGAGAACCGGCCTGTCGCTCGCCGGCTTCCTCCAGGACGAGGGCGGGGTCACCGCCCACTTCACCGACTCGCTCAGGGGTGACGCCGGCCGCACGATCCGGGCCGACGTGCTGATCGCCTGCGACGGCATCCACTCGGTGGTGCGCAAGACCTTCTTCCCCGACGAGGGCCCGCCGCGCTGGGACGGGGTGCTGATGTGGCGCGGCGCCACCGAGTGGAGCCCGTGGGGCGACGGCCGCACCATGGCGATCGGCGGCGGGATGGGCGCCAAATGCGTGCTCTACCCGATCGCCGACGCGGAGGGCGGGCGCCAGCTGATGAACTGGGTGGTGTTCGTGAAGATGGCGGACGGAAAAGTCTCGCCGCCGCCGAAGGAGAGCTGGTCGCGCCCCGCCCACCGCTCGCAGGTGCTGCCCTACGCGAAACGCTTCGCCCTGCCGGATTTCGATCTCGCGGCCCTGGTCGAGGCGACGCCGCAGATCTTCGAATACCCGATGTGCGACCGCGATCCGCTGCCGCGCTGGACCCACGGCCGGGTGACGCTGCTGGGGGACGCCGCCCACCCGATGTACCCGGTCGGCTCGAACGGCGCCTCGCAGGCGATCCTCGACGCGCGGGCGCTCGGCGACGCGCTGGCGAGCGCCGAGCACCCGATGCAGGCGCTCCATGCCTACGAGGCCGAGCGCCGGCCGAAGACCGCCGAGATCGTGCTCCTCAACCGCAAAGGCGGGCCGGAGCGGGTGATCGACGAGGTCGAGAAGCGGGCGCCGGCGGGGTTTTCCCGGATCGAGGACGTGCTGAGCCACGCCGAGCGCCAGGCGATCGTCGGCGGCTATGCCGGCAAGGCGGGGTTCGCGGTGGCGGGAAAGGTGAGCCCGCTGCGGGTGGCGGTGTGAGGCACCCCGCGCCGTGAGCAGTCTCCTCTCCCCGCGGGCGGGGAGAGGGCTTTGGTGACCTTGTCGTCACCAAAGCGAGGCGGCAGCCGAGGGTGAGGGGGTGTTTCCGGAGGGGTCTCATCCGGAAACACCCCCTCACCCCCGCGGCGAACCTCCGGTTCGCTACACGGGCTTGCCGAACCCTCTGGACGAGGGTTCGGCCCTCTCCCCGCCCGCGGGGAGAGGGGAATTCCGCCCAAATCCTTTAAGGTTGAAACATCCATGCCCGACACCCCTCCTTCCCGCCACGTCCTCGTCACCGGCGCGACCCGCGGCATCGGGCGGGCGATCGCGGCGGCGTTCGTGGCGGCGGGGGAGCGGGTGACTCTGCTCGGCCGCAGCGCGGAGAGTGCCGAGCGGGCCCGCCGGGAGATCGGCGCAGCCCACGCCGTCGCGGCCGACGTGACCGACGCGGCGGCCCTGGAGGCCGCCCTCGGCCAAGCCGCCGCGCAGGCCGGCCCGGTCGCAGTGCTGGTCAACAATGCCGGCGGCGCCGAGACCGCGCCGCTCGCCCGCAGCGACGTCGAGACCCTGCGCCGGATGATGGCGCTCAACGTCGAGCCGGTGCTGGTCGCCACCCGCGCCGTCGTTCCGGCCATGAAGGCGGGCGGCAGCGGCCGGATCGTCACGATCGCCTCCACCGCCGGCCTCAAGGGCTACGGCTACGTCAGCGCCTATTGCGCCGCCAAGCACGCCGTCGTCGGCCTCACCCGGGCGCTGGCGCTGGAGCTCGCCGCCACCGGCATCACGATCAACGCGGTCTGCCCCGGCTTCACCGACACCGACCTCGTCGGGAGCGCCATCGACGGGCTCGAAGCCAGGACCGGCCGGGCCCGCGACGACCTCATGACCGAGTTCACCCGCCACAACCCGATGGGCCGCCTGATCCGCCCGGAGGAGGTGGCCGACGCCGTGCTGTGGCTCGCAGGAACCGGCGCCGGTGCCGTCACCGGCCAGGCCGTCGCGGTGGCGGGAGGCGAGCTGTGAACGCCCCGGTCGAGCCTCCCGCCGAGATCCCCGGCCATCGCAGCGAGTTGCGGCTCTGGCTGCGGCTGCTCACAACGGCCAACACCATCGAGGCGGAGATCCGCCGGCGCCTGCGCGATCAGTTCGACACCACGCTCCCGCGCTTCGACCTGCTGGCGCAACTGGAGCGCGCGCCCGACGGCATCATGCTGAGCGAGCTGTCGCGCCGGATGATGGTGTCGAACGGCAACGTCACCGGCCTCGTCGAGCGGCTGGCGCAGGAAGGGCTGATCGACCGCCAGGTCTCGGAGTCCGACCGCCGGGCGGTGCAGGTGCGCCTGACAGCGGAGGGGCGGCGCGTTTTCGCCGGGATGGCCCGGGCCCATGCCGACTGGATCGCCGAGCTCGTCGGCGCCCTCGATTCCTCCGAGCAGGACGCGCTCTCGACCCAGCTCTCCGCCCTCAAGGCCTCGGTACGCCCGGGCGGCGCGCCGGCCAAACCCAAACCGAAACGCCAGGGAGGCACCATGAGGCGCCAGAACGCCATCGCGGCCCCGCTCGAAAGATTCACGCCGCAGCATTTCGGCTTCGCGATCCAGGACGGCATCGCGACCGTGACGCTGAACCGGCCGGAGAAGAAGAACCCGCTCACCTTCGAGAGCTACGCGGAACTGCGCGACACCTTCCGGGCCCTGCGCTTCGAGGAGACCGTGACGGCCGTCGTCGTCACGGGCGCGGGCGGCAATTTTTCCAGCGGTGGCGACGTGTTCGAGATCATCGAGCCCTTGACCACGATGGGTGCCGCCGACCTCCACGCCTTCACGACGATGACCGGCGACCTCGTCAAGGAGATGCGGGCCTGCCCGCAGCCGGTGGTGGCGGCGGTCGAGGGCGTCTGCGCGGGGGCGGGCGCGATCATCGCCATGGCCTCCGACCTGCGGGTGGCGGGCGCGGGCGCCAAGGTGGCGTTCCTGTTCAACCGGGTCGGCCTCGCCGGCTGCGACATGGGCGCCTGCGCGATCCTGCCCCGGATCGTCGGCCAGGGCCGGGCCTCCGAGCTCCTCTACACCGGCCGCTTCATGAGCGCCGAGGAGGGCGAGCGCTGGGGCTTCTTCAACCGCCTGGTGCCGGCGGGCGAGTCCCTGACCGCGGCCCGCGAGACCGCCCGGGCGCTCGTGCAGGGCCCGGCCTACGCCAACGGCCTGACCAAGCGGATGCTGCACATGGAATGGGCGATGGGGGTGGACGCCGCCATCGACGCCGAGGCGATGGCGCAGGCGCTCTGCATGAAGACCCAGGATTTCCGCCGCGCCTTCGAGGCCTTCGCCGGCAAGACGAAGCCGGTCTTCGAGGGGAATTGAGGGATGATCCTCGCCGTCCCCACTCCTCCCACCCGCGACCTCATCCTGAGGTGCCGGCCGATTGAAGATCGGTTGGCCTCGAAGGAGGCCTCCAGGGATCTCAGGGCCATCTGGAGCCCTCCTTCGAGGCTCCCTCCGGTCGCCCCTCAGGATGAGGGTGTGGGTGGGACGGGTGAAGCTGCGGGCCAGTCAGCTCAGGCGGGAGGTCGCTGACATGCCGGACCAAACCTTCCTCGACTGGCCGTTCTTCGAGCCCCGCCACCGCGACCTCGCGGCGGAGGCCGAGGCCTGGGCCGCCCGCACGGTCCCGGACCTCGTCGATCACCACGACGTCGACGGCTCGTGCCGGCGCCTCGTTTCGGCGCTGGGCGAGGCGGGGTTCCTGCGCTTCGCCGCCCCCGAGGACGGGGTGTTCGACGTGCGCGCCCTGTGCCTCCTGCGCGAGACCTTCGCCCGCCACGACGGCCTCGCCGACTTCGCCTTCGCCATGCAGGGCCTCGGCACCGGGGCGCTGACGCTCGAAGGCACGGCGGCGCAGCGCGAGGCGGTGCTGCCCGGGGTGCGCGCCGGGCGCCGCATCGCCGCCTTCGCGCTGACCGAGCCGGAGGCCGGCTCGGACGTCGCCGAGATCGCGCTTGCAGCGGTGCCGGCCGACGGCGGCATGGTGCGGCTCGACGGCGAGAAGACCTGGATCTCGAATGGCGGCATCGCCGACACCTACGTCGTCTTCGCCCGCAGCGGCGAGGCGCCGGGGGCACGGGGCCTCTCGGCCTACCTCGTGCCGGCCGATACGCCCGGCCTGACGATACCTGAGCGTCTCGACACCATCGCCCCCCACCCGCTCGCGCGCCTGCGCTTCGAGGATTGCCGCGTGCCGGCGGAGAACCGCATCGGCGCGGCCGGGGCCGGGTTCAAGGTCGCGATGGCGACGCTCGACGTCTTCCGCGCGACCGTCGGCGCCGCGGCTTTGGGCTTTGCCCGCCGCGCCCTCGACGCCTCGCTCCGGCGGGCGCAATCGCGAAACCTGTTCGGCGCGCCGCTTTCCGCGATGCAGCTGACCCAGACCAGCCTCGCCGAGATGGCGACGGCGATCGATACCGCGGCGCTCCACGTCTACCGCGCCGCCTGGACCCGCGATTCGGGGGCGCCCCGCATCACCCGCGAGGCCGCGATGGCCAAGATGGTGGCGACGGAAGCCGCGCAGGGGGTGATCGACCGGGCGGTGCAACTCCATGGCGGCGAGGGCGTCCGCTCCGGCTCGGTGCCGGAGACGCTCTACCGCGAGATCCGCGCGCTGCGGATCTACGAGGGCGCCACCGAGGTCCAGAAGCTCGTCATCGCCCGCCAGATTCTCGCCTGAGGGCCGGGTCCCGCCTGAGAGGAGTGTCCGATGGAGGCTGCCGTGTCGAAGACCCAGGACATCCCGGTATCCGAGGCTCCCGTACCGGGGATCGTCGCGGTTCCGGCTCCCGCCGGGGCCGGGGCCAGCCCGTGGGCGCGGGCTCCCGACACCTTCGTGCGGGACAACCTGCCGCCGCCGGACCGGATGCCGGACTTCGTCAACCTCGACCGGCTCGGCTATCCCGAGCACCTGAACGCTACCGTCGAGCTGGTCGACCGCCACGTCGCGGAGGGGCGCGGCGACCGGGTGGCCCTCGTCGGCGAGCACGTCACCTGGACCTATGCCGCGCTGAAGCGGCAGATCGACCGGATGGCGAACGTCCTCGTCGACCGCCTCGGCCTGGTGCCGGGGGGCCGGGTGCTGCTGCGCTCGGCCAACAACCCGACCAAGGTCGCTTTGTACCTCGCCATCATCAAGGCCGGCGGGATCGTGGTGGCGACGATGCCGCTCTTGCGGGCGCGCGAGCTGACCCAGATCCTCGACAAGGCCCGCATCCCGCTCGCGCTCTGCGATGCCGGGCTGATCGACGAGATGGCGAAAGCCGTCGACGGCCGGGCCGAGCCGGTGCGGGTCGTCACCTGGCGCGGCACCGCCGGGGGCGAGCTCGGCGACCTCCTCGACGGCGCCTCCGACCGGTTCGAGCCGCCCCCGACCCGGGCCGACGATCCGTGCCTCCTCGGCTTCACCTCCGGCACCACCGGCCTGCCGAAGGCGACGATCCATTACCAGCGCGACCTCCTGGTGATCTGCGACTGCTACGCCCGCGAGGTCCTGCGGGCGAACGAGGACGACGTGTTCATCGGCTCGCCGCCGCTCGCCTTCACCTTCGGCCTCGGGGGGCTGGTGCTGTTCCCGTTCCGGGTCGGCGCCCGGGCGGTTCTGCTCGAGAAGGCCGGGCCGGCGGACCTCGCCGCCGCGATCACCCGCCACCGCGCCACGATCCTGTTCACGGCGCCGACCGCCTACCGGGCGATGCTCGGGCTGATCGGGCAAGCCGACCTGTCGTCCTTGCGAAAATGCGTCTCGGCCGGCGAGACCCTGCCGGCGCCGACCTTCCATGCCTGGTTGAAGGCGACCGGCCTGAAGCTCATGGACGGCATCGGCGCGACCGAGATGCTGCACATCTTCATCGCTTCGCCCGAGGGCGAGATCCGCCCCGGCGCCACCGGCAAGCCGGTGCCGGGCTACGAGGCAAGGGTGATCGACGAGGCCGGCCGGCCCTGCCCGCCCGGCGTGCCGGGGCGCCTCGCGGTGCGCGGGCCGATCGGCTGCCGCTACCTCGCCGACGAGCGCCAGACCGTCTACGTGCAGGACGGCTGGAACGTCACCGGCGACACCTACCTCCAGGACGAGGACGGGTATTTCTGGTTCCAGGCCCGCAACGACGACATGATCGTCTCGGCCGGCTACAACATCGCCGGGCCGGAGGTGGAGGCGAGCCTGCTCGCCCACCCGGCGGTGGCCGAATGCGGCGTCGTCGCGGCGCCCTGCCCGGAGCGCGGCCGCATCGTCACGGCCTACGTGGTGCTGAATGCAGGCTTCACCGGCGACGCGGCGATGACGAAGGCGTTGCAGGAGCACGTGAAGCACGACCTCGCGCCCTATAAGTATCCGCGGGCGGTACACTACGTGCCGGCCCTGCCGAAGACCGAATCCGGCAAGCTGCAACGCTTCGCCCTGCGCCGGCAGGCCGAGGCGGAGGCGGCGACCGTCCAGGGAGACTCTGCATGACCGCCAGCCCGATCCCGCTCCGCCCCGACACCGAGGCGCCTGCCCTGACCACCCTCCAGCCGCCGAGCTGGAAGAAGCCGAAGGGCTACGCCAACGGCATGGCCGGCCGCGGCACCGTGGTGATGACCGGCGGTCTGATCGGCTGGGACGCGGACGAGGTGCTGGCCGAGGGTTTCGTGCCCCAGGTCGAGCAGATTCTTCGCAATATCCTCGCCGTGCTCGCCGAGGCCGGCGCCGGGCCGGAGCACGTCGCCCGGCTGACCTGGTACGTGCGCAGCGTCGACACCTACCGCGCGTCGCTCGCCGAACTCGGCCCGGTCTACCGCCGGGTGATGGGCCGGCACTTTCCCGCCATGGCCCTCGTCGGGGTCGCCGACCTCGTCGAGCCGGGCGCGCTGGTCGAGATCGAGGCGACCGCGATCGTGCCGGACGAAGCGTGATGCGACCGGCATCCTGGACCACCGGCGACGCCCTCGGGGATATCGACCGCGCCTACGACAATGTCGGGGCGATCCCCGATGCCAAGAGCTATCCGGCCCGCTGGAGCGAGGCGGCGGCCGCCTTCCGCGCGCGGCTGTCGGGGCAGGGCCGCGCCCGTCTCGGCCTGCCCTACGGCACCGGGCCGCGCCACGCCTACGACCTGTTCCTGCCCGAGGGCGCGCCGCGGGGCCTCGCGGTGTTCGTTCATGGCGGCTACTGGAAGGCGTTCGACCGTTCGGTCTGGTCGCACCTTGCCGCGGGCCCCCTCGCTCACGGCCTCGCCGTCGCGCTGCCGAGCTACACGCTCTGCCCGGAGGCGCGCATCGCCGGCATCACCGCCGAGATCGCCGCCTTCCTCGACTGCGCGAGCGCCGAGGTGGCGGGGCCGATCCATCTCTCCGGCCACTCCGCCGGCGGCCACCTCGTCAGCCGGATGCTGTGCGCCGACGTCGCCCTCGCCTGCGCGGATCGCCTCGCCCGGACGGTGTCGATCAGCGGCGTCCACGACCTGCGCCCGCTCCTCGGCACGGGGATGAACGAGACCCTGCGCCTCGATCCCGCCGAGGCCCGGGCCGAGAGCCCCGCCCTCCTCGCCCCGCGCCCGGGCGCCCGGCTGGTCGCCGTCGCAGGGGGCGACGAATTGCCGGAATTCCTGCGCCAGAACCTGCTGCTGCCGACGGTCTGGCACGGGCTGGAGGCCGAGACGCGGGCGTTCGAGATCGCCGGGCGCCACCATTTCAGCGTCATCGAGGACCTGACCGATCCCGGAAGCGCCCTGACGCGGGCCCTGGCCGGCGTCTGACGCTTGGCCGCGACCCCGCCGCGATGGCACAAGCACCCCCGCAAGGGGCCCGCGGCGAAGGACGACGAGATGACGGTTTCGAGCGACGACGAGCTGGAGGGCCTGCGCCGGATCGGGCGCATCGTCGCCGAGGCGCTGGAGGCGATGGGCCGGGCGATCGAGCCCGGCATGACCACCCTCGACCTCGACGCGATCGGGCGGGACGTCCTGGAGCGGGCGGGCGCCCGGCCGGCGCCCGAGATGGTCTACGGCTTTCCCGGCGCGACCTGCATCAGCGTCAACGAGGAGGTCGCGCACGGCATCCCGGGCGAGCGCCGGATCGCCCCCGGCGACCTCGTCAACATCGACGTCTCGGCGGAGAAGGACGGCTGGTTCTCCGATACCGGCGCCTCCTTCGCGGTGCCGCCGGTGACCCGCGCGGTCGAGCGGCTGTGCCGCGACGGGCGCCGGGCGATGTGGACGGGCCTGCGCCAGGTCGGGGCCGGCAAGCCGCTCTCCGGCATCGGCCGGGCGGTCGGCGCCTTCGCCAAGAAGAACGGCTACACCCTGGTGCGCAACCTCGCGAGCCACGGCGTCGGCGCCGCGCTGCACGAGGAGCCGACCGAGATCGCGACCTGGCCCGACGCTTCCGAGCGCCGGATCATGGCCGAGGGGCTGGTCTTCACCGTCGAGCCTTTCCTGTCGCTCGGCGCCGACTATGCCGAGAACGGCGACGATCCCTGGACCCTCTACAGCCGGCCGCGGGCGCTAACAGTGCAGTACGAGCACACGGTGGTGGCGACCCGCAACGGGCCGCTCGTCCTCACCGTGCCGGGGCAGTAATACCAACGGTCGTTGAAGACGACCTTTGGTGCCGTTCTCGAATTTTTGCCAAGCCTCTGGCTTGGGGTCGGAAATGCGAAATGGGTCAACGGCCTCGCCGGTCTCGGGCCTGCCCGAGATCGACGTTGATGCGTCAGCATCTTGGGCCGTTGGTATAACGTCGTTCAGCGCAGCCAGTAGCGCTCCGGCGCCAGCGGCGGCGGCACCGGCGCGCCGAGGGCGTCCTGCACCACGCCGTCGACGGTGCGCAGGAGCGCGTCGAGGGGCAGGTCGTTGGCGGCCGAGCCGAACGGCTCCTCCAGCTCGTCGCCGAGCGCGTCGAGGCCGAAGAAGGTGTAGGCGACGAGCGCCGTCGCCACCGGCGTGCCCCAGCCGAGGGAGGCCGCGAGCCCGAAGGGCAGCAGCAGGCAGTAGAGCCACGCGGTGCGGTAGAGGAGCAGCGTGTAGGCGAACGGCAGGGGCGTGCCCTGGATGCGCTCGCAGGCCGCCTGCACCCCCGACAACCCGGCGAGCTTCTGCTCGAACAGGCCGAACGACACGTCGCTCAAGGTCCCCTCCCGGAGCGCCGCCCCGAGATCGGCGGCGAGGTTCGACAACGCCGCATCCACCGGGCTGGCGCAGGCCGGCAGCCGCCCGCGCTCGGCTTCCGGCAGGAAGGGGGCGGCCGCCGCGGCGGCGTCGCGCCCTCGCAGGCGGGCATGGAGCGCGTGGGCGAAGCCCGCGAGGCGGTTGAGGCAGCGCCGGCGCAGGTCCGCGTTCTCCGCCCCGTCGGTGGGCAGCAGCGCCCCGAGCAGCCGGGCGAGGCCCCGGGCCTCGACGATCAGGGCGCCCCACACCTTCCGGGCCTCCCACCAGCGGTCGTAGCAGGCGTTGTTGCGGAAGCTGAGGAAGATCGAGAGGGCGAGGCCGATCAGCGTGAACGGCCCGATCCCGGCATTGAGCGGGATCGCGTGAGCCCAGCGCTGCTCCGTCGCCACCACCAGGCAGGACACGGCGGTGAGGGCGATCACCTGCGGGGCGATCTGCGGCAGGATCGACCCGCGCAGCGCGAACAGGATCGCGAGGGCGCCGGGCCGGGGACGGACGATCATGGACGCGCACGCTGGGCGGAACTGGGCGCGCGGTCATCCGCCTCGGCGAGGCCGCGGTCAAGCGCCGGCCGACGGACCATCATGGCCTCTACGCGCAGCTCTCGGCGATCAGCCGGCGCAGGAAGGCGCCGCATTCCGCGAGTTCGCCCGTCTCGACATACTCGTCGGCCTTGTGGGCGCGGGCGATGTCGCCGGGGCCGATCACCACCGAGGGGATGTCGCCGAGGCTCTGGAACAGGCCGGCCTCGGTGCCGTAGGACACCTTGGCGTGGGCGTTGCGGCCGGCGAGGCGCTTGGCCAGGGTGACGAGGGGCGCGTCGGGGGCGATGTCGAGGCCCGGATAGTCGATCACCGGCTCGACCGTGAGGCCGCAAGCCGGATCGCGGGCCTGCATCTCCGGCACCAGCACGTCGCGGGCGTAGGCCAGCACCGTCTCGGCGAGGGCGCGGGGATCGTCGGCGGCGATGCCCCGGAACTCGAACCCGACGGTGCAGCGGTCGGGCACGATGTTGAGCGCCGTGCCGCCCTGGACCAGGGCGGTGAGCCCGGTCGTGTGGGGCACGTCGTAGAGGTCGTCCCGGGCGCCGTCCTTCGCGAGCCCCTCGGCGGTCAGCCGCACCCGGTCGATGAAGCGCGCCGCGTACTCGATCGCGTTGACCCCCGTCGGCGCCAGCGCCGAGTGGCAGGCCCGGCCCCGGAAGGTCGCCTTCGCGCCGTACTTCCCCTTGTGGCCGATCACCACCGCCATGCCGGTCGGCTCGCCGACGAAGCAGCCCAGGGGCTGAATCCGCTGCTCGCGGAGATGGGCGATGAGCGGCCGGACGCCGAGGCAGCCGATCTCCTCGTCGTAGGAGATCGCGAGGTGGAGCGGGCGGGTGAGGGGCGCTGCCGCCATCTCGGGCAGGAGCGCCAGGCAGACGGCGAGGAAGCCCTTCATGTCGGAGGTGCCGCGGCCGTAGAGGCGCCCGTCGATCTCGGTCAGCCGGAACGGGTCGTGCGTCCAGTCCTGGCCCTCCACCGGCACCACGTCGCTGTGGCCCGACAGCACGTAGCCCGGCCGGTCCGCCGGCCCGACGGTGACCCACAGGGCCGCCTTCTCGCCGGTCGCGTCGACCACCCGCTCGACCGCGGCGCCGTGGCGGCGGCAATACGCCTCGACGTGATCGACGAGGGGCAGGTTGCTCGCCGAGCTGACCGTCTCGAAGCCCACGAGGGTGGCGAGGAGGTCCTTGATGACGGGGAGCGTGGAATCGGAGGACGTCATGGGAAGCGTACGGGCCTGACGGGGTGGTGCGAGAAGGGGCGGTGCAAGAACCTGGAGCCAAGAACCTGGAGCCAAGAACCTGGAGCCAAGAACCTGGAGCCAAGAACCTGGAGCCAAAAACCTGGAGCCCCGCGACGCTTGCAGGGCCGATGCCACCGCCTCGCGGGCGGTCCCCCCTTATGCCGCGTTCCGGCGCCGGCGGACAGCCGACCGGCCGACGACCCTAGGCGGACAGGTCCAGGAAATGCCGGCCCTCCCGGTCGTCGATCTCGACGATCCAGAGATCGGAATCGAACCGGATTTCCTTGGCGAGCCGGGCCTCGACGTCCGGCGGCAGGGCCTCGCGCATCAGGGCCTCGAAGCGGCGCCCGCCCTCCTCGTTGCCCTCGAACAGGGCCTGAGGCGCCGGGCCGTAGAGGTCGGCGCTCCCGTCGAGGCGGTCGACCTTCACGAAGATCGCCCCCGCCTCCGGCGCGCCGCGGCGGCGCTGCACCGCGCTCACCCCCTCGACCGCGCAGCGGCGCAGGTGGGCGGCGACCCAGAAATCGGAGCGCAGGCGGGCCATCGGGCGGGGCGTCCTCGGAGGAGTCGGGTCGGCCCCTCATAGGACAGCGCCCGATCGCGGGGCAATCGGGCGCTGCATCGAACCGTGGGTGCGGGGGCGCCGGTCAGGCGGGCTGGGCCGCCCCGTCGAGCGCGGCCACGTCGGCCCGCTCGCGCCAATCCTCGACGCCGTGCTGACGGGCGAAGCGCAGGGCGGCGGCGCGCACCGCCCGCTCCGGATCGCGGGCACGGGTGATCTCGACGGTCCCGACGGTGAACGGGACTCCGAGGATCTGCTTGGCGAACAGTACGCGGTACTGCGACATCGTCCGTCTCCTTAGGCGATGGATCGCGTCGATGGCGGGATTCATCACCGCTCATAGTCCCCCGGAGGAACCCGGTTCCCGGAGCGCCCGCGCCGCGGCCATCGGCCGGGTCCGGGACGAGGTGCACCTCCGCACTCCGTCCGACATCGCGTTTCGCCCATCGGGGAACCGATCGACTGCGATCGGGAAAGAGTATCGGCGCGTCCCGCGCCGAGGCAAGCCGGTTCTTCCGATCTGCTCACTTCCCCATGTGGCGATGATCTCCGCTCACGGAAGGTGCCTCACGGGCGTGTGATCGCGCCTTTCGCCCGAGGCGTTTCCCTTGCGGCGGCATGCCCGCAGGGCGGACCTCCCGTGCGGGCAGCTCCCGTGCCGCAGCGCGAAAACCCGCTATGTCGGGCACCGACAAGCGCTCATGCAGGCAGCGCTCACGCAGGACCACGTCCATGTCGCCCCTCTCCGCCGCGACCCGCCTGAGCCTCAGCTTGATCGCCGGCGGGGCGGTCGCCAACATCTACTACAACCAGCCGCTGCTCGGCCTCCTGGTCCAGGCCTTCGGCCACGACGCCTCGGTGCTGGTGCCGACCGCGACGCTCGCCGGCTACGGGGTCGGCATCCTCGGCCTCGTGCCGCTCGGCGACAAGCTGGCGCGGCGCAGCCTGATCGTCGGCCAGCTCCTGCTCCTCGCCGGCGTGCTGGTGCTGGCCGCCGCGAGCACCAGCCTCTCCGTCCTGGTGCTGGCGAGCTTCCTGATCGGGGTGCTCTCGACCGCCGCCCAGCAGGCGGTGCCCTTCGCCGCCGAGCTGGCGCCCGACGCGGTGCGCGGCCGGATGGTCGGCCAGGTGATGACCGGCCTGCTGCTCGGCATCCTGCTCGCCCGCACCGTGAGCGGCTTCGTCGGCGCCTGGGCGGGCTGGCGGGCGGTGTTCGTCGGGGCGGCCGGGCTGTCGGTGGCGCTCGCCGGCCTCGCCTGGGCCGGGCTGCCGCGGACGCCGCCCGCCGCGCGTCTCGGCTACGGCGCGCTGATGGGCTCGATCCTCGACCTCGTGCGCACCCAGCCGGTCCTGCGGCGTGCCGCCCTCGCCCAGGCGCTGCTGTTTGCCGCCTTCAACGCGTTCTGGACCACGCTGGCGCTCCTCGTCGAGGCGCCGCCCTTCGGGCTCGATCCGGCCGGCGCCGGCCTGTTCGGGCTGATCGGCGCGGCGGGCGCACTCTGCGCCCCCCTCGCCGGGCGCTTCGCCGACACGCGCAGCCCGCGCCCGGTGCTGATCGGCGGCGCCGTCTTGACGCTCGCCGCCTTTGCGGTGTTCGGCCTGTTCGGCGGCCACTCGCTCGTCGCCCTCGCGATCGGGGTCCTGCTCATCGACATCGGCATCAACACCGCGCTGATCGCCAACCAGACCCGGGTCTATGCCCTCGCCCCCGGCGCCCGCGGGCGGATCAACACGGTGTTCTTCACCGCGATCTTCGTCGGCGGGGCGCTCGGCGCCTCGGCCGGCACCCGGGCCTTCGCGGCCGGCGGCTGGCCGGCGCTCTGCGCGGTCGGCGGCGCCTTCGCGGCGGCGAGCCTGCTGGTGCCCCTGCTGGAGCCCCGCGACCGCCCTAGATCGTGACGAGTCCCCCCGCGCCTCCCCCGAGCCCGCCCCTGTCGAACCTGCTCGCCATCGACACGATCTACCACGAGCCCGCGGTGGAGGACTTTCCCCGCGGCCGCGAGGTCCTGGAGCGTTTTCCGGATGCGCGGCGCATCGTAGTGCCCTCGCACTGGAACATCCCGGAGCTGCACGGCAATGCCGGCTCGGTCGAGGACTGGGTGCGGATCAAGCGCTCGACCCTGGTGCTCGGGATCAAGAAGGGCCTGACCTCGCGGCCGAACGGCCGCAGCGCCCACTTCATCGCGCCGTCGAGCTCCAACGGCTGCGCCATGGCCTGCGCCTACTGCTACGTGCCGCGCCGCAAGGGCTACGCCAACCCGATCACCCTGTTCGTCAACACCGAGGCCGTCGGCCGGGCGATCCGGCGCCACGCCGCCGCGCAAGGCCCCCTCCCCGCGCCCGACCAGATCGACGACCGGTTCTGGGTCTACGACATCGGCGAGAACGGCGACCTCTCGGTCGATGCGCTCGCCTGCGACAGCGTGCGCGACCTCGTCGGGCTATTCCGTGACATTCCGAACGCCAAGGCGTCGTTCGCCACCAAGTTCGTCAACCGCGACCTGCTCGCCTACGCGCCCGAGGGCAAGACCCGGATCCGCTTCTCGCTGATGCCCGAGCGCATCGCCCGGGTGGTCGACGTGCGCACCTCGCCGATGGCGGAGCGCATCGCGGCAATCGACGCCTTCGTGGCGGCGGGCTACGAGGTCCACGTCAACTTCTCGCCGGTGATCCTCTACGAGGGCTGGGAGGAGGATTGGCGGGCGCTGTTCCGCGCGCTCGATGCCGGCATCGGCCCCGCCGTGAGGGCGCAGCTGAAGGCCGAGATCATCTTCCTCACCCACAACGCCGCGTTGCACGACGTGAACCTGCGCTGGCACCCGAAGGCCGAGGCGCTCTTGTGGCGCCCCGACATCCAGGAGAGCAAGCGCTCCGAGGGCGGGATGGAGAACCTGCGCTACCGCAGCGGCTGGAAGGGCCGCTGGCTCGCCCGGTTCAAGGCGCTCCTCGCCGAGGAGCTGCCCTATTGCGGCGTGCGCTACGCGTTCTGAGGCGCGAGGCCGGAACTCAGTGCGTCCAGGGCGCGGTGCGGTTGTACTTGAAATTGTCGGAATAGGAGAGGCCGCGGCGCAGGGGCAGCTGCGGCTCCTCGACCCGGTAGGCGATGCCCTCGCGGGTCGCGTAGGCGATCGCCTCCTCCTTGGTGTCGAACTCGAGCCGCACCTGCTGCAGCATGTCCGAGGACGAGGTCCAGCCCATCAGCGGCTCGGTCTCCCGCGGGCTCGTCTGGTCGAACTCCAGCGTCCACTGCTTGGTCCGGGCGAGGCCGGACTGGGTCGGGTCCTTGGCAGGGCGGAAGATGCGGGCGGTCGACATCGCGGGCTCTGGTCCATGGAGTGATGGTCGGGGCGGCCGGATTCGAACCAGCGACCCTCTGGTCCCAAACCAGATGCGCTACCAGACTGCGCTACGCCCCGATGCCCTGGTTCCTAGTGAAAATCCCTGTGGGGCGCAAGCCGAGGCCGGGTCGCGGGCGGCCCGGTGCGCCCTGGCGGATGGCAGGATGGGGTCCGGCACGGCGCCGCGCCGTCAGAACCATTCATGACGCTGGGTTCGCCTGTGGATGTCCCGACAACGGGAGGAATTCACACCGATCCACGGCTGGATAAGGCCGCCCACGACGAGATCGAATCCCTCACTTTCGCCCGCAATACTTCTGATAAAGAAAATATTTCACGCCCGGCAGACCGATAATAGAAAAAATCACTCGACGATATTTTGAAAATGCAAATAAGTAAAAGCTGCTCCTGGCAAAGGACCACCCCAAGGGTGACGCGGTCGACGACGGCTGCAATGGCTTCGCTGGACGTTCGGGCGCCCGGCCTCGTGATCCGGTTGCCGTCACGAGGCGCCAGACATCGCGCCCGACGAAGCTCGGCCGGCCCAGCCACCGGAAATTGACTGCATTGACCGGCCTCACCGGCGAAGCGCACAAGGCCGGGACAGGCCCGACCATCGGGGGGTGTCGAGCGAGGCGAAGGGGCTGCGGACCATCATGATCGGGGACGTCGAGGGAAGACGCGGCGCCGGAAGGGTGCGGCCGGCCCCGCCGATGACGGCGGACATGGTCGGCACCTGGTCGTGGGACATCGCCGCCGACCGGATGCATGCCGACGACGTCGCCGGCAGCCTGTTCGGGGCCGATCTCGACCGCCTGGCCAAGGGC
The DNA here is from genome assembly GCF_003173775.1 of Methylobacterium sp. 17Sr1-1. Lineage (NCBI taxonomy): Bacteria > Pseudomonadati > Pseudomonadota > Alphaproteobacteria > Hyphomicrobiales > Methylobacteriaceae > Methylobacterium > Methylobacterium sp. 17Sr1-1. The sequence goes on along the minus strand of NZ_CP029552.1, from coordinate 1,896,508 downwards.
GCGCCCCTGCGGGTCTTCGCCGCCTGCATCCACCCCGACGACCGCGACGCCGTCATCGCCCGGATGCAGCACGGCGCGGCGGAAGGCGGCTCGTTCGTCGCCGAGTTCCGGGTGCGGGACGCCGCCGGCCGGACCCTGTGGGTGCTCTCCCGCGCCCGCTACGAGCGCGACGGCGACGGCCGCCCGGCCCGGGCGCACGGCATCCTGGTCGACATGACCGGCAGCGCCCTGAGCGACACGGCCTACGACCACTGCGTCGATGCACGGCCGGACTGCCCGCTGGAGCAGGCCGCCGAGGCCTGCATCGCCGCCCGCGAGGCCCTGGCGACGGCGGACCGGCCGTTCCTCCTGAAGATCGTCGACATGCTGCTCCTCGAGCTCGGCCGCGAGATCGGCAAGAGCCTGCGCCGGGCCTATCTGCGCCGCCTGAGCTGAGCGCCGTCGACGGGGCGACGCGCCGCATCGCGCCGCCTTGTGGGCCGGGGCCGGGCTGGGTATGGCCCGGGATCCGGGCCCTGTCGGCCCGCCGGAGATCCGACGGGCGATGATCGGCAAGCTGAAGGGCGTGGTGGATTCCTACGGCGAGGATTTCGTGATCCTCGACGTGCACGGCGTCGGCTACGTGGTGCATTGCTCGGCCCGGACGCTGCAGCGCCTGCCGCCCACCGGCGAGGCGGCGGAGCTGGCGATCGAGACCCACGTCCGCGAGGACATGATCCGCCTCTACGGCTTCCGGGCCGATGCGGAGCGCGAGTGGTTCCGCCTCCTCCAGACCGTGCAGGGCGTCGGCACGCGGGTGGCCCTCGGCGTGCTCTCGGTGATGGAGCCGGGCGACCTCGCCACCGCCATCGCCACCGGCGACAAGGGCGCGGTCGCCCGCGCTCCCGGCGTCGGCCCGCGGCTGGCCGCCCGGCTGGTGGCCGAGCTGAAGGACAAGGCCCCGGCCTTCTCCCCCGTCGATCCGGCCCTGATCCAGCTCACCGGGGCGGTGGAGGACAGGACCGCGCCCCAGCCCGTCGCCGACGCGATCTCGGCGCTGGTCAATCTCGGCTACGCCCAGGTCCAGGCCTCGGCGGCGGTGGCCGCGGCGCTCAAGGGCGCCGGCGAGGGCGCGGCGGCGATGGAGGCCAAGACCCTGATCCGCCTCGGCCTGCGCGAGCTGGCGCGGTGAGCGCCTACACCGTGAAGTCGAACACTGCCGCCTGGCTGCCCTTCGGCGTCCCGCTGCCGCTCGCGCCATAGCCGCTCGCCTGGCTCTGCGCCTGCGCGGTCTGAAGCTGCTTGAGGAAGCCCGCGAGCAGGTCGCTGGCGCTCGTGGCCGCGTCGGCCGTGGACGTGGCATCCGTCGAACCTGTCGCATCGGCCGCGCCGGAGGGCGGCGGACCGGGGGGAGGACCGCCCGCGCCGCCGACGCCGCCACGCTCCCCGCCCTGGCCGCCCTTCTGCGACGACAGCAGGGACTTGAGCGTCGTCGCCTGGTCGCTCGTCAGGGTGCCCTTGGTGACCTCGGCGCCGATGAGGTCGTCCATCCGGCTCTTGGCCTGGGCCGGGTCGAGGCGGGTGCCGCTCGTCCCGGAACCGGACGTGCCGGACATCGCCTGGTCGATGTCCTGAACCGCGCTCGTCAGCGCGCTCGCGTCGGTGGCGCTCAGGCTGCCGGCCTGCGCTTGCGCCGAGATCTGGTCGAGGAGCCGCTGCTTGTGCGCGCCGGCCTTCGGCTCGACCTTGGGCGGGTTGACCAGCTGGGCGGCGCTGGAGGCGGAGACGGTCGTCATGGGGGCGTGAGACCTCGCGTGTGGGCGGGGACGATCCGTCGTCCCCGACGCGAGGCAGGTTGCGGCCGGCGCCGCTTAAGAGATCTTTCGCCGCCGCGGGAGAACGGTTTCCGCCTGTTGCGCTGCGGCAAGCCGCAATGAGAGGTTACATCTTCGCCAAGTATGTCTCTTCGCCGAGCATCTCTCGGCCGAATCTCTCGGCCAAGTATCTCTTTGCCAAGCATGTCCGCGCGAGCCGGCCCGGCGCGCCGGCTCAGGCGGCCCGGGCCGCCGGCGGCCGCGGCACCGCGCCGGCCGCCCGCGGCAGCTCGAGGCGGACGCACAGGCCCTGCGGCACCCGGTTCTTCAGGCTGAACGTGCCGCCGTGCGACTGCGCGATGGCGCTGGCGATCGACAGGCCGAGGCCGAAGCCGCCGGCCTCGTTGAGGGTGCGGGCGCGGTCGCCGCGCACGAAGGGCTGGAGCATCAGGGCACGCTCCTCCTCCGGGATGCCCGGCCCCTCGTCGAGGATCTCGACCGCGACGCGGCCCGGCCCGGCCTCGACGAGGCGCACGGTGGCGCCGCCGGCATATTTCACCGCGTTGTCGATGAGGTTGGTGAGCGCCCGCTGCAGCTCGCCCGACGAGGCGCGCACCAGGGCCGGCCGCAGGTCCTCGTCCCGGACTTCCTCGGCCCGTACCGCCTCGCCGATGTCGGCGAAGCCGTCGCAGACCGTCTGCACCACCGAGGCGAGGTCGACGAGGCCGAGATCCGCCCGGGGCTGGCCCTCGCGGGGCTGGCCGTCGCGCACGAAGGAGAGCGCCGCCTCGACGAGCGCGTTCATCTGGTCGAGGTCGCGCAGGAACTGCCGGCGCAGCCCCTCGTCCTCCAGGAACTCCGCCCGGAGGCGCAGGCGGGTGATCGGCGTGCGCAGGTCGTGGCTGATCGCCGCCAGCATGTGGGTGCGGTCGTCGAGGAGCCGCAAGACCCGGTCGCGCATCCGGCCGAGCGCCCGGGAGACCGCCAGCACCTCCTCCGGCCCGCGCTGCGGCAGCGGCCGCGCCTCGGTGGCGGTGCCGAAGGCCTCCGCCGCCTCGGCCAGCCGCGCGAGCGGCGCGGTGAGCGCCCGCGTCGCCCAGATCGACAGGAGCGTCAGCGAGAGCGCGAGGAAGACCAGGGTGATCAGCACCGCGCTGGTCAGCGGCGGGTGCGGCAGCGGCAGCGGCGGCAGGTCGGCGGCGAGCTGGAGGCCGCCCGGCCCGGCGATGCGCAGGTGCAGCGCGCCGGCGGGCTGGTGCTCGGCCGAGACGCCGTAGCCGGGCCCGAGCGCCGCCCGCAGTCCGGTGATCTCCGGCACGTCGGCGCTCGACGGGCCGGGCGCGTTCGGCTCGTTGGCGGGCAAGAGGGTCAGGTGGAGCGCCGAGGCGCTGTGGCGCGCCGCCGCCACCACGTCGGCCCGGTCGTCCGCCGGGGCCGCCGCCACCATGTGGACGACGGTGACGAGGCGGTTGGCCAGCGCGCTCGGGCGCTCGTCGGAGCGGCGCAGCTCCGGGCGCAGCAGCAGGAAGGCCACGGTCACGACGACGTGGGTGACGACGATCGCCGCCACCACCAGCAGGGCGAGCTGCCCGGCGATGCGGCCCGGCAGAGGCCCCTTGCCCGTCATGGCGAGACGCCCGTCATGTCGAGACCACCTCCGGCGTGAACAGGTAGCCGCCGGAGCGGATGGTCTTGATCATCTCCGGGTTGCGGGGATCGCGCTCGATCTTCTGGCGGATGCGGCTCACCAGCACGTCGATGCTGCGCTCGAACGGCCCCGGCGCGCGCCCCTGCGTCAGGTCGAGGAGCTGGTCGCGGGAGAGCACCCGGCCCGGCCGCAGGCACATCGCGTGCAGCAGGTCGAACTCGGCGCCGGTGAGCGACACCTGCGCGCCCTCCGGGTTGAGGAGCTGGCGCAGGCCCGCATCGAGCACGAAACCCGCGAAGGCGTGGCGGCGCACGCCCTCGTCGTCGCGGCCAGGCGCCGCGGCGCCGCGGCGCAGGATCGCCCGGATGCGGGCGAGCAGTTCGCGCGGGTTGAACGGCTTGGCCAGGTAGTCGTCGGCCCCGATCTCGAGCCCGACGATCCGGTCGATCTCCTCGCTCTTCGCGGTGAGCATCAGGATCGGCATGCCGGAGGCGGCGCGCAGGCGCCGGCAGATCGACAGGCCGTCCTCGCCCGGCAGCATCAGGTCGAGGACGATCAGGTCGACGCGGGAATCGGCCAAGAGCCGGTCCATCTCGCGGCCGTCGCCGGCGATCGAGACCCGGCAATCGTTGCCACGGAGATAGCGGGCGATCAGCGTGCTGATCTCGCGATCGTCCTCGACGATCAGGATGTGCGGTGTCGTGCTCACGGGTTCGCCTTATGCCCGAGACCGGGTTTTGCTTGAAGCCACCATTGTGCAACCGTCTGTTGCTGGGCCCCATCCGCGACACCGTCGCGCAACCGAAGCGGCCACAAGCGGTCCGATCGCGATGGTGCCGCATTTTCGCGCGACGGGGAGCCCGGACCGGGGCCCATTCCGGGTTGAAATGCATTAGGGCTGTGCATCACGGACCAGCCCCGGAGTTTTTCCATGCAGCAGAACCGCCTGTTCGACGACTTCGCCCGCCTGATGACCGACGCCGCCGGCGCGGCCCAGGGCGTGCGCCGCGAGGCCGAGACCATGGTCAAGGCGCAGATCGAGCGCATGCTGCGGGACATGGACGTCGCCACCCGCGAGGAGGTCGAGGTGCTGCGCGATCTCGTCGCGTCCTTACGCGCCCAGAACGATGCGCTGACCGCCCGCGTCGCGGCGCTGGAGGCCGCCCCCGGCGCCAAGAGCACATCGACGGGCGGCACGGCGACCGCCTGACTCGTCGTCCCGACGCGTCCCGCTTGTGCACAGGAAGCTTCGGTGGATAGCCGGCGGCACGCCGCCGCCACCGCGGCTTTCCGCTTTGAGTCCCTCGACTCGCCCGGGCTATAGTGGGTCACGCCCTGATTCGCAGCCGCTCTGGGGAGACAAGTCGGAACTTAAGCTTTTCGCCTGCACGTCCTGACCGTGCCCGGGTCGCGATCTGCCTTGAAGACGACACTCGCCGCGTTCGCTGACGCAGCTGTTTCCCGCTCGGACGAGCCAAACTTGGATCGCCATGACCCAGCTCAACATCGACGACCTGAACCGCGCCGAGCACCCGCTCGATGTCGTCGAGCGCCTCGCCTCCCTCCGGGACTGGATCTTCGATCGTGCCGAGACCGACGAGATGTCGGTGGCGGTGGCGGGCCGATGGGCCGAGTACCACGTCGCCTTCACGTGGATCGAGGACGTGGAGGCGCTGCACGTCGCCTCCGCCTTCGACCTGAAGGTGCCGGAGCGGCGGCGCAACGAGGTGCTGCGGCTCGTCTCGCTCGTCAACGAGCAGCTCTGGGTCGGCCATTTCGACCTCTGGAACAGCGAGCACGTGGTGATGTTCCGCCACGCGCTCCTGCTCACCGGCGGCGCCGAGCCGACGCACGGCCAGTGCGAGACCATGCTGAAGACCGCGGTCGAGGCCTGCGAGCGCTACTTCCAGGCGTTCCAGTTCGTGATCTGGGCCGGCAAGAGCGCCCGCGAGGCCCTCGACGCCGTGCTGTTCGAGACCGAGGGCGAGGCGTGAGCGGGGCCCTGCCCGCCTCGCTGATCCTGGTCGGCGCCGGCAAGATGGGCGGATCGATGCTGGAGGGCTGGCTCGCCGACGGGCTGCCGGGCGCCCGCGTCACCGTCGTCGATCCGAACCCCGCCCCCGCAATGGCGGCGCTCTGCGCCGCCCACGGGATCGCCCTCAATCCGGACAAGCCGGCCGAGCCCGAGGCCCTGGTCCTGGCGATCAAGCCGCAGGGCCTGGAGGCCGCCGCCGCGACGGTGGCCCCGCTCGCCGGGCCGGACACGGTCGTGGTCTCGGTGCTCGCCGGCAAGACCATCGCCAACCTCAAGGACCGCCTGCCCCGCGCCCGCGCGGTGGTGCGGGCGATGCCGAACCTCCCGGCGAGCATCCGCCGGGGCGCCACCGGCGCCGCGGCCTCGCCGGAGACCACCGAGGACCAGCGCCGCACGGCGCACGCGCTCCTCTCGGGCATCGGCCTCGTCGAGTGGCTGGACAGCGAGGACCTGATCGACGCCGTGACGGCGGTCTCAGGGTCCGGCCCGGCCTACGTCTTCCTGCTGGCCGAAGCCCTGGCGAGTGCGGGCGTCGCCGCCGGGCTGCCGGCCGAGGTGGCGGCGCGCCTCGCCCGCCAGACCGTGGCGGGGGCGGGCGAGCTGCTCGGGCAGAGCCCCGAGGAGCCGGCGACGTTGCGCCGGAACGTGACCTCGCCGGGCGGCACCACCGCGGCGGCGCTCGGCGTGCTGATGGCCGAGGACGGGTTGAGCCCCCTGATGCGCGCGGCCGTGGCGGCGGCCAAGAACCGGGCCGGGGAACTGGCGGGCTGAAATCCCCCCTATCGCGTCACCTCTCCCTCACCCGGGCGCGACGCCGCGGCCCCCTGCCCGGCGGCCGGGCCGATCCCTAGATACGCGGTCGAGGCGGTGATCCGCCTCGGGGAGGCGCCGCAGCGCTCCCTCTCAGCCTCACCGGTATCGGAGCGTCCATCCATGGCCCGCACCCCCAAGGCGTCCGACGGCAAGCCGTCCGGCAGCACGACCTCCGGCGCGTCGCACGACGCCGGGGCTGCGCCGGAAGCCGCCCGCCTGCCGCCGCGGGAGGCGATCGTCGAGGCGCTGATGCGGCTTGCCGCCGAGCAGCCCTGGAACGACATCGAGGTCGGCGACATCGCCCGCGAAGCCGGGGTGAGCCTGGCGGAGTTTCGCGACGCCTACCCGTCGAAGGGCGCGGTGCTCGGGGGCTTCGCCCGCATGATCGACAAGCAGGTGCTCGAGGGCGCCAGCGACGACCTCGACGACGAGCCGACCCGCGAACGGCTGTTCGACGTGCTGATGCGCCGCCTCGACGCGATGGATCCCTACAAGCCGGCCCTGCGCCGCATCGCCTTCGCGCTGCGCGGCGATCCCCTGTCGCTCGCCGCCCTCAACCAGGTCGCGCTCAACTCGCAGCGCTTCATGCTGGCCTCGGCCGGCATCAGCACCGAGGGGCCGCTCGGCCGCGTCAAGCTCCAGGGCGTGGTGATCGCCTTCGCGCGCGTCATGGAGGTGTGGTTCGAGGACGACGACCCGGCGCTCGCCCGCACCATGGCGGCGCTCGACCGCGAGATCCGCAACGGCGAGCGCTTCATGGAGCGGGCCGAGGACGTGCGCCGCCTGACCGCGCCGTTCCGGGCGCTGGCCCAGTCCCTCGCCGAGGGCGGACGCCGCCGGCGGCGCCGCGAGCGCCGGGACGATGACCGCCAGGACGACCGCAACGAGGACGAGGGCAATCCCCTCGGGGGCGATCCGGCGGCGGCGATCTGACGCCGCGTCCGTCCCCGGCATTTCGAGCGATTCCAGGGTGACCATGCGTCGCGGAGTGTCTAGCCTGCGGGGGTAGACCAGCCCCCGCCGCGACGGCGGCCCTGTGAGGACCATCCCGGATGCTCGACCTGTCCACCCGCGCGCCGGTCCCGATCGCTCGCGTCGAGCAGCCGCGCTACTCGGCCATGGCGCAGGGTCTGCACTGGCTCACCGCCGCTCTGGTGCTGGCGGTGCTGCCGCTGGCCTGGATCGCCACGAGCCTGCCGGCGAGCCCGGCCAAGGGCTTCTACTTCCAGCTCCACAAGTCCGTCGGCATCACGATCTTCGCCATCGTCGCGATCCGCATCCTGTGGCGGGCCTGGCACCCGGCCCCGCCGGAGGTCTTCGTGCCGAAGGGCCTGGCCGTGCTCGGCCGGATCAACCACTGGCTGCTCTACCTCGTGTTCCTGCTGATGCCACTGAGCGGCTTCGTGATGTCGGCCGCCGCCGGCAACACCACGCAGTACTTCTTCCTCTTCCCGATCCCGCCCTTCATGGCGAAGAACGAGGCGGTGGCGAAGCTCGCCGACCAGATCCACCTGGCCGGCCAGTACGCGGTCTACGCCCTGGTGGCGTTGCACGTGCTGGCGACCGCGTGGCATCTGATCGCCCGGCGCGACGCCCTGCTCGACCGGATGCTGCCGCGCCAGGACGTGTGAACTCCGGAGCGTGACGGTCTTGCGCGACCACCTCTACCTGCTGGCGCCGGACTTCACCGACCCGGCCTATCCGGGCCGGCGCTTCTACTGCTGGCACTGCGCCCTGATCGAGGGCGTGCTCGCGGGTTTTCCCGCCCTCGCCGAACGCCTCGCCGTGACGCGCCTGCCCTGGCCGCGCCCGCGGCAGGCGCTGATCGACCGCCTCGGTGAGAACCACCAGTCGCTGCCGCTCCTGGTCTTCGCCCCCGACGCGCCGGAGGCGCTCGCCACCGGCCGCCACGACGACCTGCGCTTCACCGACGACAAGGACGCGATCCTGCGGGCCCTGCACGCGCGCCACGGCTTTCCGGAGCCGCATCCGTAGACGCGGCCTCGGATGCGCGCTTTTGCAGCAATCGCGGGCATTGCGTGAAGCCGGGCCGTTGGCGATGACACAATAGGCGTGGAGACGAGACGTCTCACCCCGTCCCCGCGCAGGAGGCGACGCAAGCGTGACCGAGCGCCGCGACGACAGCCGCATCGCGACCGAGCTGATCCGGACCGGCGCCAGTCCCGATCCGTTCGCGGCCGCCGTGCGGGCGACGCGCATGCCGATGGTGATCACCGACCCGCACCAGCCCGACAACCCGATCGTCTTCGTCAACGACGCCTTCACGCGGCTGACCGGCTACGCCCGGGACGAGATCGTCGGCCGCAACTGCCGCTTCCTGCAAGGACCCGAGACCAACCCCGCGGACGTCGCGCGCATCCGCGACGCGATCGAGCGCCGGGTCCCGGTCGAGATCGACCTCCTCAACCACAAGAAGACCGGCGAGGCGTTCTGGAACCGCCTGCTGGTCTCGCCGGTCTTCGGCGAGGACGGGCAGCTCACCTACTTCTTCGCCTCGCAGTTCGACGTGACGCTGGAGCGCGACCGGCTGGTGCGCCTTCAGCGCGACCGCGACGCCCTGGAGCGGGAGATCGAGCGGCGCCCGCTCGCCCTGCGGCGGAGCGAGGAGCGGCTCCACTTCATCCTCAAGGCCTCCCGCCTCGGCTCGTGGACCCTCGATCTCGACGGCATGCGGCTGATGGCGTCGGAGAGCTGCAAGCGCATTCTCGGCCGCGATCCGGCCGAGCCGTTCACCTTCGATGACCTGATCGCCGCGATCCTGCCGGAGGACCGCGAGCGGATGCAGGCGGCCGTCCGGGGGTCGATCGAGACCCGGAGCGACTACGACATCGAGTACCGGATCCGCACGCCGACCGGCGAGGTGCGCTGGCTGCAGATCCGCGGCCAGACCTTCTACGACGCGGACGGCGCGCCCCTGAGCATGGCCGGCGTGACCCTCGACGTGACCGAGCGCAAGCGCGGCGACGAGCACCGGGCGCTGCTCGCCGAGGAATTGAACCACCGGGTGAAGAACTCGATGGCGACGATCCAGTCGATCGCCAACCAGACCCTGACCCACGCTTCCTCGCTCTCCGAGGCGCGCACGGCCTTCAACGCCCGCCTGCAATCGCTCTCGGCCGCCCACGACGTCCTGACCCGCGAGAGCTGGGAGGGTGCGACCCTGGCGGAGATCGCGGACGAGGCCCTGCGCCCGTTCCGCACCGGCGCGGGCCTGCGCTTCGCCATCGACGGCCCGCCGGTCCGCCTGCCGCCCCGGCTGGCGCTCGCCTTCGTGATGGCCCTGCATGAACTGGCGACCAACGCGGTCAAGTACGGCGCGCTCTCGACCGAGGCGGGCCGGGTGCTGCTGACCTGGGAGGTAACCTTCGACGGTCGCCTGCGGCTGCGCTGGGAGGAGACGGACGGCCCGCCGGTCTCGGCCCCGGCCCGGCGCGGCTTCGGCTCGCGGATGATCGAGCGGGTGCTCGCCGCCGAGATCGGCGGCACGGCGGAGGTGGAGTACCGGCCGGGCGGGGTGGTGGCGCAGGTGGAGGCGCCGTTGCCGGTGGTGGGGGTTGTGGTGGGTGGGAACGCTGGCGGTTGAGGGCCATCGGGCCGGCCCTGGAGGGCTGCTTTCGATCCATCTCATTACCGACGGTCGTTGAAAACGACCTTTGGTGCCGTTCTCGAATTTTCGCCAAGCCTTCGGCTTGGGGTCGAAAATTCGAGATGGGTCAACGGCCTCGTCGATCTCGGTCCTGCCCGAGGTCGACGTTGCTGCGTCAGCATCTTAGGCCGTTGGTATCTGACGGTGCGATCGTCCGCTACAGACCTGTAGGATGCGGACGATCTAACCTCGATTGAGATTATGGCTGGTCGAGGCGCTGCTCGGCTTCCGCCGTCACCGGGGCGAACAGATTGACGAGCGTGCCGTCCGGGTCGCGCAGCAGCAGCGAGCGGTTGCCCCATGGCATCGTCGTCGGCGGCTGCACCAGCGCCGAACCAAGGTCGGGCGCGAGCCGTGCGTATTCCGTGTCTACATCGCCGACCCGGAACTCGATAATCGCGCTGCGGTTGGCCGCCGCCTGGGCGACGGCGTCACCGCCGAACAGGGCCAGGGTGCGCGTGCTGCCGACCGCCAGCGTCGCGCCCGTCGTGCGCAACTCGGCGAAGTCAGGCGTGTAGCGGGTGGCGGAGAGCCCAGTCACCGCCTCGTAGAACGCGACAAGACGATCAACGTCAGCGGTGATGATGCGGGTCGAGGCGAGATGCATGCTGTCCTCCGGAACGGCCGCGGCATTGACGCCGCGGAGCATGGGCGTAACCGAACCCTCCTGACACCGTCCTGTCAGCAAGGATGAGCCGATGCGTCGTGCCGATCGCCTGTTCCAGATCATCCAGATCCTGCGCCGCTCGGCGCGACCGATCACGGCCTCGATGCTGGCGTCCGAACTCGAAGTGACGGTCCGCACCGTCTACCGCGACGTGGCGGACCTGATCGCGCAGCGCGTGCCGATCCGGGGTGAAGCAGGGGTGGGCTACGTCATCGACCGCAACTACGACATGCCGCCGTTGATGCTCAGCACTGACGAGTTGGAGGCGGCGGTGCTGGGCGCGCAGTGGGTCGCAGACCGCGGCGATCCAGGGCTGGCGAACGCGGCGCGCGATCTGCTCGCCAAGATCGCCAACGTCGTTCCCGACCATCTGCGCCCGTTCGTTGCCGATCCGGGCATCGGCGCTGCTCCCAGCCGCGCCACGTCCGTCGATGGCCTCGACATGGCGCGGCTGCGTGCCGCGATCCGCACGGGGTGCAAGGTGCGCATCCGTTACCGCGATGAGACTGGCCGCGTGAGCGAGCGCGTCGTCTGGCCGGTGATCGTCGGCTACGCCGACACCGTCCGCTTGCTTGCCGCGTGGTGTGAACTCCGACAAGCCTTCCGTCACTTCCGCGCCGACCGCATCGAGGCCGCGGTCTTTCTCGATGAACGTTTCGAGCGACGGCCCGCCGATCTGCGGCGGGATTGGAAGTGCCACTTCGAGGCCGAGCGCGGCGTGCGCTTGCCCTGAAGGGCTGACTGACCGTGGATCGTGGGACATCCAGAGCGGCGAGGCTGGGTCGGATGCGGAACGTCCGCTCCCGAGCAAAGAGCCAAGGTCTGCTACCCACGCTCAGCAGCGGTCCACGCGGTCGAGCAGCCCGCCTCGCGGCGCGTCCCCGCTCAACCACCGGATCACCCCCGCCAGCCGCTCCCCCTCCCCGCCCTCCGGCACGATCAGCCGCAGCGGCGCCCCCGCCACCACCCGGTCCCCGAACGGCGCGACGAGGCGCCCGGCCGCCAGCGCCTCGCCCACCAGCGCGCTGTGCCCGATGAGCACGCCGTGTCCGGCGAGCGCGGCGTCCAGCGCGATGCCGTAGAGCGAGAACGCCGCCTCCCGGGCCGGGCGCAGGGCCCCGGTGCCGTGGTGGGCAAGCCAGCGCGGCCAGTCCTCGCGCCAGACCGAATCGTGCAGGAGCGTCGCTGCGCTCAAGTCCCGCGGGTGGCGCAACGCCGCCGCCAGCGAAGGCGAGCAGACCGGAAACAGGTTGTCTTGCGCCAGAACCACGCCGGTGCAGCCGGCGGGCGCCTCGCCGAAATACAGGCCGAGATCGACCCGCTCGCGGGCATAGTCGGGCGGGTCGTCCCGGGTCAGGATCGCGACGTCGAGGTCGAAGGCGGCCTGCAGGCCTGGGAGTCGGGGGGCGAGCCAGAGCTGGGCGATGCAGGGCAGGGCCGCGAGCGTCAGGCTGCGCGGCCTCGCGACCGCGCGCATCACCCGCACCGCCTGGTTCACCGCATCGAAGGCCGTCGTCAGGGACGGCAGCACCGCCCTGCCCTCCGGGGTCAGGCACAGGCCGTTCGGCCGGCGGTGGAAGAGCGGCCGGCCGAGCCAGGCCTCGAGCCCCTTCACCTGGGCGCCGATCGCCGCCGGGGTGACGTGCAGCTCCCGGGCCGCCGCCACGTAGCCGCCGTGACGCGCCGCCGCCTCGAAGGCCCGCAGGGCGTTGAGGGAGGGCGGGGCCGCCCGGCCGGCCGGATCCATCGCGAGGCCTCAGCGTGCGAGGCCAAGAAAAGCTTGGCCGGAGCCGCAGCTTATCCCGTTTGCGGGCCGATCGGGCAAGACCGACACTCAAGCCCGACACTCGGGACGCCCGACCCTCGGGCCCTGCGACCGACGGGATCCTCGACCATGCGCCTCCTCCACGACGGCTATTTCGACCGCGGCCTCGACGCCGACCCGGAGCTCGCCGCCTCGATCCGCGGCGAGCTCGCCCGGCAGCGGGACGGGATCGAGCTGATCGCCTCGGAGAACATCGTCTCGCGGCTGGTGCTGGAGGCGCAGGGCTCGGTGCTGACCAACAAGACCGTCGAGGGCCTGCCCTACCGGCGCTATTACGGCGGCGCCGCGCATGCCGACGCGATCGAGGCCCTGGCGGTGACCCGGGCGACGCGGCTGTTCGGCTGCCGGTTCGCCAACGTGCAGCCGCATTCGGGCTCGAACGCCAATGCGGGCGTCTTCCTCGGCCTGCTGGCGCTCGGCGACACGATCCTGTCGATGGGCGTCGAGGCCGGCGGCCATATCAGCCACGGCCATCCGGCGACCCTGACGGGCCGCGACTACCGGATCGTCCGCTACGGCGTGGAGCGCGACAGCGAGCGCGTCGAACTGGAATCGGTGGCAAAGCTCGCCCGCGAGCACCGGCCGAAGATGATCGTCGCCGGCGGCTCGGCCTATGCCCGCGCTCTCGATTTCGCGGGGTTGCGCGCCATCGCCGACGAGGTCGGGGCGCTGCTGATGGTCGACATGGCGCATTTCGCCGGCCTCGTCGCCACCGGGCTCTATCCGCATCCGTTCCCGCACGCCCACGTGGTCACCTCGACCACCTACAAGTCCCTGCGCGGCGCCCGCGGCGGGCTGGTGCTGTGGAACGATCCCGCCCTGTCGGACAGGATCAATGACGGGATCTTCCCGGGCGTGCAGGGCTCGGTGATGATGCACGCCGTCGCCGCCAAGGCGGCCTGCTTCGGCGAGGCCCTGCGGCCGGAATTCCGCGCCTACAACCAGGCGGTCCTCGACAATGCCCGGGCGCTCGCCGCGAGCGTCGCCGAGGCCGGGATGCGCCTCGTCGCCGGCGGCACCGATTGCGGGCTGATGCTGGTCGACCTCTCGCCGCAGGGCATCACCGGGGACGTGGCCGCCGAGGCGCTGGAAGCGGCGGGCCTCGCGGTCAACAAGAACCAGATCCCGTTCGACACCCGCCCGCCCGAGGCTCCCTCGGGCCTGCGCCTGTCCTCGAATGCCGGCACGGCGCGGGGCTTCGGGGTGGAGGAGTTCGGCCAGGTCGGCCGCTGGATCGGCCGGGTGGTCGCGGCGCCCCGTGACGAGGCCGGGCTGGCGGTCGTGCGGGAGGAGGTGCTGGCCCTGTGCCGGCGCTTCCCGATCTATGACGGGGCGTGAGGCTGGTCAAAACAAGATTCGGAGAGCCTGTTCGATTGGATCCACGGATGTGACACCCTCCACGGTCAGTCCGGGGCCGCGCAGCGGAGCCCGGACTGACGTGGAGGGTGTTGAGACGGTCAAGCAAGCCAAACTGGCTCTAAGGAATCCGGTAGAGGCCCCAACGGCGCATGCGCCCCAGCCCCGTCCCCACCCCCGATCGGCTCACGCCCGGAACGAGGCGAGCCTTACGCCCGCGCCTTCGAGGCGGGCGCGGACGGCCCGGGCGAGCGCGACCGCGTGGGCGGAATCGCCGTGGACGCAGACCGAGCGGACCGGCGTCGGCAGGCGCTTCCCGCTCGCCGCGATGATCGCCCCCTCCTGCACCATGGCGAGCACGCGCTCGGCGGCCTCCGCCTCGTCGGTGATCATCGCGCCGGGCTGGTTGCGGGGGATCAGGAACCCGGCCTCGGTGTAGCCGCGATCGGCGAAGATCTCCTGGTGCACGTCGAGGCCCTGCGCCTCGCCCGCCGCGACCTGGGCGGTGAGCGCGATGGCGAGCAGCGACAGCGAGGGATCGACGGCCTTGACCGCGCGCGCGATGGCATCCGCCATCTCCCGCTCCACCGCCGCGAGGTTGGCGAGCGCCCCGTGCGCCTTGACGTAGGTGAGGCGGTGGCCGGCATAGGCCGCGAGGCCCGCGGCGGCACCGACCTGGTAGGCGACGAGCCGCTCGACCTCGCCGGGGGTGAAGGGCAGGATCCGGCGGCCGAAGCCCCACCGGTCCGGATAGCCCGGATGGGCGCCGACCGCGACGCCGCGGTCCCGCGCGATGGCGAAGGTGCGGGCCATGATCTCGGGATCGCCCGCATGCAGGCCGCAGGCGACGTTGGCCGAGGTCACGACCTCCAGCATCGCCGCGTCGTCGCCGCAGCGGTAATCGCCGAAACCCTCGCCGAGGTCCGAATTGAGGTCGATGGACAGCATGGCGGGCACCCCGAGCAGTGGAAGCGGATGCCTGTTCCTGGCACCGCCCAGGCGCCCCCGCAACCCGCGGGCCGCGCCGCGCCGGGTTGTTTCCCAGGCTGTCCTGCCGCGCCGCCCCGCGGCTCAGAGCGCCAGGACGCTCACCGACAGGTCGAGCGCGCTCCGGGCGAGCCAGAGCACGCCCCAGCCGATCAGGCCGAACCAGGCGAGCACCAGCGGGACGCCGACCGCCAGGGTGACCATCATCGCGGCCCGGCGCAACCTGGTCTCGTATGAAGCGGCGAAGGTTGCGGCCCGTCCCATCGCGAACGCCTTCGTGTCGAACTGGATCATCGTTGCCGGTTCCGGAGAGGTTGTGCCGTCGCGGTGGCAAGGGGCGGGCCCGACAGACACGTGCGAGGAGCAGGCGCTGGAACGCCGAATGGTTAATAGAGTTCCGACGGCACTCTGCGACATGCTGGCGCAGGCCGGTCCGACGCGGATCGCGCCGAACTGAGACAGCGCAGTGAATTCCTAAACCTCGCGCGTGGACGCCTGTGCCCCGCGCGACTACCTTCCTCGACACGGTCAGGTTGCGACGACCGCCGCGCGGCCCAGCGTCTGGGCCGCGACGACCGAGGAGCCGGGCAGGCCGCCCCTGCCGATCCGGAGGTGCGATCATGCGTGACGGGATGCGCCGCTCGGTCGGCCTCGCCCTGTTGCTCGGCATCCTGTGCGCGCCGCCGGCGCGGGCGCAGGATCCCGCCGCCCCGCGCCCGTGGAGCGATCCGCCCTCGCGGCCGGCCGAGGTCCCGGCTGTGACGGAAGCGAGGAAGCCCGCCTCCCCGGCCGTCGAACCCGCCGCCGCGACGCCCGCGCGACCGGCCCCGAAGCCGGCGCGGACCGCCGCGCGGCAGCGTAAGGCCGAGCGCCCGGTCGCCGTGCGGCGCGCGCCCGAGCGGCGCGAGCGCGTCGCGGCGCGCCCGATCCGGCGGCCGGTCGCCGAGGCGCCGCGCCGCGCCGCCTTCCGGCCGGAGCCGCGGCCGGTGCGGGTCGCCCGCCCACTGCCGCCGGAGATGGCCGGCTACCGCGACGTCGACCTCCTGGTCGATGCCCGCGCCGACCGGATCCGCCGCGCCCAGGACGGCGGCTTCCTGGTCATGCGCCGCACCACCATCGAGGATCCGATGGGCCGGCGGATGCAGATCCTGCGGCCCATCGACGACGACGAGGAGTAGTGTCCTCTCACAGCCACGGCCGCAGGGCCAGGTGGGCGCCGAGCAGCAGAAGGCCGATCAGGAAAGCGCGCCGGAAGGTCGGCGCCGAGACCCGGCCGCGCAGCCACTGCCCGGCCGCCATGCCGAGGAGCGCCGGCGCCAGGGTGGCGAGGGAGGCGGCCCCGGCGGCGAGCGGCAGCGCGCCCTCCCGCGCGAGGCCGGCGGCCAGCGCCACGGTCGAGACCGTGAAGGACAGGCCGAGGGCCTGGATCAGCGCGTCCCGGTCGAGCTGAAGCGCCTGGAGGTAGGGCACCGCGGGAATCACGAAGACCCCGGTCGCCCCGGTGACGAGGCCGGTGGCGAGGCCGACGACCGGCGACAGCCACGGCTCGGCGCCGGCCGGCACCCGGACGGAGAGGCCGGCGAGCCCGATCACCGCGTAGGCCACCAGCGCGATGCCGAGTGCGCTCGCCGGGCCCGGCCCCTGGCCGCCGGCGATCAGCCCGGCGCTCGCTACCGTGCCGACGGCGACCGCCGCCATCATCGGCCACAGCCGCCGCAGCAGGGCGCTGGAGCGCGGCCCGGCGAGGAGCTGCCAGACATTGGTGACGAAGGACGGCACGATCAGGAGCGCCGCGGCCTGGGCCGGGCTCATCACCGTGGCGAGCAGCCCCACCGCCACCGTCGGCAGGCCGAGCCCGATCACGCCCTTGACGAAGCCGGCGAGGAGGAAGGTGGCGAGGATCACCGCCCAGCCGAGCGGGCCGGCGCTGCCGGCGAAGAGGTCGGTCACGGAGTGCGTCGTCTTCGTGCGTCAGTCGCGGCCGGCCAGGTCGCGGAGCATCGTCTCCGAGCTCGGCAGCGGGCGGGTCAGGGCCTCGACCGGCGCGACGTGCGGCGAGACCGAGGCGTCGACCGGGTGGCCTTCGAGGAGGAGGCCGGCGGCCAGGATCGCGAGGGCGAGGGCGACGAGCCCGAGCGGGCCCGCCCCCCGGGACTGAGCGGGATGCGCGGCGGCATGGTGCGGGTCCTCCGGTTGCGATGCCGGCAGCTTGGGCGGCGGCGGAGGGTGCAACAAGCCGTAAGGGGCGAAAGGTTCCTTCGCGGGAGATGGAGGCCGGGGGAGCGATCCGGTGCGTTTCCTTCCCGTGTGGCAGGTCTCTCCAGGGAGACCCGCGCTCGATCTTCAGAGGGTTTCCTGGCCGCCAGGCTCCCGCAGCACCCCCATCGCCTCCTCCGCCCGCGCCGCCGGCACGAACAGGTGGTCGTGGTGGAAGGCCGAGACGGCGTTGACGGCGATCCCCCGTCCGGCGAGGCGCGCCGCCACGGCGGCGAGGAAGCCGACGGCCGCGAGCGAGGAGTGCACCGTCAGCGTGATCCAGCGGCATGGGAATGCACTCGTGAGACCGGCCCGCGCGGCCTCCGCCTCGGGAAGGATCAGGGTCGTGCCCTCCGCCTCGCGAAAGCTCATCACGGGGGCGAGGCCCGCCGGCAGCGCGCCGTCGTCCAGGGTGGCGAAGACGTAGGTGCCGGGACGCAGCTCCGGCCGCATCCGGGCCAGGAGCCTGCCCAGATCGGTTTCGCCGCTCACGGGGCGGCCACGGCGAGCGGCTCCAGCACCCGCCGCAACTCCTCCGGCAGCGGCACCGGGCGCTGCGTCGCCCGGTCGACGTAGACGTGGACGAAGTGGCCCTGCGCCGCGGCCTCCTCGTCGTCGTTGCGAAACAGCCCGACCTCGTAGCGCACGCTCGACGTGCCGCGATGCGCGACCCGGATCCCGGCGGTGACCCGGTCGGGAAACGCCATCGAGCGGAAGTAGCGGCACCCGGTCTCGACCACGAGGCCGATCACCGGGCTCTTCGAAATATCGAGGGCGCCCTCCGCGATCAGCACGCTGTTCACCGCCGTGTCGAAGAACGCGTAATAGACCACGTTGTTGACGTGGCCGTAGACGTCGTTGTCGGCCCAGCGGGTGGTGATCGGGACGAAGCGCCGGTAGGCGGCGCGGGTCTCGGGGGGCGTACGGCCGCTCAACGGACAAGCCTCGCGAACAGGACGGGAGGCCTCAAGCCTAGGCCGGCCCGGCTCCGGCGATCAAGCCGGGCTCACGCCTCGCGCGCCGGACTCACACCCCGAAGGTCTCCGGATCCGGCCCCATCCGCCCGGCCGGATCGTCGAGGGCGTTTATGCGGGCGAGATCCTCGGCGTCGAGGGTGAAGCCGTCGAGCTCCCGGTTCTCGCGGATGCGGGCGGGCGTGGCGGATTTCGGGATCGCGACGGTGCCGCCGTCCAGGTGCCAGCGCAGCACGATCTGGGCCGGGGTGCGGCCGTGCTTCGCGGCGATGGCCTGGATCGCCGGGTCGTCCAGCAGGCCGCCGCGGCCGAGCGGCGCCCAGGCCTCGGTGACGATGCCGGCCTCCTGGTGGAAGGCCCGCAAGGCCTTCTGCTGGAAGCGCGGATGCAGCTCGACCTGGTTGACCGAGGGAGTCGAGCCGGTGGCGTCGATCACGCGCTTGAGGTGCTCGACCGTGAAGTTGCAGACGCCGATCGAGCGGGCGCGGCCATCCTCGCGCAGGCGCATCAGGGCGCGCCAGGTGTCGACGTAAGCCCCGCGCTGCGGCACCGGCCAGTGGACGAGGTAGAGGTCGACGTAGTCGAGGCCGAGGCGGCTCAAGGATTCCTCGCAGGCCCGCAGGGTCTCGTCGTAGCCGTGGCGGTCGTTCCAGACCTTGGTGGCGACGAAGATCTCCTCCCGCTTCAGGCTCGATGCGGCGACGGCGCGGCCGATGCCGGCCTCGTTGCCGTACATCGCCGCGGTGTCGATCAGGCGGTACCCGGCCTCCAGCGCGGTGCCGACGACCGCCGGGGCCTCCTCGTCGGAGAGCCGCCACACCCCGAAGCCGAGCTGGGGGATGCGCTTCCCGTCGTTGAGGGTCAGGACGGCGTCGGACATGAGGAACACTTTCGGCGGGGTCTGACAGGGGTGAACCCCTGATCTGGGTCGGGCCCCGCCGATGTCGAGCAGGATGGGCTTCGGCGCGTTACTTCACCAGCGGGCAGCCGCCTTCGGCCATCGGCCGGAACGCCTGGTCGCCCGGCACGGTGTCGAGGAGCTTGTAGTAGTCGTACGGGCCCTTGCTGTCGGCCGGGGCCTTCACCTCGTAGAGGAACAGGTCGTGCACCGCGCGGCCGTCCTGGCGCACCGTGACGGTGCCGAAGAGCGGATCGTTGATCGGCTTCTCGCGCAAGGCCGCCACGACCTTCTCGCCCTCGATGGTGCCGGTGTCGCGCACCGCCCGCAGGTAGGCCAGCGTCGAGGAATAGACGCCGGCATGGTTCTCGGTCGGCATGCGGCCGTTCATCCGCTCGCCGAAGCGCTTGGCGAAGGCGCGGGTGCCGTCGGTGCGGTCCCAGTAGAAGGCGCTGGCGAGCTGGAGCCCCTGCGCCGCCTTGAGGCCGAGCGCGTGGGTGTCGGAGAGCTGCACGAACAGCGCCGCGAGGCGCATCTCGGGCATCACGCCGAACTCCGCCGCCTGCTTGACGGCGTTGATCATGTCGGCGCCCGTGTCCGCGAGCGCCAGCACCTGCGCGCCCGAGCCCTGCGCCGAGAGCAGCGGCGAGGCGAAGTCGCCGGCATTGAGCGGGTGCTTGCTCGACCCCTTCACGGTGCCGCCGGCGGCCTTCAGCGCGACGGTGGCGTCGCGCTCCAGCGCGTGACCGAGGGCGTAATCGACGGTGACGAAGTACCAGGACTTGAGGCCGCGGCCGGCGATGGCCCGCGCGGTGGCCGAGCCTTGCGCCCAGGTATCCGAGACCCACTGCACGGTGGTCGGCGCGCAGGCCTTGCCGGTGAGGTCGGAGGTGAGCGCACTCGAGGCGAGCGCCACCCGGTGGCGCTCGCGCATCAGGTTGGACACCGCCAGCGCGACCGCCGAGTTCGGCAGGTCGACGATGGTCGAGACGCCCTCCTGGTCGAGCCAGCGCCGGGCGGTGGCGAGCCCGATATCGGGCTTGTTCTGGTGGTCGGCCGAGACGACCTCGACCTTCAGCTCGCCGGCCTCCTTGGCGAAATCCTCGACGGCGAGCTGCGCGGCCGCGACCGAGCCGGTGCCCGCCTGGTCGGCGAAGGGCCCGCTCATGTCGCTGAGCACGCCGATCTTGATCGGCGCCTTGGCGTCCTGGGCGAGGGCGGGGGCACTCAAGGCCAGCGACAGGGCGAGGCCGGCGGCGCCGGCGGCCGTTGAGCGGAACGACATCGGGGGACCTCCCAGGGGGCTTTTTGTCAGATCTTATGCACGGCCCGGGCGGGCCGGTTCGGGGTCCTGTATGTCAGGGGTGCGGGGCGGCGTCGATGCGGGATCGCGCGGCGTGGTTGAGAAAGCTGGGGTCTGCCATCGGCGGCGGGGAGCGGGTGGGATCGTCGCCCGACATCGATCGAGGCGCGCCCGCGAACCCTCCCCCCTCTGCGGGGGAGGGTGGTCCCTGCATCAGCAGGGGCCGGGAGAGGGGCAGCGCGACGCTGATCCAGATGGCGCCCTTCACAACGGTTCAGGCTTTTCCGGAACCGTGGTTCCCCTCTCCCGGCCTGCTCCGCAGGCCACCCTCCCCCGCAGAGCTACGGCCTTGACGGAAATGGTTCGGCGTCTGTGAGTTGGGCGTCTTTGCGGTTCAGCGAGGACAACCGATGCGAGGCTTTGGATCGGGCGACGTACGCACCGAGGCCCGGGGGGCGTGGCTGTTTGAGCGGATCGTCACCACCGGCAGCGTGGTGCTGAGCACGGTGGGCGGCAGCGAAGCCGGTACGGCGGCCGCCCATCGCTACCTTTCCTCGCCCTGCGCTGACTGGCAGGGCATCCTGCAGGCTTTTGCAGCCCGCACGGCCCAGGCCTGCGCCGGGCGTCCGATCGTGGCCGTCCAGGACACGAGCGAGATCAACTTCACCCCAGCTGCTGCTGGCCGCCATGGCCTGGGGCCGGCCGGCAACGGCCGCAATCCCGGCTTCTTCCTGCACCCGGTCATCGCCGTCGATGCCGAGGACGAGGCGGTGCTGGGCTTGGTCGACGCCCAGCTCTGGACCCGCGCCGCCCGCCAGACGGCGCCACGTCACCGGCGGCCAGTCGAGGACAAGGAGAGCCAGCGCTGGATCACCGGAGCGGCCGCTGCCGCGACGGCTTTGGCCGACACGGCCCGGAGCTTGATCGTGGTCGCCGACCAGGAGGGCGACATCTACAGCCACTTCGCCCGTCGGCCCGCGGGCAGCGATCTTCTGGTGCGGGCACGCCATGACCGGCCACTGGTTGAAGGGGGCAGCCTTCAGGACAAGGCGTCATGGCCCGTCGCGACAACCGGCACCGTGGAGGTGCCGGCTCGCCCTGGGGTGCCGGCCCGCATCGCCAAGGTGAGGCTGCAGGCCGGACCGGTCGAGGTGGTCCGTCCCTCCGGCCCAGGCGCCCGCGAGCCGGCCAGCCTGAGGCTGCATGGCGTCTGCGTGCAGGAACTCGAGCCGCCTGTGGGCGTGACGCCCTTGTGCTGGCGGCTTCTGACGACGCGGGCGGTGCCGGATGCCGCCGCCGCGCAGGACATGGTGCGGCTGTACCGGTTGAGGTGGCGGATCGAGGAGGTGTTCCGCGCTCTCAAGCGCGACGGGCTCGGCCTGGACGAGACACAGGTGCGGGTGCCAGACAAGCTGTTCCGGCTGAGTGCCTTGGCGCTGGGAGCCGCCGTGCGGATCCTGCAGTTGGTCGATGCCCGCGACGGCAGCCGACGACCGATGCAGGACGTTCTGGATAAGGCGGCTCTGCCAGTGGTCGCGGAACTGGGGCGGGCCTGCGAGGGCAGCACGGACCGCCTGCGCAACCCTCACCCCGTCGGCAACCTGAGCTGGTTAGAGTGGATCGTGGCCCGCCACGGCGGCTGGAACGCTCCCAACTCGCCACCCGGTCCCAAGGTCGTCGCGCGCGGATGGGAGCGCTTCTCGGCCATGCTCGCCGGTGCCCTCCTCGCGAGAGACTCACTTCCGTCAAGGCCGTAGCCCGCAGAGGGGGGAGGGTTGGGGCGCGAGGCTCCCGTGTGTTGATCAAACCGACACCCACCATTGCTCCTTCGTATCCGAACGGCTAAGCTTGCCGTCGACGGTTCCCTCCGGGGATCAAAAGGGAACGCGGTGAGGGTTCGCCCGAAGCCGCGGCTGCCCCCGCAACTGTGAGCGGCGAGCCTTCCATCACTCATGTCACTGGGGACCCCTGAAAAGGTCCCTGGGAAGACGATGGCAGGCGCTGACCCGTGAGCCAGGAGACCTGCCGTCAGCCGTGGTCACACGCGAGCACGTCGGGCGGGGTGTCCTGATGGGTGTCGAGGCGAGGGCGCCAAGCCCCCGTCCCGCTGTCGTTCGCGGTGACGTGCCACAGCCCCGCGCCGTCCCGCCATGCCCGGTCCCGCCCTCCCCCGACCCGCCGACAGGGTGCGCGTCGCAAGGGATGCAAGAAATGTAACTTTATAACGTTACATATGCGACGAGACCGGCTACGGACGGAGTGGAAGCCCATCCCGGATACCACCATGCAAGCGCACCGCGCCCGCCGCGCGACGACCTTCGCCACCGCCCTCGCCGCCCCGCTGCTGGCCGCCGCCCCCGGCACCGCAGAAGAAATCGCCCTCGACCGCATCGAGGTCGCGGGCGTCCGCTCCCGGGAGGAGGCCGCCCCGGGCCTCAATCTCGCGACGCCGTCGCGCTCAGGCAGCCGCCTCGGCCTCACCCCGCTCGAGACCCCGGCGAGCCTCGACATCATCAGCGGCGAGACCGTCCGGGCCCGGGGCCAGAACACGCTCGAGGAGGCGGTGACCCAGAACGCCGTCGGCATCACCAGCATCGCCTCACCCGGCAACGGCAACCACTCCTTCGCCGCCCGCGGCTTCGTCGGGCCGAGCTCGGTGCAGCAGCTCTACGACGGCACCCGGCTCTATGTCGGGGTCGGCACCGTCACCTTCCCGTTCGACACCTGGTCGGCGGAGCGGATCGAGGTGCTGCGCGGCCCGGCCTCGGTGCTCTACGGCGAGGGCGCGATCGGCGGCATCATCAACGTGGTGCCGAAGAAGCCGACCTTCGTCCCGGTCGGCGAGGCGCGGGCGGCGATCGGCTCCGACGGCCTCGCGCGCCTCGCCCTCGATAGCGGCGGGCCGGTCGGCGAGGACCTGGCCTACCGGCTCAACCTCAGCGGCAACCGGGCCGACGGCTGGGTCAAGCCCGACGGCGACTTTCGCAATCTCGCCCTCTCGGCGGCGGTGACCTGGCGGGCGGCCCCCGACCTGAGCGTCACCCTCTCGCACGACCTCGGCCACAACGAGCCGACCCGCTACTGGGGCTCGCCCCTCGTCGACACGCGGGTGCCCGACCGCTTGCGCTTCACCAACTACAACATCCAGGATTCGCAGATCGCCTGGTTCGACAACTGGACGCAATTGCGCGCCGAGTGGAATCCCAGCCCCGACATCACGGTGCGCAACACCGCCTATCGCCTCTCCACCGAGCGGCACTGGCGCGACGTCGAGCAATACACCTACCAGCCGGCGACCGGCCTGATCGGCCGCAGCGACTACATCGAGATCCGCCACCACGAGGAGCAGATCGGCAACCGCCTCGACGCGACCGTCCGCGGCAGCCTGCTCGGCATCAAGAGTGCGACGGTGATCGGCTTCGACGTCAACCACATCGCGTTCCGGCGCGACAGCAATGCGCCGTTCGGGGGCGAGAGCGTCGTCGATCCGTTCGATTTCGCGCAAGGGCGCTTCATCAACCTCGCGGGCACCCGCACCGACATCGTCTCGCGCACCCGCCAGGCCTCGGTCTTCGCCGAGAACCGGCTGGAGCTGACGCCGCACTTCGCCCTGGTGACCGGCCTGCGCTACGACGCGCCGACGGTCGCGGTGAGCCGGCCGCTGGCCGGGACCGCCTTCGAGAAGACCTTCGACTCGGTGAGCACCCGCGCCGCGGCCGTCTATACCCCGACGCCCGATCTCGCCCTCTACGCGCAAGTTGCCACCGCCGCCGATCCGCTCGGCAGCCTGATCACCACCAGCGTGCCGCAGGCGCAGTTCCAGCTCGCCACCGGCGAACAGGTCGAGGCCGGCGCCAAGGGCCTGTTCGACAATGGTCGCGGGGAGTGGACCTTCGCCGCCTATCACATTCGCAAGGACAACCTGCTGAGCCCGATCCCCGGCCGGCCGACGGAGGTCGCCGCAATCGGCAGCCAGTCCTCCCGCGGGATCGAGGTCGCCTTCGCCTACCAGCTCTCGGAGCAGTGGCGCATCGAGGCCAACACCGCCCTGCTGCGGGCCCGCTACGACTCGTTCTCGCAGAATACCGATGCTGGCCTGGTGTCGTTCGCCGGCAAGGTCCCGGTCGACGTGCCGCAACGGGTGACCAATGTCTGGCTCAGCTACGCCTTCGCGCCGGGCTGGGTGGCGCGGCTCGGCATCAACGATGTCGGGCCGGTGTTCAGCGACTTCGCCAACACGGTCAGGCGGCCGGCCTACACGCTCGTGAACGCCACCCTGGACTGGCAGGTGACGCCGACCTCGCGCCTGTCGCTGCGCGGCTACAACCTGACCGACCGGCTCTACGCGATCTCCGGCAACAGCAATTCCTGGCTGCTCGGCCGGCCGCGCTCGGTCGAGCTCGCCTACCACGTCACCTTCTGATGCGCGGATTGCGCAAGCGGCTGAAACGGTGGCTGCATCTCGGCCACCGCTGGCTCGGCATCGCGACCGGGCTCTTCGTCGTCGCCTGGTTCGCCTCCGGGCTGGTGATGCTAACGGTCGGCTTCCCCGTCCTCACGCAGGCCGAGCGGGTCGCGGCGTCCGGCCCGCTCCGCCTCGACGCCGTGCGGCTGACGCCGCAGGCGGCGCTGGAGCGGTCGGGCGCGTCCGCCTTCCCCGATACCCTCACCCTGGCGATGCGTGGACCCGAGCCCGCCTACTGGATCACGCAAGGCGACGGACGGCGCCTCGCGCTCTCGGCCGCGACCGGCGCGCCGTTCCCGCCCCTGACGGCGGAGAGCGCCGCGGCGCTCGCCGCGACCCATCCCCTCGCCCGTCGCGTCGCCGATCTCGGCCCCGTCACGCGCGACCAGTGGACCGTGACGGCGCGCTACGATCCCTTGCGGCCGTTCCGGCGCGTGGCCCTGGGCGACGTGGCCGGGACCGAGCTCTACCTGTCGGTCGCCACGGGCGAGCTCGCCCTCGACACCACCCGGACCGAGCGGGTGTGGAACTGGGCCGGCTCCGTCCTCCACTGGGTCTACCTCACGCCGCTGCGCGCCCGCGCGGGCCTGTGGCAGGACGTGGTGCTGTGGATCTCCGGGATCACGCTCGCGGGGGCCGCGAGCGGCTACGCCCTCGGCTTCGTCCGGCTGATGCGCGGCCGGCTGACGCCCTACCGGGGCTTCGCCGCCTGGCACCACCTCGCGGGGGTGGCGGGCGGGCTCGTCGTCGTCACCTTCCTCTTCAGCGGTTGGCTGTCGATGAACCCGCGCGGCTGGTTCGGGCCGCGGGCGCCCGACGCCGCCATGCGGGCGGCCTATGCGGGGCAGGCGGCGCCGGTCTTCCCCCTCGGCCTCGACGACCTCGCAGGTGCGCCCGCCGGCAGCGTCGCGCTCGACTTGGCGTGGATCGGCGGCCGGCCCGTCGTCGTCGCCGCCGGTCCCGGCGGCACGGCCGCGTGCTGCGGTACGGTGCCGGCGCCCGCGACCATCCTGGCCGCGGCCGGCGCGATGCTGCCGGGGGCGAGGCTCGGCGCGGTGACCCGCCTCACGGCGCCGGACGCCTACTGGTACGACCGCCACGGCGCCCCGCCCCTGCCCACCTTACGCCTCGCCTTCGACGACCCGGCGGGAACCTGGTTCCACATCGATCCGGCGACCGGGGCGATCCTCGGGCGGACCGACCGCAGCGGGCGGGCCAATCGCTGGCTGTTCGATGCCCTCCACACCCTCGATGCCGGGCCCCTGGCGCAGAACCCGGCGGCGCGGCTGACGGTCATCGTCGCGTTCAGTGCCCTCGGCCTGGTGATCGCCGCCTCGGGCACCGTCCTCGGCTGGCGCCGCCTGCGCCGCGCCTGAGCTCGACAGCTTTTTTCCGCCCACCCGCACCGTGACCGAGCACAAGGCTGATCAAAGCAGACCGATCCCGCTGGCGGCGGGGTGGCATATCGGCCGACTCAGCTTGGCCGGTGACCGGACCGACGACCACGCTCCATTGCCGGCTCAGCCACAGACGTCTCGAATACGCTGCTTCATCTCGCCGCGGCGCCCGGGAAGACGCCGGCAGGACGTGGGCGGCCGAGGCCGCGGAGGACGCGGCAGCCGGAACAGGCCCGTCGATCAATTCGAGCACGATCGACTACGTCGACAACTCGACCCCCAGTTGTGGGGCGCCTCACACGTGCAGGATCGACCTGCAACATCGATGAGTCGATCGGAGTTTCCGCCACCTTCGGTTGTATGACCCTGCATCGACTTGCATCGGCGGTGAACGCCAGGTGATTTGTCGTGCGGTGATCCGCCGGCAGGCTCTCACGGCACGATCTCGACCAGGCTATACAAGCAACAAACCGTCCGGACCTCCAAGACGATCATCAGTCGAGGCGCTGAAATCCCAAGCTATGCCATTGTCTCGGCACCCGGAATCGTCGGAATGGTGCGGCGAGATTCAGATAGCGATAACTTTCGCATTGCATAGTGCGGCGACCGAAGCCGCTGGACGAGCCGGGATGACCCTGCACCTCAAGCAATTTCCTCGATTCCTGGCGGAGCGCCGCGGGCCCGTGATCCTCGGCCTGGTCGTGGTGGCGCTGCTGTGGATCGGCGTCGCGGTCAAGCACCGGGGCGACGTCCGGGACGCGGTGCAGGACTCCGAGCGCACCACGCACAACTTCGCGATGGTGTTCGAGGAGAACGTGCTGCGCTCGATCGGTGAGATCGACAAGTCCCTGCTCTACATGCGCCGCAGCATCGAGAACCGCGCCGGCCGGGAGGATTACGGCACGATCGTCAACACGACCGACCTCCTGAGCGAGATCATCGTGCAGGTGGCGATCATCGGGCCGGACGGGGTGATGCGGGCGACCAATGCCGGGCCCCAACCGCCGCCGGCGACCGATCTCAGCGACCGCGACCACTTCCGGATCCACGTCGAGAGCCCCGACGACGTGCTCTACATCAGCCGCCCGGTGATCGGGCGAGCGAGCGGCCGGGTCTCGGTCCAGTTCAGCCGGCGCTTCCTCGGGCCGGACGGGCGCTTCGGCGGCGTGGTCGTGGCCTCGCTCAACCCCAGCCACCTGACCCAGTTCTACGACAAGATCGACCTCGGCACCCCGGCCTCGATCTCGCTCATCGGCAGCGACGGGGTGGTGCGTTCGAGCGGCGGCGTCGGCGGCGGCTTCGGGGTCGGCGCCGACCTCACCCGGACCGAGACCTACCAGAAGATCCGCTCGGGCCGGTCCGGCACCTTCACCCTCGAGATGCCGGACGGGGCCGAGAGCCGGCTGGTGACGATCCGCAAGGTGCGCGAGCAGCCCCTGTGGGTGAGCGTCAGCGTGCCGGAAGCCGAGATCTTCAAGGACGCCCGCGCCACCCTGCGGACCGACGCCCTTCTGGCGGCCCTGCTGACGCTCCTCGTCGGGATCGCGGTGGAGAAGCTCCTGCGCATCGAGGCCAAGCGTTCCGAGGCCGAGGCCCGGGTCGTGCGCCTGGCCTCCCTCGATCCCCTGACCGACCTGCCGAACCGCCGGGTGTTCCGCGCCTCCCTCGAGGCGCGGGCCGAGGCCGCGCGGGCGGCGCCGGGGGCGCCCTACGCGGTGATGTTCCTCGACCTCGACCGCTTCAAGCTCGTCAACGACACCCTCGGCCACAAGGTCGGCGACCACCTGCTGCAGGCGGTGGGCGACCGGCTCGCCGCCACCCTCGCCCCCGGCCAGATGCTGGCGCGGCTCGGCGGCGACGAATTCGCGCTGCTCGTGCCCCGCGCCGGCGACCGGCCGGCGCTCGAGGCGATGGCGCAGGCCATCGCCGCGGCGGTCCTGGCGCCCTTCGAGATCGGCAGCCACCAGATCCGCTGCAGCGTCAGCATCGGCATCGCGGTCGGGCCGCAGGACGGCGCAACCGCCGACGACATCCTGATCGCCGCCGACCTCGCGCTCTACGCCGTCAAGGCGGGCAAGCGCGGCACGGTCCGGTTCTACGACCGGCAGATGAGCGAGGGGCTGGAGGAGCGCCGCCAGCTCGAGAGCGACCTGCGCCGGGCGATCGAGCGCGGCGAACTGGAGCTGCACTACCAGCCCTCCGTCGTGCTCAAGACCGGCGAGATCGCCGGGTTCGAGGCGCTGGCGCGCTGGCGCCATCCGGTGCGGGGCAACGTGCCGCCAGCGCTGTTCATCTCCATCGCCGAGGAATGCGGCCTGATCCACGCCATCGGCGAGTGGTCCCTGACCGAGGCCTGCCGCCAGGCCGTGACCTGGCCCGAGCGGCTGAAGATCGCCGTGAACCTGTCGCCGGTGCAGTTCACCGGCCCCGACCTCGTCGGGACGGTGCGCGGGGTGCTGGAGCGGACCGGCCTGCCGGCCCACCGCCTCGAGCTCGAGATCACCGAGCAGATGCTGCTCGACAGCGGCGAGGGCACGCTCGCGATCCTGCGCGACCTCAAGGCGCTCGGCCTGCACGTGGCGATGGACGATTTCGGCACCGGCTACTCCTCGCTGAACTACCTGAGGAGCTTCCCGTTCGACCGCATCAAGGTCGACCGCAGCTTCGTCACCGGGCTCGGCACGGGGGCGCAGAACGCCGCGATCGTCCGGGCGGTCATCGACGTCGCCCGGGTGCTCGGCATGCGCACCACCGCCGAGGGCATCGAGACGGCCGACCAGCAGCGCGTCCTGGCCCTGCTCGGCTGCGACGAGGTCCAGGGCTACCTGTTCAGCCGCCCGGTGCCGGCCGGTGAGACGCAGGCGCTGATCGCGCGCTGGAGCGCCGAGCATCAGAAGGCGAAGACGTTGGCGGCGTGAATGGGGGGCCGGGCGGCGCAGGCAGAACTTGCCGCGTGGCCGTCACGCAACCGGCGGAGCGCTGGCGTCAGATGCCAGGCGGTCCGTTGTCATCAGCCAGCTCCCCCTTTCCCGGACGATTGCAGCGTCAGCGGAAGGAGAGCCGGGAAAGGGCGAGCCTTACGAAGATCCCGCAGCCCGTGCGACATGCGTGAGCCACGGTGTCGTGTACGGCGGGAGAGAGAAGAATCCGCACCTCGTTTGTCTATTCAAGTGCTTGCGGCCGACTGTGAGCCTCGCGCCGCAGAATCCCTCGACAAACCGAGCACCGCGGGCCGGTGCAGGCGGACCACCTCCGGGCGGGCGAGCCGCGGAGGGGCGCTGGCGCGCCGGCGGGTCCAGGTCTCGTGCCAGAGGAGGAGCGCACCGGCCGCCACCACGATCGCGCCGCCGACGACGAGGTGCGGGGTCGGGACCTCGCCGAAGGCGAGGTAGCCGAGCCCCATCCCCCAGACCAGCATCAGGTAGTAGAACGGCGACACCGCGGTCGCCGGGGCCGAGGCGAGCGCCCGGGTCCAGAGATACTGCGCGCCGACGTTGGAGGCGCCGAGCAGCCCGAACAGGGCGGCGTCGGGCCCGCTCGGCCAGCGGAAGCCGAAGACCAGCAGCAGTGCGTGGGCCGCCGCCATCACGGCCATCTGCCAGATCAGCAGCGTGCCGGCCGTCTCGGTCTTGGCCATGCCCCGCACCGCCACCGTGACGGTGCCGTACATCACCGCGTTGCCCAGCGCGAACAGCGCCCCGACCTGGAGCGAGTCGGCGCCCGGATTGGTTACCACCAGCACGCCGAGGAAGCCGACGATCAGCACGCCCCAGCGCACCGGGTCCGACGCCTCCTTGTGCCAGAGGATCGCCACCACGGCCGCGAAGAGCGGGGCCGAGAAGCCGATCGCCGTGACGCCGGCGAGCGGCATCAGCCCGAGCGCCAGCACCGTCAGCGTCTGGGAGACCGCCTGCGACAGCCCGCGGGCGACGTGGGCCCCCGGCCGCTTGGTGCGAAACACCCCGAGCCCCGTCGCCGGCAGCAGGAAGGCGCAGACCAGCCCGAAGGCGATCCCGGAGCGCAGGAACATCACCTCGCCGACCGGGTAATGGCCGACGAGGTGCTTCGAGACCGCGTTCGACAGGGTCAGCAGCACCGTCGCGCCGATCATCAGCGCAATGCCCAGGGGGATGTTGTCGGCGGGGCGGGCGGCCTGCGCCGGCGCCCGATCGGGGGCCGGGGCGCGCGGGGCGCTCTGCATGGGGGGATCTCCGGCGCAAGACGACTCATCCGGCGGAAACGGGCACCCGCCCGCCGCCGGTGCGGCACGATTCGACGAGGTGAGGCGGCGCCCGTGCGTCGGGCGCCGCCCGCGCAGGCGGGTCAGCCGGCCGGCGGCGGGGCGGCGGGGACGGCCTCCGCCTGGGCGCTCATGAACCAGGGCTTCACGCCGACGCCGCGGCGCAGGGAGTACATGTAGAAGATCGGCATGGTGGCCGGGAACAGGTCGCGGAACTCGCTGCCGTTGAAGGTGACGAACACCGCCTCCGGGAAGGCCGCCGCCATGGCGGTCTTCTCGATCATGTTCATGCGGTAATAGTCGAGGGCACCCTGCTCGGTGGAGCCCTCGCCGCGGTACCACTTGGCCGCGCAGGCGATCAGGCTCGCCAGGATCTCGCCGGAGGGCTCCTCCGCGGGCGCGTCCGCCCCGATCTCGCGGGCGAAGGCGACGACGTCGCTGAGCCGGGCGCTCGCGAAGCCGCGGGCCTGCGCGGCGGCATCGATGGCGCCGAAATAGGCATCCGCCGCCGCGGCCGGGTGCCCGTTCAAGGCGGCGTGGGTGTCGGTGAAGACCAGCCGGAACACCGCTCCCGGCGCGTAGGCCTGGCGCACCCGCTCGGCCATCTGCCCGAGATAGTCGAGGCAGGCGAGATCGGGCGCGGCGATCTCGGCCCGCGGGCCCTTGCCCCAGTACAGCACGAATTCGAGCGGGCGCCCGGCCGCGACCGCGGCCGCGACCGCCGGCACCAGCCGCTCGGGATTGCCGGGCTGTTCGCGCTTGAAAGCCCAGGTGTTGAACGACTTAATTATCAACTCAGGATTGAATTGAGGCGCCCGTTTCCCGCCGGGGCGAATTGTCCTTCGCGTCGACGTCAAGTCGAACCGCGGCGCCTCGGACGTGATGAGATCCGCATCGCTTGGAGAAGCCGATCGCATGTCTTTCGTCCCCGTATCTCTCCACAACGTAAAGCCGCAAGTAAACTTTTCTAGCTTCGGCATGACGGCGACCTGTTCATCGTCCCGAGATGCGCGATAAGTGGGTTAACGACTTGCTAAAGTCAATCAAATTGCTAACAAATATTTAAAAGCTCCACAGGGAGACGGTTCGCCGGCTTCATCCGCGCCGCGACCCGGGCCGGGGTGGCGCGCGGCCGGCCCCGGTCCGCCCGGGACACTTTCCGGGACGCTGTCCGGACCCCTGCCCATTGGACGCGATCTTGCCTTAGGGTAGTCGCGGCCCCGTCCGGGGGCGCAGGCGGGAGGCGCGCGCGACGGCTCATGGACCTCAACAGCATCACGGAGGTTGTGGCGCCCCGCGCCCGGGCCGGCCTGCCGGCCTGGCGGCCGGGCGATGCCTGGCTCGCCGGCGGAACCTGGCTCTTTTCCGAGCCGCAGGAGGGGGTGAGCCGGCTGGTCGACCTGCCCTCCCTCGGCTGGGCGCCCTTCACGGTCACCGAGGCGGGCCTGCGGATCGCCGCGACCTGCACCATCGCGGCCCTCGACCGGATCGAGCTGCCGGCCGCCTTCACCGCCGCGCCCCTGGTCGGGCTCTGCTGCCGGGCGCTGCTCGGCTCGTTCAAGGTCTGGAACGCCGCGACCGTCGGCGGCAATCTCTGCCTCGCGCTTCCCGCCGGGCCGATGATCGCCCTCGCGGTCGCCCTCGACGGCCTTGCCCTGATCTGGACGCCGGATGGCGGCGAGCGGACCCTGCCCGTCCGCGACCTGGTGCGCGGGCCGCAGGAGACGGCGCTCGCGCCCGGCGAGATCCTGCGGGAGATTGTTTTGCCCGCGGCGGCCTTGCGGCGGCGCGCCGCCTTCCGGCGCCTCTCCCTCAGTCCCAACGGACGCTCCGGCGCGCTCACCATCGCCACCCTGGACCCGTCCGGCGCCTTCGCCCTCACGGTGACGGCCGCGACCCGGCGCCCGGTGCGGATCGACCGTCCCGCCCTGCCGGAGGCCGGGGCGCTGGCGGCGGCGCTCGATGCCGCGATCCCCGCCGGCCTCTGGTACGACGACGTCCACGGGGCGCCGGACTGGCGCCGCCACGTCACCGGGCTCCTCGCCGAGGAGGCCCGGGCCGAGCTCATGGGGGGCGGCGCATGAGGCTGACGGTCAACGGAACGGTGCACGAGGCCGAACCCCGCCCCGGGCAATGCCTGCGCACCCTGCTGCGCGAGCTCGGCTGGTTCGGGGTCAAGAAGGGCTGCGACGCCGGCGATTGCGGCGCCTGCACGGTGCATGTCGACGGCGAGCCGCTGCATTCCTGCCTGGTGCCCGCCTTCCGGGCGGCGGAGCGCAGCATCACGACAGTCGAGGGGCTCGCCGGCCCCTGCGCGCCGGATAGCGGCGTGCCCGACGCCCTGCACCCCGTGCAGGCGGCCTTCGTCGCCGCGCAAGCGTTCCAGTGCGGCTTCTGCACCTCCGGGATGGTGATGACGGCGGCGGCCCTCGACCAGGGCCAGCGCCGGGATCTGCCGGCGGCGCTGAAGGGCAACCTCTGCCGCTGCACGGGCTACCGGTCGATCGCCGACGCGATCGCGGGGATCGATGGAGTTATCCCACAGGCCTGCGGGCACAGTGCGCCGGCCCCGGCCAGCGCCGCCCTGGTGACCGGCCGGGCGCGCTACACCCTCGACCTCGACGTGCCCGGCGCCCTGCATCTCAAGGTGCTGCGCTCGCCCCACGCCCATGCCCGCGTCCTGCGCATCGACGCCAGCGCCGCCCTGGCGCTCCCCGGGGTGGTGCGGGTGCTCACCCATGCCGACGCGCCGGACCGGCTCTTCTCCACCGCCCGCCACCAGAACCCCGGCGACGATGCCAGCGACACGAGGGTGCTCGATCCCGTGCTGCGCTTCGTCGGCCAGCGCGTCGCGGCGGTGCTCGCCGAGAGCGAGGCGGCGGCCGAGGCCGGCTGCCGGGCCCTGCGCGTCGACTACGCGGTGCTGCCGGCCTGCCTCGACCCCGAGCGCGCCCTCGACCCCGACGCAGCCCTCGTCCACGGCGCACGCCCGACCGGCGAGGACGCGCCGCCGCTCCACCCCCATCCCAACCTCGCCGCCGAGGCCCATGGCGAGGTCGGCGACGTCGCGGCCGGCCTCGCCGCGGCGGAGGTGGTGCACGAGGGCACCTATACCTCGCAGCGGATCCAGCACGCGCATCTCGAGACCCACGCGGCGATCGGCTGGCGCGATCCGGACGGGCGGCTCGTCCTGCGCTCCAGCACCCAGGTGCCGTTCCTCACCCGCGACGCGCTGTGCGCCCTGTTCGATCTCCCGCGCGAGGACGTCCGGGTCGAGTGCGGCCGGGTCGGCGGCGGCTTCGGGGCTAAGCAGGAGATGCTGACCGAGGACCTGGTGGCGCTCGCCGTGCTGGCGACCGGCCGGCCGGTGCGCTGGGAACTGACCCGCGCCGAGCAGTTCGCCGCCACCACCACCCGCCACCCGATGCGGGTGCGGGTGCGCCTCGGCGCGCGCCGCGACGGCACCCTGACGGCGATCGCCCTCGACGTGCTGTCGAATACCGGCGCCTACGGCAACCATGCCGGCGGCGTGCTGCATCACGGCTGCAACGAGGTGATCGCGGTCTATCGCTGCGCCAACAAGCGGGTCGACGGCTACGCCGTCCACACCCACACCCTGCCGGCCGGGGCGTTTCGCGGCTACGGGCTGAGCCAGACCATCTTCGCGGTCGAATCCGCCATGGACGAGCTCGCTCGGGCGCTCGACCTCGATCCGTTCGAGCTGCGGCGGCGCAACGTGATCC
Source organism: Methylobacterium sp. 17Sr1-1 (assembly GCF_003173775.1). Classification (NCBI taxonomy): domain Bacteria; kingdom Pseudomonadati; phylum Pseudomonadota; class Alphaproteobacteria; order Hyphomicrobiales; family Methylobacteriaceae; genus Methylobacterium; species Methylobacterium sp. 17Sr1-1. Next base: position 1,862,441 of record NZ_CP029552.1, on the reverse strand, counting down.
GCCCCGGCGACCCGATGGTCTCGACGAGCCTGGAGCCGCACGACGTCCGATACGGCAGCTACGGCCTCGACCAATGCCTCGACCGGGTCGCGGAGGCCCTGTCCGCGTCCCCTCCCCCGGGGAGGCCGGGCTGGCGCACGGGATCCGGCATGGCCTTGTCGATGATCGACACGATCCCGCCCCGCGGTCATTTCGCGCAAAGCCGCATCGCCCTCGGCGAGCACGGGCGCTACGCCTTGAGCGTCGGCACGGTCGAGTTCGGCAACGGCACCTCGACGGTGCACGGCCAGATCGCCGCGGAAGCGTTGGGCACCACGCCGGACCGGATCGCCCTGCGCCAGGGCGACACCGACGCGGTCGGGCACGATACCGGCGCCTATGGCAGCACCGGCATCGTGGTGGCGGGCCAGGCCACCTTGCGCGCCGCGGACAGCTTGGCCGCGACCTTGCGCGAGCGCGCCGCCGCCCGCCTCGGGGTCGATCCCGCCGCCTGCCGGCTCGACGGCGCGTTCGCCGTCTCGGGCGAGGCGCGGGTGCCGCTCGCCGATCTCGGCCCCGCGGAGGCGGTCGGTCACGCCGACGGCACCCCGCGCTCGGTGGCGTTCAACGTCCAGGGCTTCCAGGTCGCGGTGCATCCGGGGACGGGCGAGGTGCGCATCCTCCGGAGCGTCCACGCGGCGGATGCCGGACGGGTGATGAACCCGGTGCAGTGCCGCGGCCAGATCGAGGGCGGCGTCGCCCAGGCGCTCGGCGCGGCGCTCTACGAGGATCTGCGGGTCGACGGCGAGGGCCGCGTCGCGACCCCGTCCTTCCGCACCTACCACATCCCGGCCATCGCCGACGTGCCCCGCACCGAGGTGATCTTCGCCGACACCCACGACGCGATCGGGCCGCTCGGCGCCAAGTCGATGAGCGAGAGCCCGTTCAACCCTGTGGCGGCGGCGCTCGCCAACGCCATCCGGGACGCGACCGGCGCGCGGCTGACCGCGACGCCCTTCGCCCCCGACCGGATCTACCGACAGATCAGCGACGCGACCCAGAGCGGCGAGGAGGAGCAATGGACCTGAAGCGCGACGACCGGCTGACCCGATCGACCGGTCCCTCTCACGAAGGGTTCCTGGAGCGCACCTTCGCGCTCTCGGCCCACGGCACCACCGTGCGCACGGAGCTGCTCGCCGGGCTGACCACCTTCCTGACGATGGCCTACATCATCTTCGTCAACCCCAACATCCTGGGCGATGCCGGGATGCCGAAGGGCGCGGTGTTCGTCGCCACCTGCCTCGTCGCGGCGATCGGCTCGCTGGTGATGGCGTTCTACGCCAACTACCCGATCGCGCTCGCCCCCGGCATGGGGCTCAACGCCTACTTCGCCTACGTGGTGGTGCTCCAGATGGGCTACACCTGGCAGGCGGCGCTCGGGGCGGTGTTCATCTCCGGCCTGCTCTTCATGGTCGTCACCCTGACGGGCCTGCGCCGGATCATCGTCGAAGGCATCCCGCGCTCGATGCGCATCGCCATCACGGTCGGCATCGGACTGTTCCTCGCGATCATCGCGCTCAAGAGCGCCGGCGTGGTGGCGGCGAGCCCGGCGACCTTCGTCACCCTCGGCGACCTGCACAAGCCGAGCACGGTGCTGGCGGTGCTGGGCTTCCTGATCGTCGCCGTGCTCTCGGTGCGCAAGGTGCGGGGCGCGCTGCTGGCCGGCATCCTGACGGTCACGGCGTTGAGCTTCGTCGTCGCCGACAACACCTTCCAGGGCGTCGCGTCGCTGCCGCCCTCGATCGCCCCGACCCTGTTCGCCCTCGACATCACCGGCGCCCTGTCGGGCGGGTTGCTCAACGTGATCCTGGTGTTCTTCCTGGTCGAGCTCTTCGACGCCACCGGCACGCTGATGGGCGTCGCCAACCGGGCGGGCCTCCTCACGGAGGGCAAGATGGAGCGCCTCGACAAGGCCTTGATGGCGGATTCGTCGTCGATCTTCGTCGGCTCGCTGCTGGGCACGTCGAGCACCACGGCGTATCTCGAGAGCGCGTCCGGCGTCGAGGAGGGCGGGCGCACCGGGCTCACCGCCGCGACCGTGGCTTTCCTGTTCCTCGCCTGCCTGTTCTTCGCGCCGCTCGCCGGCTCGGTCCCGGCCTACGCCACGGCGCCGGCCCTGTTCTACGTCGCCTGCCTGATGCTGCACGAGCTGGTCGATCTCGACTGGGACGACCTGACCGAGGTGCTGCCGGCCTGCGTCACCGCGCTGCTCATGCCCTTCACCTACTCGATCGCCAACGGCGTCGCCTTCGGCTTCATCACCTACGCGGTGATCAAGCTGCTCACCGGCCGTTTCCGCGACGTGAAGCCGGTGGTGTGGGTGATCGCGGGCGTATTCCTGTTCAAGTTCGTGGCGACGGGCAGCGCGCATTGAGGGGGGTGGAAGTCGTGACAGCCTCCGGCTCGCCGATCGACTTCCGGAAACCGCCACTGGGAAGTCGAATCACCGGTTAAGTGTCCCTCAAACGAAGGACGCCCAGTCGAGCCGGAACGCTGATCATGCATGCGGGCGCCCGGGCCGAGCGGGACTCGTCGCGACATCGCGCCCTTTCGTCGAGAGGGCTTCATGGACCAGACCAGCCGCCGCGTCTTCCTCGGAACCCTGGCCGCGGGCGGCAGCTTCGCCGTCGGCGGCGCCTTCGCCGCCACGGACGACGGTCACGCCGCCGGCGCCGACGTCGCCCCCGCCGGCACCTTCCTGCGCACGATCCCCCGCAAGGCCGGTGCGCCGCCGGCCTTCACCATCTCGCTCGATGCCGGCCCGATCAAGGCGACCTCGGGCGGCTGGGCCCGGGACGTCACGACGCGCCAGCTCCCCATCGCCACCGGGATCGCCGGCGCGCACCTGTTCCTCAACCCGGGCGGCGTGCGCGAGATGCATTGGCACAGCTCGGCGGAGTGGGGCTACATCGTCGCCGGGCATTGCCAGGCGACGGTGATCGACGCCGCGGGCGAGATGGAGGTCGTCAACTTCGCGCCCGGGGACACCTGGTACTTTCCCGGCGGCCACGCCCACGCGATCCAGGCCCTCGGGACCGATCCGTGCCACGCGATCCTCGCCTTCGACGACGGCCTCTACGGTGAGCACGGCACCTTCGGGCTCTCCGACTGGATGAGCCGCCTCGACCCGGCGATCCTCGGCCACGCCCTCGGCGTGCCGGAGGCGACGCTGGCGGCGCTTCCCCCGGGCGAGACCTACATCATGCAGGGGCCCGTCCTGCCCCTCGACGGCCCGGCCGCGCGGGCCGAGCGGCCTCTCGCGCCGTCACGGTCGCATCGCTACGGGCTGGCGGGGAGCGACACGATCGTGGATGCCGCCGGCAGCACGATGCGGGTGGCGCCCGCGAGCGCCTTCCCGGTCTCGGCGGGGATGACCGGCCTTCTCGTGCGGCTCGCGCCCGGTGCGATCCACACCCCGCACTGGCATCCGGGCGCGAACGAGTGGCACTACGTCCTGCGGGGGCGCACCCGCGTGACCCTGTTCGGGCCGGACAAGCGCCTAGCCGTGGCCGAGCTGGGCCCGGGCGACTGCGCCTACATTCCGCGGGCCTGCGGACACTCCGTCGAGAATATCGGGACCGGAACGGCCGAGCTCGTCGGCGTGCACGACAGCGGGGTCTACAGCGAGTCGTCATTGGCGGGCTGGCTCGCCCAGGCGCCGCGCCACCTGCTCGCCGCCAATCTCGGCCTTGACGAACAGGCCGCCGCCAGCTTCCCGACGGCGTCGCGGGTCTTCAGCCGGACCGTCTGAGCGCGCGGGCGGCTCACGAGGATTGCGAACGCAGGACGGGGCGGACCGGCCTCCGGTCCGCCCCGTCCTGTCCCTCAATATTTCCGGACGAGGCTCACCAGCCGGCCCTGGATCCGCACCCGGTCCGGCCCGAGCACCCGGGTCTCGTAGGCCGGGTTGGCGGCTTCGAGCGCGATCGAGGAGCCGCGGCGACGCAGGCGCTTGAGGGTCGCCTCCTCGTCGTCGATCAGCGCCACGATGATGTCGCCGGTATTGGCGGTCTCCTGGCGGCGGATCACCACGAGGTCGCCGTCGAGGATGCCGGCCTCGATCATCGAGTCGCCGCGCACCTCGAGCGCGTAGTGCTCGCCGCTGGCGAGGAAGTCCGGCGACATCGCCACCGAGCGGCTCTGGCTCTGGATCGCCGAGATCGGCGTACCGGCGGCGATCCGGCCCATCACCGGCACGCTGACCGACTGGCCGTTCTCGTCCGACGCCGTGGCCATCGCGGGGATGCCGGCGGGCCGCTTCGGCTCGTGGGCGCGCCCGCCCTCGACCACGCTGGGGTTGAACCGCAGCACCTCGGCGCCGGATCCAAGGCCTCCGGATCCATGCCCTGCGGGCGCGGCCGCCACGGGCCCGGTCACCGCGTCGGGGATGCGGATCACCTCGATCGCCCGGGCCCGGTTCGGCAGGCGGCGCAGGAAGCCCCGCTCCTCCAGGGCCGTGATCAGGCGGTGGATGCCCGATTTCGACTTGAGATCGAGGGCGTCCTTCATCTCGTCGAAGGACGGGGGGACGCCCGTCTCGCGCATTCTCTGCTGAATGAAGCGGAGCAGGTCCAACTGCTTACGCGTGAGCATGTGACACTCTCATCCCCGCGCTGTCGCGCTCCGGAAACAAACCACGAACATGGTAAGCGTTCCGCAAGTGTTCCGCAAGCGGGTCTCGAACTGCGGCGGGAGAACGCAGCAGAGGGAAGAGATCCGGGTCAATTCGGGCGATGTCGGGCAGGCAAACCGCACCTCGCGAGCAGCGGAACGACGCTCTGCTAGCGCCGGGCGGGCTCCGGCTCGCGGGCGAAGAGCGGGTTCGGCGGCGGCTCCGCGGTCGCGGAGAGCGGCCGGTGGAACGCGTCCGCCAGGGAATCGACGTGGACCGGGGGAGCGACCGCGCCGTCGGTGCTTGCGGCGGGGGCCGGGGGCGGGCCGGCGATGACCTGGGGCAGCCGCAGGCCGCCGGGGCCGACCGTGGTCTGCTGCGCCTGCGCCAGCGCCGGCGCGGGGAGCAGGAGAACCGCCACGATGCCAGCCCCCAGGATCGACTTCATCCGACGCTCTCCTCTCGTTGAGGGGCGTGTACACGCGAGACGCCGACTGGTTCCGCCGGATCCGGCCCGACTCGGGGGAGCTGTTCGAGTCGGCAGGCCGAAGTCAAACCCTCTGCGTCATCCCGGGGCCGCGCAGCGGAACCCGGAAGCCATAGCCGCTAACGAGGCAGGATGATGCGGCGACCGATCCCGTCTCGTTCTCCGATGTCGGCGGTGATGGATCCCGGGTTCCACTGCGTGGCCCCGGGATGACGCGGAGGGTGTCAAGTTCCGTCGAGGGCCGATCGAACTGGCTCTCTCAGCCCCGTGTCGCCCGATCCGACGGCCCGCCCCGCCCGATCCGCGGCAGGTCGCTCGCGCCGCTGCCCGGCACCACGACGAGGCGGCGGACCTCGCCGCGCAGGAAGGCCTGCAAAAAGCGGTCGTAGTTGCGGAACGAGACGCAGCCGTTCGAGGCGCCGCTCGGGCCGAGCATGTAGGTATGGGCGAGCAGCCCGACCCGGTTGTGGATGGCGCCGCTGCCGCCGACCGGGTTGAGCCGGATCGCCCGGACGCCGTGGAACAGCGCCTCGCGCTCGGTGAGATCGTAGGTGCCGGGCGGCGTGGCGCCGCGCATCTTCAGGTGGACGTTGCGCGGATCGTCCATGTGCGGCCCGAGGCCGGAATGCGCCTCCAGCGACTCGCCGCTCGGCAGGGTCACGGTGCGGGCGCTGATGTCGTAGACCGCGATGCCGGGGCTGGCGCTCAGGCGCGGCCGCGGGCTCGGATCGAGGCCGCCGGGGGCCGCGTAGGCGAGGGTCTGCGTCGGGGCGCTCGCCCCCCCTCCCCCGAAGATCCGGTCGAACAGCGACGGCTCCTCCGGCAGCGCGGCCTTGAACACGCTCTGGGTCGAGGCCATGGCCTGCGTGGAACGCCGCGGCACGCGGGTCGCCAGCACGGTCGGCGCGGGCCGCGCCTCGGAGGGGCGCAGCTCGGGCGGGCGCGGCACCGGCAGGGGTACGGCGACGAGCGGCGTGGTGGCGGGCTGCACCGCCGCGGACGGCGCGGCCTCGCGCGGCTCGGCATCGGGGCGCAGGGCCGCGAGCGGCGAGAGGTCCCGCTCGACGAGGGCGGCCGGCGCGGCCTCGGCGAGGCGCTGCGGCGCGGGGACCGGAGTCGCGGCCGCGGCGAGCGGGTGCGACTCGGCCGGACCCTCGCGGGTGAAGCCCGCCGCGTCGCCCCCGAGGGTCGGCACCGGCGCGAGCATCCAGCCGAGCTCGGCCGGGGAGATGCGCGCCTCGCGCAGCGGCGCGACCGGATCCGCCACGAGGCCCGCCACCGGGGGCCGGGCCGCCTCGCGCGGCATCAGGCCGGCGGCGGCGCCGATGCCGCCGAGCACGGCGGCGATGCCGAGAAGCCGCCGGTTGCGGCGGCGGCGGCGGAGGGAGCCCGGGGCGAGGCGACCGGACGAATACGCGACGAGGTCCATGCGGCCTGTACTCGATGGCTTGTCCCGCACGGGCCCGCCCGGCCGGCCGCCGGCGCGCGAGCGCCCGACGGGCCGGTGAGATCGGCCGTTTAGGAAAGGATCAACCTTAAGCCCTCGTATTGAGCGGCCTCTTGGTTAATCCCGGCTAAATGACACCGGCCAAATTCCAAGAATTCGTGGCACGCTGATGGCGAGAAGGGTCGGCGGCTCTCGGGCCGGGCGACCGTCGCCACCCCGCTTCGGTATGCCCCGATGCGAGGCGGGCAAGTCTGTCCGGGGAAAAGGACGAGGCGGGGGAACTCCCCTCTCCCCGACAGATCCCGGGCTTGCCCGGGATCTGCAAGCAACAGACGAAGTCGGGCAAGCCCGACTTCTCGCGGGGAGAGGCCTGAGCTCCGAAGGGGCTCAGGGAGCAGCGAACCGAAGGTTCGCCGCGAGGGTGAGGGGGTCTCGACGCGCGAGGCTCCTCCGGAAACACCCCCTCACCCTCGCTCCGGCTTTCGCCTCCGCTTGCCGTATCGCCTGAACGGCGACACGGCCCTCTCCCCGCCCACGTGGAGAGGTGAAACCCGTGCCACTTCTTTTTCCCGGACAGCAGGGGGGCGTGCGGCAATTTCCTCGGACCACGCGCCCTCGTCGGATGCAGACACGAAAAAGCCCGGCGCGCAGGCCGGGCCATTTCCTCTCGTCTCTCGGACCGGTCACGCCGTGGCGGCGCGGATCCGCGAGGCCGAACGTTCGGCGGTCACTCAGGCACCAGGCGTTACGCCTGGGCGGCCTGCAGGCCCTTCACGCGGGCGGCGAGGCGCGAGACCTTCCGCGAGGCGGTGTTCTTGTGCACGATCCCCTTCTGGGACGCGCGCATGATCTCCGGCTCGGCGGTCCGCAGGGCGGTCAGCGCGATGCCGTGATCGCCGGCCTCGATCGCCTCCTCGACCTTGCGGATGAAGGTGCGCATGCGGCTGCGGCGCGAGCGGTTGACTGCCGTACGCTTGGCAATCTTGCGGGTCATCTTCTTGGCCGACACGGTGTTGGCCATCGGCGTTCCTCATTCAAAAAGGCGAGGCCCGAGCGATCCCGGCGGGATCGTGGCGTCGCGTGTCAGGGCATGGAAGCACGGGCAACCCGCCGGGCGAAAGCCCGCAGGTCCGCGAGCCGCGGTCTATAGACGCGAGCGGCCGGAACGTCAACGCCGGACCCGAAAGCCGGCTTCGGAACGCTCTTCCCGCTCAATGGTTGAGGTTCTAACATCTCCAAGGGAGTTCAGCATGATCCGGTCCGCTTCCCTCCTCGCCGCCGGCCTCCTCGCGGTCTCGTTCGTCGCGGTGCCGCACCAGGCCGAGGCCAAGGGCTGCATCAAGGGCGCGATCGTCGGCGGGCTCGCCGGCAAGGCGGTCGGCCACGGCAAGGCCGGCGCGGCGGCCGGCTGCGCGGTCGGCCACCACAACGCCAACAAGAAGGCGAGCCAGGCGCAGGGCCAGTAGCACACGCGAGGGCCATTAGGCTTGCGCGACGCTCCGGGCGTATAGGGAGGGCGGTCCCGGGGACGGGGCCGCCCTCTTCTGTTGGAGCCCGCATGACCTCGTCCGACGGTGCCCTGGTGCTGTTCTCCGGCGGGCAGGATTCGTCCACCTGCCTTGCCTGGGCCCTCGACCGCTTCGACCGCGTCGAGACCCTCGGCTTCGATTACGGTCAGCGCCACCGGATCGAGCTCGCGTGCCGTGCCGCCTTGCGCGCCGAGATGACCCGGATCGTGCCCGCCTTCGCCGGGCGCCTGGGCGACGACCACACCCTGAGCCTGGACGCCCTCGGGGCGGTCTCCGAGACCGCGCTGACCCGGGACACCGCCATCGCCATGGAGGCGGGCGGCCTGCCCAACACCTTCGTGCCGGGCCGCAACCTCGTCTTCCTCACCTTCGCGGCGGCTTTGGCCTACCGGCGGGGCCTGCGCCACATCGTCGGCGGCATGTGCGAGACGGATTTTTCGGGCTATCCCGATTGCCGCGACGACACGATCAAGGCGTTGCAGGTCGCGCTCAATCTCGGCATGGACCGCCGCTTCGTGCTGCACACGCCCCTGATGTGGATCGACAAGGCCGAGACCTGGCGGATGGCCCGCGACCTCGGCGGCGAGGCGCTGGTCGACCTCATCGTGCGCGAGAGCCACACCTGCTACCTCGGCGAGCGTGGCGCCCTCCACCCCTGGGGCCACGGCTGCGGCACCTGCCCCGCCTGCTCGTTGCGCGCCGCCGGCTATGCGCGCTTCCGCGCCGAGGATGCGTGAGCAGCGCTTGCGGGCAGTCCTTCCGTTGCGCACATTGCACCGCAAACACCGGGAGGAGAGAATCATGACCGCCTGCATCGTCGGCTGGAGCCACACGCCCTTCGGCAAGCACGACGCCGAAACCGTCGAGAGCCTGATCGTCCGCGTCGCCAACGAGGCGATGGCCCATGCGGGGATCGGCCCGCAAGACGTCGACGAGATCGTGCTCGGCCACTACAATGCCGGCTTCACCCCGCAGGACTTCACCGCCTCCCTGGTTCTTCAGGCCGATGACGGGTTCCGGTTCAAGCCGGCGACCCGGGTCGAGAATGCCTGCGCCACCGGTTCGGCGGCGGTGCACCAGGGCATCAAGACCATCGAGGCCAAGCGCGCCCGGGTGGTGCTGGTGGTCGGCGTCGAGCAGATGACCCGCACGCCGGGCCCCGAGATCGGCCGCACCCTGCTGAAGGCCTCCTACCTGCCGGAGGACGGCGACAACCCGGCAGGCTTCGCCGGCGTGTTCGGCAACATCGCCGGCGCCTATTTCCAGCGCCACGGCGACCAGTCCGACGCGCTCGCGATGATCGCCGCCAAGAACCACCATAACGGCGTCCAGAACCCCTACGCGCAGATGCGCAAGGACCTCGGCTTCGAGTTCTGCCGCACCGAATCGGACAAGAACCCCTTCGTCGCCGGTCCGCTCAAGCGCACCGACTGCTCGCTGGTCTCGGACGGCGCCGCGGCCGTGGTCCTCGCCGACACCGAGACGGCCTTGCGGATGCGCCGCGCCGTCGCCTTCCGGGCCACCGCCCACGCGCAGGACTTCCTGCCGATGTCGAAGCGCGACGTGCTGAAGTTCGAGGGCGCCGCCACCGCCTGGGCGAAGGCTCTGGGCCAGGCCGGCATCACCCTCGATGATCTCTCGCTCGTCGAGACGCATGACTGCTTCACCGTCGCCGAGCTCATCGAGTACGAGGCGATGGGCCTGACCAAGGAGGGCCGCGGCGCCGACGCGATCCGCGAGGGCTGGACCACCAAGGAGGGCAAGCTGCCGGTCAACCCGTCCGGCGGCCTGAAGGCCAAGGGCCACCCGATCGGCGCCACCGGCGTGTCGATGCATGCCCTCTCGGCGATGCAGCTCGTCGGCGAGGCCGGCGGCATGCAGATCCCCGACGCGACGCTCGCCGGCGTGTTCAACATGGGCGGCGTCGCGGTGGCGAACTACGTCAGCGTGCTCGAGCGCATCAAGTAACCGCAGAAGACGGAGCGGCAGGACCGTGACATCCTTCCTGGTCCTGCTGCTCACCTACACGATCAGCCAGTTCGACCGCGGCTTCCTCGCGATGGTCGCGCCCGATCTCGGGCCCGACCTCGGCCTCCAGCCCTCCGACCTCGCGCTCCTGTCGGCGGGCTGGTTCCTGGCCTTCGCGGCGGGCCAGGTGCCGACCGGGCTCCTCCTCGACCGGGTCGGGCCGCGGCGCACCGTGGCGGGGTTCCTGGTCGTCGCCGCCCTCGGGGCGGCCTGCCTCGGGCTCGCGCAAGGGTTTTCCGGTGCCGCCGCCGCGATGGCGCTGATCGGGCTCGGCTGCGCGCCGGCGCTGATGGGCGGGCTGTACCTGTTCGGGCGGGTCTATCCGCCCGAACGCTTCGCCATGCTCTCGTCGCTGATGATCGGCCTCGGCACGGCGGGCGACCTCTTGGGCTCGACGCCGCTGGCGCTGGCGAGCCACGCGCTCGGCTGGCGCGCGATCCTGTTCGGGCTCTCTGCCGTCACCGTGGCGGCGGCCGGGCTGGTGCTGTGGCTGATCGTCGATCCGCCGCGCCTCGCCGACCCGCCCCGGACCTCGGTCTGGCACGGCTTCGCCGAGGTCGCGCGGATGCGGGCCCTGTGGCCGGTCTTCCCCGTCGTGTTCGTCAGCTACGCCGTCGTCATCGCCACCCGCTCGCTCTGGGTGGGCTCCTATCTCGGCAGCGTCCACGGCCTCGATGCGCTCCAGCGCGGCAACGGCACCCTCGCGATGAGCGCCGCGATGGCGGCGGGCGCCATCGGCTACGGTCCGCTGGAGCGCCTGGTGCGCGACCCGAAGCGCACGGCGCTCGGCGGCTGCCTCGTCACCGGCCTCTCGCTCGCCGCCCTCGGCCTGCTCGGCGGCGGCTCGACGGCGCTGGCGGTCGCCCTGCTGGCGCTGACCGGCGCGGCGGGCCTGAGCTACGGCATCCTGATGGCCCATGCCCGGCGATTTTTCCCCGCCCACCTGCTCGGACGCGGCGTCGCCTTCATGAACATCGTCTTCATGGGCGGGGCGGCGGCGTTGCAGGGGCTCTCGGCCCTGTTCGTGCTGGGCACCGGCGGGCTTTCTCCGGACGCGCTCTACGGCCGCCTGTTCCTGGCCTACGGGCTGGCGTTGCTGGCGGCCACGGCGGTGTATGCGTTCGCGCCGCGGAAGCCGGCGTACGAGCGGGCGGAGACGGTGCGCGATGGTCAGGGCGCGGGAGATCCGCGCCCGAGTGGGCAGCGCGTCCCGCTCGAAGATACACCCTGACCTCAGGCCAAATGCCGAAGCGTGTCACAGGCTTGGGCCAGGGCCTCGAACTCGACGCGACTCGGCGGTTCGCTCCCGGATCCGTCCTGCGTGAGCCTGTCGCCGACCGCGAGTGCGGCGAGGCATTGATCGACCAAGGGCTCCGGCAGGACGCCGCGGAAGCTCAACTCCTCGACGAGGCGCCGGGCAGGAGCGTCGGCGAGCCGCACACCATAAGCCCGCGCGACGCCCCGCAAGATCGCGGCGAGAATCGGCAGGAGAGACAGGCATGCGACATCGAGCAGCCCAGCCTCGGCCGCCGCCCGTGCTTTCGCGATGAGAGGCCCGTGGTCGGATGGCGGGGGCCCGTCCTCGTCGGCGAGCACGATCAGTTCGAAGCGCCAATCAGGTCGGCCAGACACCCGCTCCGCGAGACCGACGAGGTCGTTCGAGCCCTTGAGGGTGGCATGGCGCTTGATCTCGACCACGACGTTGTCCGTGGCGCTGTGGGCGACGAGATCGGGGGCCGTGTCCCGCATGAAGTCCGGGAGTTGGCGCGGCTCCGGCCGCTCGACGACGTCGTAGCCGAGGCTCCGGTATTGGCGGGCGATTCGCTTCTGGGCCCGGATCTCGGCGGAGCGATCGGATTTCGGCCTCATCCCAGATCCTCCTGCCCGCGGCTCCGCCATAGGCGGATATGCAGGAACTCGTCACCGCCAGAGAATGCCACCGCGAGCGGCAGGGACATAGACCGAACCACGAACCGGCCGTTGATGTTGCGCCAGTTCGAGGTAGCGTCCTTCACCTGACGGTCGTTGCTGTAGGCAATGCCCTGGATCGCGTCCTGGATCGGCTTCAGCAAGTTGTCGCGGTCGGCGATCCGGCGCTCGGAGTAGTGGGTGACGCGTAGCTCCAAGTCGCCGCCGAAGGGCTGCTGCGAGGCGGGCCATGCTGCGGTCGCTGCAGCCGAGACTTTCGCCTTCCACGCCTGGAGCGATGCGCGTCTCAGCGCCTGGGCCGAGACCGGGCGCCCGACGACGCAGAACTCGAAATCCGGTCGGCGGACATCATCGGGACGGTCACGAGCCGGCGGGGGCGGCATGCACGGGTCACCTCAAGGGCGATACGGATCGCTCTCGCCTCCCCGATCTACCCCGCCTCCCCCGGCGTCCGCGCCCGCAGGGCCAGGGCGTGCAGGCCGCGCTTGAAGGCGTCGTCGAGGAGCGCGTTCACCATGCGGTGGCGCTCGACCCGGCTCTTTCCCTCGAAGGCCGCCGACACCACATCCAGACGGAAGTGAGTTTCCCCCCCCTCCCGCCAGCCGGAATGGCCGGCATGCTGGTGTGATTCGTCGACGACGCTGAGCGCCGTCGGCGCCAGCCGCTCCTCCAGCGTCGTCCTGATCCAGTCGCTCAGGCTCATCGCGCACCCGTCCTTAACCTGCTTCGGATCGAGTGACCGGAGCGGGCCCCGCCCGTCAAGCCGTCCGGTTCCGCCTGCGGCATCAGGCCCGAAGCCCTTGTGCCCGTCCCGCCGCCCCTCATAATCGCCCCATCATGGATCTGAACTCGCCCCTGTTCGACCGCATCCGCATCCGGCCCTCCTGCGACGAGCCGAAGAAGGCCGAGGGTCCGGCCTGCGAACGGCCGGGCTGCACCCAGCCCGGGCTGCACAAGGCGCCCAAGGGGCGCAAGCAGGAGGGCCAGTACTGGCGCTTCTGCATGCAGCACGTGCGCGAGTACAACGCGTCCTACAACTACTTCGACGGGATGAACGACGCCGCCGTCCAGGCCTACCAGAAGGACGCGGTAATCGGGCACCGCCCGACCTGGACGATGGGGGTCAATCCCGGCGGGAAGACCGGCCCGAAGCCGGACGCGGCCCAGCGCGACTGGGACTACGTCGATCCCCTCGGCATCCTGCGCGGCGAGGGCGCCGGCCCGGCCTCGCGCCGCGCCCGGGCGGAGCCGCCGCCGCCACGCTACTCCGCCCCGGTGCGCAAGGCCCTCGACGTGCTCGGCCTCGACGAGAGCGCCGATCCGGCCGCCGTGAAGGCGCAGTACAAGGTGCTGGTGAAGCGCTTCCACCCCGACGCCAACGGCGGCGACCGCTCGTTCGAGGACCGCCTGCGCGACATCATCAAGGCCCACGATACCCTGCGGGCCGCCGGCCTGTGCTGACGCGAGGGGGCGAATCCGGGCGGGCACGGATCTCGCATCCCTGATCCGCGGCGGGGGGGCTCGAAACCGGGCGTCTCGCCCATATATCCGGGTCAGGCACGTTTGCGCCGGCACTCCCCGCAGATTAATGACATGCGGCGCCCGCCGGTCACCCCGCGCCGTCGCGACATCCGCAGGACGCCCATGGAGGGCCAGGCCTGCCCCGACGAGGCTCCGTATGCTTGCTGAGAATACGCCACCCGCACTCCCGGACACGACCGTCTCGGTGCGCAAGGTGTTCGGGATCGATTCGAACCTCGAGGTGCCGGCCTTCTCGGCCACCGACGAGCACGTGCCGGATCTCGACCCCGACTACCTGTTCGACCGCGAGACTACCCTGGCGATCCTGGCGGGCTTCGCGCGCAACCGCCGGGTGATGATCACCGGGTATCACGGCACCGGCAAGTCCACCCATGTCGAGCAGGTCGCCGCCCGCCTGAACTGGCCCTGCGTGCGCATCAACCTCGACAGCCACGTCTCGCGCATCGATCTCGTCGGCAAGGACGCGATCGTGCTCAAGGAGGGCAAGCAGGTCACCGCCTTCCAGGACGGCATCCTGCCCTGGGCGCTGCAGAACAACGTCGCGCTCGTCTTCGACGAGTACGATGCCGGCCGCCCCGACGTGATGTTCGTGATCCAGCGCGTGCTGGAGGTGTCGGGCCGCCTGACGCTCCTCGACCAGAAGCGGGTGATCCGCCCCCATCCCGGCTTCCGGCTGTTCGCCACCGCCAACACGGTCGGCCTCGGCGACACCTCGGGCCTGTATCACGGCACCCAGCAGATCAACCAGGGCCAGATGGACCGCTGGTCGATCGTCACCACGCTCAACTACCTGCCGCACGACCGCGAGGTCGACATCGTGCTCTCCAAGGCGCCGCATTACCGCGGCGAGGGCGGGCGCGACATCGTCAACAAGATGGTGCGCGTGGCCGACCTCACCCGCAACGCCTTCATCAACGGCGACCTGTCGACCGTGATGAGCCCGCGCACGGTGATCACCTGGGCCGAGAACGCCGACATCTTCAACGATATCGGCTTCGCCTTCCGGGTCACGTTCCTCAACAAGTGCGACGAGCTGGAGCGCGCGCTGGTGGCCGAGTTCTACCAGCGCTCCTTCGGCAAGGAGTTGCCCGAGAGCGCGGTCAACGTCGCGCTGAGCTGACGGCATCGAGAGGGGTCGTCCGGCGGCAGGCCCGACGGACGACCGACCTTCCCGGGCGCTCGCGCAGCAGACCATGATGCTGCGCCCTTTCGACCTCGACTCGCTGAAGAAGTAGCCTCGCCATGTCCATCTCCAACCGCAAGCCCGGCGAGAAGCGCGAGTCCGTCGCCGAGCCGCTGAAGCGCTCGGTGGCCGGGACGCTGCGGGCCATCGCCCGCAAGGCCGAGATCGAGGTCACCTTCGCGACCGACCGGCCGGCGCTCACCGGCGACAAGGCCCGCCTGCCCGAGCCGCCGCGCAAGCTCTCCCCCGGCGACGTCGCGATCCTGCGCGGCCACGCCGATTCGATGGCGCTCCGCCTCGCCTGCCACGACAACGCCGTCCACCGGCGCCTCGCCCCCGAGAACGCCGCCGCCCGCGCGGTCTTCGACGCCGTCGAGCAGGCCCGGGTCGAGGCGATCGGCTCGCGCCGGATGGCGGGCGTGGCCGGCAATCTCACGGCGATGCTGGAGGACCGCTACCACCGCGGCGGCAAGTACGAGGAGATCACCGACCGGGCCGACGCACCGATGGAGGACGCCATCGCCCTCATGGTGCGCGAGCGCCTGACCGGCCAGGCCCCGCCGCCCGCGGCGCAGCGCATCGTGGGCCTGTGGCGCGAGTTCATCGAGGACCGGGCCGGGCGCAACCTCGACGGGCTGCTCGGCACCCTGGAAGACCAGCGCGCCTTCGCCCGCTCGGTGCGCGACCTCCTCTCCTCCCTCGACATGGCGGACGAGGCCCCCCTCGACCCCGACGACGAGGAGAACGACGACGAGAACGAGGCCGAGTCCGACGAGCAGCAGGCCGGCGAGGGCGAGGCCGAGCAGCAGAGCCAGGGCGACCGGGCCGAGATGGAGGTCTCGGACGAGGCCTCCGACGAGATCGAGGAAGGCGCCACCGAGGCCGCCGACGCGCCCTCCGGCGAGCTGCCGGAGGATGCCGAGGACGCCGATTCGGAGGAGGCCTCCGAGTCCTGGCGCCCGCCGGGCCCGCGCGCGAACGAGCCCCGCGGCCCGGACTACAAGGTGTTCTCCCAGAAATACGACGAGGTCGTCCACGCCGAGGACCTCTGCGACGCCGACGAGCTGGCGCGCCTGCGCTCCTATCTCGACAAGCAGCTCGCCCACCTCCAGGGCGTCGTCGGGCGGCTCGCCAACCGGCTGCAGCGGCGTCTCCTGGCGCAGCAGAACCGCGCCTGGGAGTTCGACCTGGAGGAGGGTCAGCTCGACCCGGCGCGCCTCGTGCGCGTGGTGATCGATCCGTTCCAGCCGCTCTCGTTCAAGCACGAGAAGGACACGAACTTCCGCGATACGGTCGTCACCCTGCTCCTCGACAATTCGGGCTCGATGCGCGGCCGGCCGATCACCGTGGCGGCGACCTGCGCCGACATCCTGGCGCGCACGCTGGAGCGCTGCGGCGTCAAGGTCGAGATCCTGGGGTTCACCACCCGAGCCTGGAAGGGCGGGCAGTCGCGGGAATCCTGGCTGCAATCGGGCAAGCCGCCGACCCCGGGCCGGCTCAACGACCTGCGCCACATCGTCTACAAGTCGGCGGACGCGCCGTGGCGCCGGGCGCGCAAGAATCTCGGGCTCATGATGCGCGAGGGCCTGCTCAAGGAGAACATCGACGGCGAGGCCCTGGACTGGGCCCACAAGCGCCTGCTCGGCCGGCCCGAGCAGCGCCGGATCCTGATGGTGATCTCCGACGGCGCGCCGGTCGACGATTCGACCCTCTCGGTCAATCCGGGCAACTACCTGGAGCGCCACCTGCGCTACGTGATCGACGAGATCGAGACCCGCTCGCCGGTGGAACTGCTCGCCATCGGCATCGGCCACGACGTGACCCGCTACTACCGCCGGGCCGTCACGATCATCGACGCCGAAGAGCTCGGCGGGGTGATGACCGAGAAGCTGGCCGAATTGTTCGACGAGGATGCCGGCACGATGCCCGTGCGCCGGATGGCGGCGGGCGGGCGGCGCTGACGCGCAACTTCCCCCGCGACCTTGTCCAAACCCTCTCCGTCGTCCCGGGGCCGCGAAAGCGGAACCCGGGATGACGCCGTGAGAAATGGTCCCATGGCCCGAACACGAAAAACCCCCGGGCGCCATGGCGCATCCGGGGGTTTTTCACGGTCATCGCTGACCGATGGAGGCGCGGGAAGTCGTCCCTTGGCGCCTCCGCCTGAAAAAGTCAGGCCGCCTCGGCGAGCTTCTTCTCGATCTCGCGCTTCAGCAGGCGGGCGTTCTGCGACAGGTCGGTCTCGCCGGCCTTGATCAGGAACGCGTCGAGGCCGCCGCGGTGCTCGACCGAGCGCAGGGCGTTGGCCGAGATGCGCAGGCGCACCGAGCGGCCGAGCGTGTCGGAGAGCAGGGTGACGTTGCACAGGTTCGGGAGGAACCGGCGCTTGGTCTTGTGGTTCGAGTGGCTCACGAGGTGGCCGGTGAGCACCCCCTTACCGGTGAGCTCGCAGCGACGCGACATGGTCTTCAATCCTCAACTGGTCTTGGTGCGGAGAGGGACCACGCAACGCGAGAGCCGGGCGTGCTGCGCACCCCGGCCTGAACCGGACCCCGCGAAGTCCCTGGAAAGCACGCGCCTATAGAGGGAGAGTGCGGGTCTCGTCAAGGTACAGGCGCCGAGGCCGGCCCGCGCCGCCGGGAGCGGGCGCAACGGACCCGAGACGGTCCGTTAACCCTAATCGCGTCACGATAGGGCCAGATTCTCCCCGCTTCATCGGGGCTGGGCGACGGTGATCGAGATCGGTTCCCTCATGCGTTCCAAGGCCTTCCTCTCGCTCGCCCTCGCGGCGGGGCTCGCCCTTCCGGCCGGCGAGGCGACGCCGGCCCAGGCCGCGCGGGGCCGCGCACCGAAGGCCGGCGAGACCGCCGTCACGGTCGATTACGGCATCATGCTCGCCGGGATGCCGATCGGCACCGCGCAGGTCAGCGGCTCGGTGCAGGGCCAGCGCTACACGATGGATGTCAGCGCCCGCCTCACCGGCCTCGTCGGGGCGATCACCGGCGGCTACGGCTCGGGCCGGGCGAGCGGCGCGGTGGCGGCCCGGCCGGTGCCGGCCGCCTTCGCCCTGTCCTCGCATAGCGCCTCCGCGTCGATCACCGTGCGCATGGCGCTCGCCCGCGGCAACGTGGTCGCCTCCGATATCGCGCCGCCGCTGGTGCCCGATCCCGAGCGCGTCACCGTCAGCGAGGTGCACAAGCGCGGCGTCATCGATCCGGTGAGCGCCCTGATGATGCCGGCGCAGGGCCGCGGCGACCTCACCGACCCGCAGAACTGCAACCGCACCATCCCGGTCTTCGACGGCGCGAGCCGGTTCAACGTGGTGCTGAGCTACGCCGAGACCCGCAGCGTGCAGAAGCCCGGCTATGCCGGCCCGGTTCTCGTCTGCAACGCCCGCTACCAGCCGATCGCCGGCCACCGGGCCGACAGGCCGGGGGTGAAGTTCATGGAGGAGAACACCGAGATGTCGGTGTGGCTCGCCCCCGTCGAGGGCGCGCGGGTGCTCCTCCCGCTGCGCATCGCCGTGCGCACCCAGCTCGGCCTCAACATCATCGAGGCGACGCGCTGGGCGCAGACCGGCCAGGGCGCCCCGGAGACGACGGTGCAGGCGGCCGCGGCGCAATCCCCCGGGTTGCCCGCCCCCGGAATGCCTGCCCCCGAGATGCCGGCGGGCGGGCGCTAGAGCCCGTGCGGCGCGCCCTCTCCCTCCTCCTCCTGCTGCTCGCCCCGCTCCCGGCGCTGGCGAACGGGCATGATTGCGGCGGCGACGCCTATTCGTCGGCGACGATCGGCGCGAACCCGCCGGGCCCGCTCACCGCCGTGCCGGACACCCTCTGCGCCGACCTCGACCAGGGCCGGGCACCCGGGACCCGCATCGAGGTCTACGCCCCCGGCGTGGCGCCCTCGCCCTACGGCGATCGGTCCCCGTATGGCGATCGGACCGCTCCCGCCCCATATGACGGGAGGCCGCTGCCCGGGCCACGGCTGCGGGGCGGCCGCGATCCGGAGCGCTAGACGGGGTCGCGCGACGGTCCCGGCGCCGAGTTCGGGACGGCGCGGCGGCCGCGGCCGCTTTCCGCCCCGAGGATGCTATCCAGCCCGATGACGCGCCGCTCCCTCTCACCGCAGGCCCGCTTGCGCGGCGCCACGGCGGTGCTCGGTCCCACCAATACCGGCAAGACCCACCTCGCCATCGAGCGGATGCTCGGTCACCCGACCGGCATGATCGGCCTGCCGCTGCGGCTTCTCGCCCGCGAGGTCTATCACCGCGTCGTCGAGCGGGTCGGCCCCGAGCGGGTCGCCCTGATCACCGGCGAAGAGAAGATCAAGCCGAACCGGCCGAGCTACTGGATCTGCACCGCCGAGGCGATGCCGCGGGACAATACCGTGGACTTCGTCGGCATCGACGAGATCCAGCTCGGTGCCGACCGCGACCGCGGCCACACCTTCACCGATCGCCTCTTGCACCAGCGCGGCCGCGAGGAGACGCTGCTGATCGGCTCGGCCACGATGGAGCCGCTGGTCAAGGCGCTGATCCCGGGCATCCACGTCACGACGCGCCCGCGCCTGTCGCAGCTGAGCTTCGCCGGCAGCCGCAAGCTCTCGCGCCTGCCCCAGCGCAGCGCCATCGTGGCGTTCTCGGCCGAGGAGGTCTACGCCATCGCCGAGTTGCTGCGGCGCCAGCGCGGCGGCGCCGCGGTGGTGCTGGGCGCCCTCTCGCCGCGCACCCGCAACGCCCAGGTCGAGCTCTACCAGTCCGGCGAGGTCGATTACCTCGTCGCCACCGACGCGGTCGGGATGGGTCTCAATCTCGACGTCGACCACGTCGCCTTCGCGTCGAACCGCAAGTACGACGGCACGCGCTTTCGCGACCTCTCCCCCTCCGAGATGGCGCAGATTGCCGGACGCGCCGGGCGCCACCTGCGCGACGGCACCTTCGGCACCACCGGGCGCTGCCCGCCGCTCGAGGCCGAGATGGTCGAGGCTCTGGAGAGCCACACCTTCGACCCGCTGCGCGTGCTGCAATGGCGCAACCCGGACCTCGATTTCGGCTCGATCGACGCCCTGCGCCGCAGCCTCGCCGAGCATCCGAGCGAGCGCGGCCTGACCCGGGCGCCGACCGGCGACGACGAGGCCGCCCTCGACCTCCTGGCCAAGGAGGACGACATCCGCGACTACGCGACCTCGAAGAGCGCGGTGGAGCGGCTCTGGATGGTCTGCGGCGTGCCGGATTACCGCAAATCGGCGATCCAGACCCATGCCGACCTGATCGCCCAGCTGTTCCGCTTCCTGATGCGCGGCATGGCGGGGCGCATTCCGGTCGACTGGTTCGCCCAGCACGTGGCGATGGTCGACCGCACCGACGGCGACATCGACGCCCTGTCGCAGCGCATCGCCCACGTGCGCACCTGGACCTTCGTGGCGAACAGACCGGACTGGCTCGCCGACCCGGAGCATTGGCAGGGCGAGACGCGTCGGGTAGAGGACAGGCTGTCCGACGCCCTGCACGAGCGGCTGGCGAGTCGATTCGTCGATCGGCGCACCAGCGTGCTGATGCGGCGCCTGAGAGAGAATACCATGTTGGAAGCTGAGATCACCGCGGGCGGCGACGTGACGGTCGAGGGACAGCACGTCGGCCACCTGCACGGATTCCAGTTCGTGCCGGATCCCGGCGCCGAGGGCCAGGAAGCCAAGACCCTGCGCAGCGCCGCCGAGAAGGCGCTGGCGAGCGAGATCGAGGCGCGGGCCGACCGGTTCGCCGCCGCGGCGGACGCGGCCCTGGTGCTCTCGAACGACGGCACGATCCGCTGGACCGGCAACCCGGTCGCCAAGCTGGTCCCGGGCGAGAAGCTCTATGCCCCCGGCCTGCGCCTGCTCGCCGACGAGCAGCTCAGCGGTCCCGCCCGCGAGAAGGTCGAGGCCCGGCTCGAGGCCTGGCTCAAGGCCCACATCGTGCGCCTGCTCGGGCCCGCCCTCGAACTCGAGACCGCGGCCGACCTGACGGGCCTCGCCCGCGGCATCGGCTTCCAGGTCGCGGAGGCCCTCGGCGTGCTGGAGCGCGCCAAGGTCCTCAACGAGATGCGCAGCCTCGACCAGGAGGGCCGCGCGGCCCTGCGCAAGCACGGCGTGCGCTTCGGCGCCTACCACATCACCATGCCGGCGCTGCTGAAGCCCGCGCCCCGGACGCTCGCGGCGCAGCTCTGGGCGCTCCACAACGGCGGGCTCGACCAGCGCGGCCTCGACGAGATCGCGCATCTCGCCGGCTCCGGCCGCACCTCGATGCCGGTGGACCCGGAGATCGCCAAGGGCCTCTATCGCGCCGCCGGCTTCCGGGTCTGCGGCGGCCGGGCGGTGCGCGTCGACATCCTGGAGCGCCTGGCCGACCTGATCCGCCCGGCGATCGCCTACGTGCCCGGCACCACCCCCGGCGAGCCGCCTCCGGGCACCGCCGACAAGGACGGCTTCGTGCCGACCGTGGGCATGACCTCGCTCGTCGGCTGCTCGGGCGAGGACTTCGCCTCGATCCTGAAATCGCTCGGCTACGTCGTCGATCGCCGGCCCGGCCCGGCGATCACCGTGCCCCTGCGCCCCGCCGCCGCGACCGTGCCGGTGCAGGCAAAGCCCGCGGAGAGCGGCGAGGCGTCCGCCGAGGCGGGCGAGGCTGCCGAGACCCCGTCCGACCCGCAGACCGAGGCCGTGACGGCCGAGGCGACGGGCGACGACGCCCCGGCCGGGGAGACCGCGCCGCACGAGGTCTCCGGCGAGGAGGCCGCCGAGACGGTCGAGGTCGAGGCGGCGGAGCCGGCGCCCGAGGTGGCCGCCCAGGCGACGCACGACCAGGAGACGCACGACCAGGAGGCGCCGGCTCAGGCTGCGGCGGCTCACGACGCTCCGGCCGACAGCGCCACGGTCGAGGACGCGCCCGTCGAGGCGCCCGCATCCGAGGAGCCGGCCCCGGTGGAAGCCGAGGCTGCGCAGGCCGAGGCGGGCGAGCCCGTCATCGAGGCCGCCGCCTCCGGCGAGACTGCGCCGCACGAGGCTGCCGCCGAGGAGACGCCGGCCGCCGAAACTCCTGCCGCCGAAACCCCTGCCGCGGAGACCGCCGAGGCCGCGGGCGAGCCCGCCGCGCCGGCGGAGCCGGTCGTCATCGAGGTGTGGCGGATGCACCGCCACCAGCGCAGCCACGCCCCGCGCCATCAGGGCCGCGGCCGGCCCGAGGGCCAGGGACAACGCGAAGGGCAGCCGCGCGAGGGCCAGCACGGCCGTCCGCGCGGCGGCTTCCCGCGGCCGGAGGGCGGCGAAGGCGCGCCGGCGGAGCAGCGCGCCCATCGCGCGCCCCGCGACGGCCAGCGCTGGGGCGACCGGCGCCCAAGTGAGAACAGAGGTGGCGACAACAGGGGTGGCGAGAACCGTCCCGCCGGTGAGGGCCGGCCGGAGCACCGCTTCGAGGGCCGCGGGCCCGAGAACCGGGGCGAGGGTCGCCGCGACGGTCGTCCGCCGCGCGGGCCGCATCCGGGCGGGCGCGAGGGGGGCCGTCCCCCGCAGGACCGGCGCGACGGCGCCCCCCGCAACGGCGGCATGCACGACGCCCGGCCGCCCCGGCGCGAGCGCGCCCCGGACCCGGATTCCCCCTTCGCCAAGCTTCTCGCCCTCAAGGCGCAGATGGAGGCGAGGGACGGCGACAAGCGCTGACCGGGCGCCATGCGCGCGGATCGGCAGCGCCTGGACAAGTGGCTGTGGTTCGCGCGCTTCGCCAAGACGCGCTCGCTCGCCGCGCGCCTGATCGAGGACGGCTTCGTGCGGGTGAACGGCCAGCGGGCCGACGCCCCCTCGAAGGCCGTGGCGGTGGGCGACGTGGTCACGGTCGCGGCCCAGCACGTCACGGCGGCGGTGCGGGTGCTCGACCTCGGCGAGCGCCGGGGCCCGGCACCGGAGGCCCGGCTCCTCTACGCCGACGTCTCGGCCGTCCCCCCGGCGGGTCCCGCGCCCGGCGGAGCGGGCTGACCGGTCGTACGATGGCCGATCGATCGCTCGGCGATTGCCGCGCAATCGCTTTCGCGATGCGGAAATCGGCTCCGCTCAGGCGCCGCGCGGCCTCGCGAGACGATCTCCGGAGGGAGGCTTCCGGAGATCGTATCACTCCGCGGAAAGCGTGACGCGAAGGCGACGCCTCCCGGCAACCGGGGCCGCCCCCGCAACGGGCGGCTTGCAAGCCCGCCCTGCCGGGTCTAAGGCCGCCCCATACGCCCGGGCGCCAGCCGCGCCCCCAACAGCCTTCGAGGTTTCACCGGCCCATGACCTACGTCGTCACCGACAACTGCATCAAGTGCAAGTACATGGACTGCGTGGAGGTGTGTCCGGTCGACTGCTTCTACGAGGGCGAGAACATGCTCGTCATCCAGCCGGACGAGTGCATCGATTGCGGCGTGTGCGAGCCCGAATGCCCCGCCGAGGCGATCAAGCCCGACACCGAGCCGGGCCTGGAGAGCTGGCTGAAGCTGAACGCCGACATGGCCAAGAGCTGGCCCAACATCACCCAGAAGAAGGCCGCGCCGGCCGACGCCAAGGAGTGGGACGGCAAGCCCGGCAAGTTCGAGGCCCATTTCTCGGCCAATCCGGGCTCGGGCGACTGAGCGGTTCTCCGCGGCGGGTCCTCGCGACCTTGGGGATCGTTGCCGGTTCGTAACGATCCCTGCCGGGGCCGCATGACGGGTCTGCGATCGCTCCGCCAAGCTGGTGAAACATGGTGCAAGGTGCCCGCGCAGCCATGCCGGGCGCCTGAATTTTTTTGATTTTCAGGCCTCTTCGTGCTAGGTTCCTGATCGCCGTCGCTTTTCGTCCGACGTGCAGCCTTCGTCCACCGAGCGGGAATTTTTTCGATGGGACGAGGCTGCATGCGATCAGCCGAGGTGGATCCTATGCGGTCCGCCGCGCGTTCGGACGTCTCTTAGCTATGGTTTGACAGGGACTGACGGGCATCCCTCGGGACGTCCGGCAGGCGCGTATTTTTCGCCGGGCGCCCTGACCCGGATGAACGATCCGGTCGCGGACATTGCCGCGAACGGTGACCTGGAGGCCACCCCCGCATGACGACCGCCAAGAAGACGACAGCCGCCCGGCAGGGCTTCAAGACCGGCGAAGCGATCGTGTATCCGGCTCACGGCGTCGGCCGCATCACGGCCATCGAGGAGCAGGAGATCGCCGGCTACAAGCTCGAGCTGTTCGTGGTGTCGTTCGAGAAGGACAAGATGGTCCTGCGGGTCCCGACCGCCAAGGCGAACTCGGTCGGCATGCGCAAGCTCGCCGAGCCCGAGCTGGTCAAGAAGGCGCTCGACGTGCTCACCGGCCGCGCCCGGGTGAAGCGCACGATGTGGTCGCGCCGGGCCCAGGAATACGAGGCGAAGATCAATTCCGGCGACCTGATCGCCGTCACCGAGGTGGTGCGCGACCTCTTCCGCTCCGACGCCCAGCCCGAGCAGTCCTATTCCGAGCGCCAGCTCTACGAGGCGGCCCTGGACCGGGTGGTGCGCGAGATCGCGGCGGTGAACCGCATCACCGACACCGAGTCCCTCAAGCTCATCGAGCAGAGCCTCGCCAAGTCGCCGCGCCGGGCCAAGGGCGCCGAAGCCGAGGCCGACGGCGAGGACGTGCAGGACGAGGCCGAGGCCGCCTGAGCCTCCGCGCCTCTCCCGGACGCCAGAACCTGAGACGACCGAAAGCCCGGCCATCGCGCCGGGCTTTTTTTTCGTCACATGACGTCTCTTCGCCGAACGCCCTCCCCGCCCCCGCGTTGCTCCTCAGGCCCGACACTCAGCCGGCTGTGAAGTCCCTCAGGTAACTCCGGAGCCGTTGCGCCCACCAAAGAATCGTGCCGCCGACGATTTTTTCGCAATGCGGGAACCGACCGGCTGGTCCCGCCGTTGTCGCAGGCCTTGCGGTGTAACGGGCGCGCTCCATGCGCCGCCCCGGCCTCATCGCGACACACAGCGCTCACCACGATGGCGGAGGCGGGGATGGCGGAAATCGCAGGCATACGTCGGCAGTTCGTTCGCGTCGCGATGGATGCACCCTTCCTCGAGAGGGAGGAGGAGCGCGGCCTCGCGGTGCGCTGGAAGGACGAACGGGACGAGGTGGCCCTGCACCGTCTGATCTCCGCCCATATGCGGCTCGTGATCGCCCTCGCCGGCCGCTTCCGCCATTACGGCCTGCCGATGGCGGACCTGGTCCAGGAAGGCCATGTCGGCCTGATGGAGGCGGCGGCCCGCTTCGAGCCCGAGCGGGACGTGCGCTTCTCGACCTACGCCACGTGGTGGATCCGGGCCTCGATCCAGGATTACATCCTGCGCAACTGGTCGATCGTCCGCGGCGGCACCTCGTCGGCCCAGAAGGCCCTGTTCTTCAATCTCCGGCGCCTGCGTGCCCGACTGATGCAGTCGACCGACGAACGCGTCGGCGACGAGATCCACCGCCGCATCGCCACCGCCATCGGCGTCTCCCGCGAGGACGTCGCCCTGATGGATGCCCGCCTGTCGGGCCCGGACATGTCGCTCAACGCCCCCGTCGGCGACGACGGCGAGGCCTCCGCCGAGCGGGTCGATTTCCTGGTCGACACCTCCCCCCTTCCCGACGAGACCGTCTCCGACGCCGTCGACAGCGAGCGCCGCCTGACCTGGCTGCGTCAGGCGCTCACCGTGCTCTCCGAGCGCGAGCTGCGCATCCTGCACGAGCGGCGCCTCGCCGAGGACCAGGCGACCCTGGAGGCCCTCGGCCACCGCCTCGGCATCTCCAAGGAGCGCGTGCGCCAGATCGAGAACCGCGCCCTCGAGAAGCTGCGCCGCGCCCTCGCCGAGCGCTTCCCGCAATCGAATGCCGGCATGAGCGCTTACGTCTGACGACCGTGGGATCTGCCCAACAGGATCGACACCCTCCATGTCATTCCGGGGCCGCGCAGCGGAACCCGGAATGACATGGAGGGTGTGAAACTCGTAAAGGCGAATCTGGGGTTCGCCTCACACCTCGACTGATCGTCCCGGTCGGCCCGCCACCACGACCTTCACCTCCACCCCCTCCTCCGCCGCCCAGGCGAACCGCGCCCCGTCCGGCAGCACTCGCGACGCCGCCCGCAGGGACAGGCCTGCCCGCGCCAGGCGCCACGCCGCGCCGTCCGGCGTCAGCCGGACCGAGCGGGGCTCGGCGACCAGGCCCTCGCCGGTCGCCTTCAGGCAGGCCTCCTTGACCGACCAGTATTCCAGCGCCTGACGCGGCCGCGCGCCGGCCGGCAGGCCGCGATAGGCGGCGAGCTCGGCCGGGTGCAGGAAGACCGGCGCCACGCCGTCCCAGTCGACCGGCCGGGCGGCCCCCTCGACATCGACGCCGATCCGGCCGGCGGTCGACAGCCCGACCGCGACCCAGCCGGCGCCGTGGCTGAGATTCAGGTCGAAACTCGGGACCCCGGGCAGGAACGGTCGGTCGCCGGCCTCCCGCGCCAGGACGATCCCGGAGGGCTCGCGGCCGAGCCAGGACCCGAGCAGGTGGCGCAGCAGCCCGTGGGCCGCCGCGCGCTCGTGGCGGTCCTGCGCCTGACGGAAGCGGGCGATGCGTGCGGCCTCGTCGGGGGGAAGCTCCAGGCGCTCCGCCGGCAGGGCCGCCGCCACGTCGGCCGGGGCCGCCACCGCCAGCGTCCCGCCTGTGAACATCAGATCCGAGAGTGTCGCCATGCCGCCGCTCCGCCCGCCCGAGCTAAAGCACGGTCGAGCCGGTCGCGTCACGCCTCCTGCAGGTCGTAGAGGGCGGTGAGTTCGGCCTCGTCGAGGGTGACGCCGCGGGGCGCCAGTTGCTCCGCGAGCCGGCGCGACGCGAAGGCGATGAAGCTGCGGGTCTTGG
Source organism: Methylobacterium sp. 17Sr1-1 (assembly GCF_003173775.1). NCBI lineage: Bacteria > Pseudomonadati > Pseudomonadota > Alphaproteobacteria > Hyphomicrobiales > Methylobacteriaceae > Methylobacterium > Methylobacterium sp. 17Sr1-1. The sequence goes on along the minus strand of NZ_CP029552.1, from coordinate 1,835,765 downwards.
CCGGCAGCAGCCGCGAGGTCGTGACGAGGTAGATCGGGCTCGGCGGGCCGTGCCACTCGGCCAGCACCCGCTCCAGGCGGCCGGCCTCCACGTCCTGCTCGACGTCGATCACCTGGAGGAGGCCGATACCGTGCTCCGCGAGGGCCAGGCGCCGGGCCATGGCCTGGCTGTTGCTGGAGACCGCGCGGCCCACCGATGCCGACACGGTCTCCCCCTCCCGTTCGAGCGGCCAGATACCCGACGCAGACGCGCCCGACCCCGAGGCGCTCGACGCGGAGGGCGGGCCGACCATGACCGCCTGATGCCGTGCGAGATCGGCCGGATTCCCGGGTCGCCCGGCCCGGTCGAGGTAGCCGGGCGCGGCGAACAGGCCGTTCTCGAGCTGCGCCACCTTGCGGGTGATCATCGAGGTCTCCCGCGGCGCCCCGACGGCGAGGGCGAGGTCGTAGCCGTCCTGGGCGAGGTCGACGAGATGGGGCCAGAGATCGAGATGCACCCGCACCTGGGCGTAGCGCAGGGCATATTCCCGCGCGACGACCGAGAGGTGGTGCAGCACCCACGGGTCGGGCGGCGCCGCGATCTTGAGGAGGCCGCTCGGCCCCTTCGCCTGGGCGATCAGCTCGTCGAAGGTGCGCTGCGCCTCCTCCACCAGGCGCGTCGCCTGCTCGTAATAGGCCTCGCCATGCGGCGTCAGCACCAGCTTGCGGGTGGTGCGATCGAGCAGGCGCAGGCCGATCGAGGTCTCGAACTGGGTGATGCGCCGGGAGAGGGAGGAGATCGGCACGTCGAGCGCGACAGCCGCCTGGCTGAAGCTCTTCCGTTTCGCAACCTCGACGAAGAGCGCCATGTCGCGAAGGACTTGCGGGTGGGCCAAACGGGAACCTCCGGGCGGCGGACGGGGACGGGCGAGCGCGCGTTCCGTGCCTGACCCTCTAGATATTAATCTGCAACTCTAGATAAGGAAGCTCCGTCCCCGCCCCTGCGTCAACTCCCTGGCGAAAACATTTTTCCAAGCGCCCATCGCCTCTGTGCGGTCGACGCACCGTCCCTGGAGCCGACTTCTCAACCCGAACATGCACAACCGGAAACACAACCGATGCCGTGAACCGGCTCGGGCCCGGTTGACGCAGGGCGCCCCGGCGGGGCAACACCGCCGCGCCGACGCGGACGACGAGGCGTCGGCGGACCGGAGTCTCGCATGTCTCACCCCGTCTCGCCGCTCGCGCCCAAGCACCAGCCCGCCCTGCCGCCGATCGCGGGCGTGCGCCTCGCCACCGCGCAGGCCGGGATCCGCTACCGCGGCCGCACCGACGTGCTGCTGGTCCTGCTCGATCCCGGCACCCGGGCTGCGGGCGTGTTCACCCGCTCGAAATGCCCGTCGGCGGCCGTCGACTGGTGCCGCGAGACCCTGCGCGGCGAAAAGTCCGCCCGGGCGCTGGTGGTCAATTCCGGCAACGCCAACGCCTTCACGGGCCTCAAGGGCCGCGAATCGGTGCGCCTCACCGCCGAGATCGCCGGCAAGGCGGCGGGCTGCGCGCCGTCCGAGGTCTTCATCGCTTCGACCGGCGTGATCGGCGAGCCCCTCGACGCCACCAAGTTCGACGGCGTGCTGGCCGATTGCGCCGGCCGCACCGGCCCCGGCGCCGAGCGCTGGACCGAAGCCGCCAGCGCGATCATGACCACCGACACCTTCCCGAAGCTCGCCACCCGCCGGGTGCGGCTCGGCGGCACCGAGGTGACGATCAACGGCATCGCCAAGGGCGCCGGCATGATCGCCCCCGACATGGCGACGATGCTGTCCTTCGTGTTCACCGATGCCGACCTGCCGGCGGAGGTGCTGCAGGCGCTGCTCACCCGCGGCGTGGCGAAGAGCTTCAATTGCTGCACGGTCGACGGCGACACCTCGACCTCCGACACCCTGATGCTGTTCGCCACCGCCAAGGCCGGCAACGCCCCGGTCGCCTCCGCGGAGGATCCGGCGCTCGCCGAGTTCGCGCGAGCTCTCGACGACCTCCTGGTCGAGCTCGCCCAGCTGGTCGCCCGCGACGGCGAGGGCGCGCGCAAGTTCGTCACCGTCGAGGTGGGCGGCGCCACCAGCGACGCCTCCGCCCACCGGATCGCGATGTCGATCGCCAACTCGCCGCTGGTGAAGACCGCGGTAGCGGGCGAGGACGCCAATTGGGGCCGCGTGGTGATGGCGGTCGGCAAGGCCGGCGAGCCGGCCGACCGCGACCGGCTGGCGATCTGGTTCGGCGACGTGCGCGTCGCCGTCGAAGGCGCCCGCGACGCCGGCTACGACGAGGAGGCGGCCTCGGCCGCGATGCGCGGCGACGCGGTGACGATCCGGGTCGATCTCGGCCTCGGCGCCGGCACCGCCAGGGTCTGGACCTGCGACCTCACGAAGGCCTACGTCGAGATCAACGGGGATTACCGCTCGTGAGGGCGGCCGTACTGCTGCTGGCGCTCGGTCTCGCGGGGCCCGCTCTGGCCGAAGACGCGCCCGGCCGGATCAGCGTGATCGGCCGGGCGAGCCGGGAGGTGGCGCCGGACTTCGCCACGGTGGAGATCGCCGTGGAGAGCCGCGGCCAGACCCCGGCTGCGGCTCTCGACCAGACCTCGGCCGCCGCCCGCAAGGTGGCGGAGCTCGCCGGCGAGTTCGGCATCGCGGGCCCCGACCTCGCCACCGCCGCCGTGTCCCTGCGCCCGGCCAGCAAAACGGTGCGCGAGCCCGGCGGACAGATGCGGGACGTGCCCGACGGCTACCAGGCCAGCAACGCCGTCTCGGTGCGGGTGCGCGACCTCAAGCGCCTCGGCGCCCTGATTCGGCGCCTGCTCGACGGCGGGGCCGATCGGATCGGCGGCGTCGCCTTCGGCCTGTCGGATCCCGGCCAGACGGAGAATGCCGTCCGGGCGGAGGCGGTGCGGGATGGCAAGCGCCAGGCCGAGATCCTGGCGGAGGCGGCGGGCACCCGCCTCGGGCGCCTCGAGAGCCTCGTCTCGCCGCCGCGGGAGGGCGCACCGGCGCCGATGCATGCCCGCACCTTCGCGAAGGCCGCGCCCGGCGGCCTCGCCGTCCCGGTCGAGCCCGGCACCCTGACGGTCGAGGCCGCCGTCGAGGTCACCTATCAGGTCGCGCCCTGACGGGCGCCGCCTCCCCCCTTGTCAGGCGAGCCGTCCCCCCATGGCAGATCCCCTCAAGCTTCTCCTCGTGGTAGCGGTCGCCCTCGTCGATCCGGACGGACGCGTGCTGCTGGCGCAGCGCCCGCCCGGCAAGCAGCTCGCCGGCCTGTGGGAATTCCCGGGCGGCAAGATCGAGCCCGGCGAGCGCCCGGAGGAGACGCTGATCCGCGAGCTGGCCGAAGAACTCGGCATCGCGGTCAAGGCCGATTGCCTGGCGCCGCTCAGCTTCGCCAGCCACGCTTATGAGACCTTCCACCTCCTGATGCCGCTCTATGTCTGCCGGCGCTGGGAGGGGTTCGTGCAGTCGCGGGAGGGGCAGGCGCTCAAATGGGTCCGCCCGCGCGACCTTGCGAGCTATCCGATGCCCCCGGCCGACCTGCCGCTGCTGCCGGCGATCGTCGATTTGTTGGGGCCGTGAGGAGATGTTCGATCCAGATCGGAGGATCATCGATCGCCTCATGATACCTGAACCCCTCCGCGTCATCCCGGGGCCGCGCAGTGGAGCCCGGGATGACATCGAGGGTGTCAGATCATCGAACAGATTTCACCCGACGATCGTCAATCCTTGAACTCCTCGATCGCGTCGACCTTGTTCGGGTAGAACGCGAGGTGATCCTTGATCGCCGCCACCTTGGGGAACGGCGCCTCGTAGCTCCAGACCGCGTTCGCCCGCTCGACCCCGCCGGCGGTGAGCGAGTAGTAGCTCGCGTCGCCCTTGTGCGGGCAGTGCGTGCGGTGCTCGGTGCGCGCGAGGAGGTCCATCTCGGCATCCTCGCGCGGGACGTACAGGACCGGCGGCAGGCTGCCCTCGCGCAGGGTGAGGGCCCGGGTGGTCTCGGCGACGATCGTGCCGCCGAGCATCACGCGGATGCGGTGCGGGTTCGGCGTGATGGTGATGTCGGTCATGACGGCTCCTTGCGTTCGACGGTGCCGAGGGCATCGGCCAGCCGCGCCTGGGCGCTGCCCGGCCGCAGCGGCTTCTGCTGGCTCTCGTGCGGCACCCAGCCCGAGAGCCAGATCAGCTCGAAGGTCGTGCGCAGGCGCCCGTCCGGATCGGCGAAGCGCTCGGCGTAGAGCTGGGCGGCCCGCATCAGGGTCGCGCGGCGCAGCGTGCCCCGGCGCTCCCGCAGGGCGTTGGTGAGCCCCATGGCGCGCAGGTCGCGCATCAGCCCGAACGGATCGCCGTAGCGCACCGTCACGGTCTCGACGTCGGTGACCGGCAGGGCGAAGCCGGCGCGCTGGAGCAGGCCGCCGAGGTCGCGCACCTCCGCGAAAGGGGCGACCCGCGGGCTCACCCCGCCCTCGACCTCGCTCTCAGCCTGGGTGAGCACCTGGCGCAGCTCGGTCAGCGTGCGGCCGCCGAGCAGGCAGCCGACGAACAGGCCGTCGGGCCTCAACGCCCGGCGGACCTGGACGAGCGCGCCCGGCAGGTCGTTGGCGTGCTGGAGCGCGAGCAGGGACACCGCGAGGTCGAAGCTGCGGTCGGCGAAGGGCAGCGCTTCCGGATCGCCGACCGCGACGCCGGGGCTGCCCGGCTCGAGGGTGGGGGCGAGGCGCGTGACGGCACCGGCCCGGCCGCTGGCCCGGAGCCAGTCCGCCGCCGCCGGCACCGGGGTGGCGAGGTCGAGAGCCTGGGGAAACTCCCGCAGCACCGCGCCGAGGCGGTCCGACAGGTCGTCGACCGCCCGCGCGACCAGGAAATCGGCGAAGCCGGCGCGGCGGGCGCGGGCGAGGCGCTTGCGGATCAGGGCGGAGTCGAACAGGAGCGGCGAGGACATCGACCGCTAGATGGCGCCCCGGGCCCCCCGGCGCCAGGGCCTCGCGCGGCGCGGGCCCGCGAAACGCCCGCTGCGACGATCGCACCTTGCCGAATCGTTCAACGAATCGCGGTAAAGCTGCACCCGTGACCCGCATCGCCCTCCTCCTCCTCGCCCTGGCTCTCGCCTCCCCGGCGCTGGCCGCCCCGGCGGCCCCCGCGCCGGCCGCTGCCGCCGCCGAGAGCAAGGAGGAGACGGTGGAGCAGGCCCTGTGCCGGCTGATCGAGGGGGCGGCCAAGTCCAAGGGGCTCCCGGTGGCCTTCCTGACCCGGCTGATCTGGCGCGAGAGCAGCTTCCGGCCCGGCGTGGTCAGCCGCGCCGGCGCCCAGGGGGTAGCCCAGTTCATGCCCGGCACGGCGCAGGAGCGCGGCCTCCTCGATCCGTTCGATCCCGAGCAGGCGATCCCGGCGGCGGCGCGGTTCCTGATCGACCTGCGCGGGCGCTTCGGCAATCTCGGCCTCGCGGCGGCGGCCTACAACGGCGGGCCCGGCCGCGTCTCGGCCTGGCTCGCCGGCACCGGCGGCCTGCCGGCCGAGACCCGGGCCTACGTCTCGGCGATCACCGGGCGCAGCGCCGAGGACTGGGCCGCCGCTGCCAAGGGAGACACGAAGGGAGACGTCAAGAGCGACCTCTCCGAGCCCGAGGGCACACGCTGCCTGCAGGTCACCGCGTCCTTGCGCATCCGCGGCCGCACCGAGACCTTCTTCGCCGAGGCCGCGGCGGTACTGGCGCCCTGGGGCGTCCAGCTCGCCGGCAACTTCTCGAAGGCGATCGCGCTGGCGAGCTTCGGCCGCGCCCGCGACCGCTACGCCGCGATCCTCGGCGACGTGCGCCCGATGATCATCGGCACGCGGCTGCGCCACCGCGGCACGCGGGCCTTCTACCGCATCCGCGTGCCCTCCGAGACCCGCGCCAGCGCCGAGGCCCTGTGCGGCCGCATCCGCGGCAGCGGCGGCGCCTGCATCGTCCTGAAAACCTGAGGTTGGCAACGTCTCACCCAAACGGGTGATGACAGGGGGGATCACCCCTGTTTCGTTCACAAAGCGACAACAATCGCGTCGTGGGCGAGCAGGGAGATAAGCCCGATGAAGTTCGGCGATGGCGTGCCCCGTTGGGCGCGGAGGCGGGTCGACCGGCACTTGATGCGGAACCAGGACGGCAAGATCGTCCGCTGGATGTCGTTCGAGACGGGACACCGGCAGGTTCGGACCGGGGCAGAGCCGGTCGAGGCCGGCGGGAACGTCGTGCCCTTCCTCCGCCGAGCCCCGGTCGCGGAGGCCGGCAGCACGGTCCCGACGCTTGACGCGACGGGATCGTGATTAACACCTAGAGTGCAAATGCCAGCGTGACAGAGAACCGGTGCAGGGGGCGGCGCCGGTTCTCCTCGCCGATCCCGACGTCAGTGCGCCCGCTCCTGGCCGATCTGATCCAGCAGCGCGGTGAACCACGGCACGGTCGGATCGAAGGCCTTACCCCCGCGGATGCGCGGAAACTCGATCGCCCGCAGGCGGCCGCCCTGGTCCTCGTCGTGGCCGATCACCCCGGAGACGCCCTTCAGACCGCACTCGACCGCGAGGTCGACCATGCCCTGGATCAGCCGCAGGTCGTCCGCGTTCGGCGCGGCCGAGCGGCAGAAATGGCCGGACTTCACCACCAGGGTCTTCTCCGCCCCGATCATCGGCGCGAAGCGGTCGGCGAACCACTTGCCGACATTGATCGTATCGATCTTGACGTGGCCGAACGGATCGCGGCCCAAAATCTCGCCGCGCCCCTCGATCTCGGCGACGATCTCGTCGAGGCCGGCGCCCTCGCTCAGGAACACCGTGACGCAGTCCTTGGCGTCGAGCCGGCCTTTCAGGCGCGCCGCCTCGCGCGCGATGTCGAGGGGCATCTCCGGCAGGTAGACCGCGTCCACCTCCTTGTGGGCCCGGTCGAGGCCGAATTCCGGCAGGAAGGCCGTGCGGTCCAGGCGCTCGCGATAGGCCTTGGCCGTCGCGGCGGTGAGCCAGCCGCACTTGCGGCCCATGATCTCGTGGACGATCAGCATGCGCGGGTTGGCGCTCTGCTCGTTGACGATGTTCTCGGCGAAGAGCGCGCCCTGCTCCGCCGCACTCCAGGCGCCGAGCGTCTGGCGGATCGGCACCACGTCGTTGTCGATGGTCTTCGGCAGCCCGACCACCGTCAGGTGGTAGCCGTTCGCCTCGAGATAGGCCGCGAGGTCGGCCGCCGTGGTGTTGGTGTCGTCGCCGCCGATCGTGTGCAGGATCGTGACCCGGTCGCGGGCGAGCTGCTCGGCCGCCACCTTCAGCGGGTCCTGGCCCTCCTTGACGAGGCCGCGCTTCACGCAATCCTGGACGTTGGTGAGCTTGATCCGGCTGTTGCCGAGCGGCGAGCCGCCGTGGCGCAGGAGCACCCCGGCCCTGGCCCGCACCTCCGGGGTGACGGGGAGGTGGTCGCCGAGCAGCAGGCCCTTGTAGCCGCTGCGATAGCCGATGATCTCGGTCTCGGGCGAGAGGTCGGTGTAGCGGGCGATCAGCCCGCCGACCGCCGCCGACAGGCAGGGGGCGAGGCCGCCGGCGGTGAGCATGGCGATCTTCTGGCGAGAGTCGCTGGGGGTGGACATGGTGGGCTCCGCATGACGACGCGACGCCCACATTGGGCCTGACGGCCCGCCGGTCCAGCCCTGAACCCGAAGCGTCTCCCACAAAACTCCCGCTGCGCCGACGTCGCCAGGGCGAGCGCCGGCGGAGAACGGGAGTTCTGCGAGGTGCACTCACTCCTTGTCGAGGCTGAGGTCCGGCGCCTCGGGATTCTTCATGCCGACGACATGGTAGCCCGCGTCCACGTGCAGGATCTCGCCGGTCATGCCGCGGGACATGTCGGAGATCAGGTAGGCGGCGGTCTCGCCGACCTCGTCGATGGTCACCGTCCGCCGCAGCGGGGCGTTGTACTCGTTCCACTTCAGTATGTAGCGGAAGTCGCCGATGCCGGAGGCGGCGAGCGTCTTGATCGGGCCGGCCGAGATCGCGTTGACGCGGATCTTCTGCGGGCCGAGATCGGCTGCGAGGTAGCGCACCGAGGCTTCGAGGGCCGCCTTAGCGACGCCCATCACGTTGTAGTGCGGCATCCACTTTTCGGCGCCGTAATAGGTCAGCGTGAGCAGCGAGCCGCCGTTGGGCATCAGCTTCTCGGCGCGCTGGGCGACCGCCGTGAACGAGTAGCAGGAGATCAGCAGCGACTTCGAGAAATTCGCCTCGCTGGTCTCGATGTAGCGGCCGGTCAGCTCGTCCTTGTCCGAGAAGGCGATGCAGTGGATGACGAAGTCGATCCCGTCGGGGAAGTGCCGGCCGGCGGCCTCGAAGACCGCGTCGATCGAGGCCGGATCGGTGACATCGCAATGGCCGACGACCGCCGCGTCGAGCTCGCGGGCCAGGGGCTCGACGCGCTTCTTCAAGGCCTCGCCCTGATAGGTGAAAGCCAGCTCCGCACCGTGCTGGTGCGCGCTCTTGGCGATGCCCCAGGCGATCGAGCGGTTGTTGGCGACGCCGAGCACGAGGCCGCGCTTGCCGGCGAGAAGCCCGGTGCGGGGCTGCCCGCCATCCTGTACCTGTGCCCGGTTCGAGTCAGCCATGAGTCACCCAAAGAACAGCCGCCACGGGAGGCCGACGGCGGCCGGTCGGACCCGGCCGTGCATGGCTCCCCAGCGGTTTCCTTAACCGACGCCCGCGGGCGACGGAAGTGCGCCGGCTCCGGTAAAGCCGCCGACGCCCGCCCCGCTCAGCTCGCAGCAGTGGCGGCCCGCCGCTTGCGGGCGAACTCGGTCAGGGCCTCGTCCGCATTGGCCGGCAGGGTGACGGCGATGGTGGCGAGCAGGTCGCCGCGGGTGCCGTCCTTCTTCGGCAGGCCCTTGCCGCGCAGGCGGAAGACCCGGCCGGAGCTGGTCATCGGCGGGATCTTCATCTCGACCGCGCCGGTCAGGGTCTGGATCCGGATCGGCCCGCCCAGAACCGCGTCCTCGAGCGGGACCTCGGCGGTGGTGCGCAAATCCGAGCCCTCGATCTGGAATCGGGAATCGGCGGCGAAGCGGATGGTCAGGAGCGCGTCGCCCGGCTCGGCGCCGTGGGCGCCCGGATAGCCGAGGCCGCGCAGGCGGATCACCTGCCCGTCGACCACGCCCTTGGGCACGACCACGTCGACCTCGCGGCCGCTCGGCAGGTTGAGGCGCAGCTTGGCCTCGCCGGCGACCTGGTCGAGGGTGACGGTCAGTTCGGCGGCGACGTCCTCGCCCTTCTGGGGCGCGGCGCGGCCGGCTCCGCCGGCGGAGCGGAACGCCTCGCCGAACAGGTGCGAGAAGATGTCCTCGCCGAAGCCGCCGGCGCCGCCGGCCCCGCCGCGGGCCCGGGCCATCGACTCGAAGTCGAATCCCCCACCGCCGCGGCCGGCGCCGCCTCCGCCGAAGCCCTCGAAGCCGGTGAAGCGGGGCTTGCCGTCGCCGTCGATGGCACCGCGGTCGAACTGCTCGCGCTTCTTGGCGTCGCCCAGGATCTCGTAGGCCTGGTTGACCTCGGCGAAGCGATCCTGCGCCTTGGTGTCGTTCTTGTTGCGGTCGGGGTGGTAGGCCTTGGCGAGCTTGCGGAAAGCCTTCTTGATTTCCGCCTCGTCGGCCGAGCGGCTCACGCCGAGTACATCGTATGGGTTGCGCATGGCGATCCGATGGCGATTCGAGCGGCACCGGCCCGGGTCCGTGACCGCCTGGGCGACGCCGCTCTCGTGAAACGAGTTGAGCCGTATCTGGCAACCGTGTTGCCGGATTGCAACGCAGGCGGCGCAGGAAGAGGTCAGGTTACGTCACTTCCCGCAGGAGCGCCATTTCCTGCGGCTCACCCCGGCTTCGTCGTCGCCTTCACGCTCTTCAGCTCCCAGGCGCCGCCCGACGGCCGGCACCCGGTGCCGCGCACGAAGCGGTTGCGGCCCGGCCCGATCACCGAGGCAAGGAAGCCGCGGCAGATCTCGTCGTTCTTGACGAAGGGCAGCCCGGTCGGGTTGACCATGCCGCGCATGCCCGAATCCGGGTTATCCCACTTCACCGGCTGGCCGTTGCCCTGCGGATCGAGGGCGACGGAGAGCGCCGCCTTGGCGCGGCGCCAGTCCTCGCCGGAGAGGTCCGGGCCGAAGCTGAGATCCCGGTCTCTTCTCGGGGCCGCAGGCTCGATGCTGCCGGTGCTCTCCGGCTCCGGCGGCGCCACGTCCGCCTGCGGCGTGAACATGATGAGCGGCTGGCTGCAGCCGCCGATCGCCAGGACGCTCCCCAAGGCGCTCGCCGCGACGACGAGCCCGAGCGTCACCGAACCGACTTTACACGCACCGCGACGCATTACACCTGTTCTCACGACCGGACGGCCCGCCGCGACGCATGAGAGAGCGACGCCGGCCCGCCCCCGGTTCCGGTTGTCACACGGGCACGGGGCCGGTCGGGCCCTGATGCCACTTGGGTAAGGACGATGCCGTGGACGGGTTAACGAAAGATGATTTCACCCAGAACCCGGATCCCTGGGGACTGTTCCGGCAATGGTTTGCCGACGCGCAGGCATCGGAGCCCGAGGATCCGAACGCCATGGCGCTGGCCACCTGCGGCGCCGACGGCCTGCCGGACGTGCGCATCGTGCTCCTGAAGGACGCCGACGAGCGCGGATTCGTGTTCTACACCAACACCCTGTCGATGAAGGGGCTGGAGCTCGCGGACAACCCGCGCGCCGCCCTCGTGCTGCACTGGAAGAGCCTGCGCCGCCAGGTCCGGGCCCGCGGGACCGTGACGAAGGTCGAGGATGCGGAAGCCGACGCCTACTTCGCCACCCGCGCCCGCGACAGCCGCCTCGGCGCCTGGGCGAGCCGGCAGTCGCAGCCCCTCGACAGCCGCGAGACCCTGATGCGGGCGGTGGAGGAGGTGGCCGCGCGCTTTCCCGGCGAGACCGTGGCGCGGCCGCCCCACTGGACCGGCTACCGCATCGCACCGGTGACGATGGAGTTCTGGCAGGACGGCGCCTACCGCCTGCACGACCGGGTGCGCTTCACCCGCCAGGGCGAGGGCTGGCAGAGCAACCGCCTCTATCCCTGAGAGGCAAGCCTGCCCTGACGGGCAAGCTTTGCTGCGGCGCGGCGAGCCCTGGATTTCCGGGCCCCGGAGCCCTACCCTGGGGCTCTTCGCGCCGCGCCAGCACACCGCTTAAGCGCCCCGCACCGGATATCCCGAGGAACGGCCGTGGCCCAACCGTCGAACGAACGCCGCCGCGTGATGCTGCTCACCGGCGCGAGCCGGGGCATCGGCCACGCCACCGTCAAGCGCTTCTCGGCGGCGGGCTGGCGCGTCATCACCTGCTCGCGCCACCCCTTCCCGGAGAACTGCCCGTGGGAGATGGGGCCGGAGGACCATCTCCAGGTCGACCTCGCCGACCCGGAGGACACGGTCCGCGCCGTCAAGGAAGTGGCCGGGCGGCTCGAGGCCGAGGGCGGGCTGCTGCACGCGCTCGTCAACAATGCCGGCATCTCGCCGAAGGGGGCCGGCGGCGCGCGGCTGGGCTCGATCGACACCCCGTTCTCCGACTGGACGCGGGTGTTCCAGGTGAATTTCTTCGCCCCCATCCTGCTCGCCCGCGGCCTGTGCGAGGAGCTGACCCGGGCGCGCGGCTCCATCGTCAACGTGACGTCGATCGCGGGGTCGCGCGTCCATCCCTTCGCGGGGGCGGCCTACGCCACCTCGAAGGCGGCGCTCGCCGGCCTGACCCGCGAGATGGCCTCGGATTTCGGGCCTCTCGGCGTGCGGGTGAACGCGATCTCGCCGGGCGAGATCGACACCTCGATCCTGTCGCCGGGCACCGACAAGCTGGTGGCGCAGATCCCGCAGCGGCGACTCGGCACGCCCGACGAGGTCGCCAAGGCGATCTACTTCCTGTGCACCGAGGCCTCGTCCTACGTGAACGGCGCCGAATTGCACATCAACGGCGGCCAGCATGTCTGAGCGGCGGGCGCTCGCTCTCCTGCTCCCTGCCGCTCTCGCTCTGCTGCTGCCGGTCGCGCCCGCCGCCGCCGAGCCGCGGGTCAGCCTCCTCGACCTTCCGTTCCGGGTGACGCAGCTGCGCGACGCGGGCAGCGAGGCGGCGCTCGCCGTCACCACCGCCGGGCTGCCGCAGCTGCCGCGCAAGGCCGGTCCGGTCGCGGTGGTGTGGGGCGAGAATGGTGCGGCGGTCCTCACCCTGTCGGGCGACACGGTCGCGGTCGTGCCGCTGCCCCTCGACGCGGTCGAGGGCCTGACCGCCGGCGAGACGCCGAAGGGCGCGCTGCCGGGCACCCGCCGGGTGCTGGCCGGTCCGGTCAGCGCCTACCTGTCGGGCCCGAGCCGGGCCCCGGACGGACGCCCGGGCGCCGCCGGCGTGACCGTGCGCGAGCGCCAGAAGGTGACGATGAGCGCCGACCCGAAGCCCGTGCCGGTGGCGACCGCGACGGTGCCGCCGGGGGCCGGCGCGGTCTTTTCCGCCGATACCCTGCGCCCGGTCGAGATCGACGGGTCGCTCCACCTGCTCGCCCTCGGCGAGCATCCGGAGGGCACCGGCCTCGCGCTGATCGGGCGCCAGGACGGGAGCTGGCGGGTGCGCGCCGAGACCCCGCCGGAGCCGGGCTCCCTCGCCCTCGCGGCCGACCTGCCGGGCCAGCCGCCCGCCGCCGTGCTGGTGCGCGGCGAGGAGGGCCGGCTCGAGCACTGGAGCCTCGCCGGCGGGAAACCGGCCCGGCGGGCGCAGGGTGCCAAAGGATTCGCTGCCCCCGGTGCCGCCCTCGGGGGCGAGCTGGTGGTGGCGACCCGCGACCGCGCCGCCCTCGCCTATCTCTCCCTCAAGGACCTGTCCGAGCGGGCGCGGGCGACCCTGCCGGCGCCGGTCGGGCCCGGCCTCGCGGTGCTCGGCAACCGGATCGTGGTAGCCCTCTCCGACGGGCGGCTCGCCGTGGTGCAGGACGGGGATGCGCGGCCTTGAGCGCGGATGCCGAGGATCCGGCCTGGCGCCGCCGCTATCCGCTGCGTCCCTTCATCGCCGCCTCCGCGGCGGTGGTGCGTGACGGCCGGGTGCTGCTCGCCGCCCGCGGCCAGGCGCCGATGCGCGGGATCTACACCCTGCCGGGCGGACAGGTGGAGGTCGGCGAGACCCTGGCCGAGGCGGCCCTGCGCGAGCTGCACGAGGAGGTCGGGGTGGTGGCCGAGGTGGTGGCCTACCTCGATCCCCTCGAGGTGATCGAGCGCGACGCCGACGGCACGGTGATGTTCCACTTCGTGATCCACCCCCACGCGGCGCGCTGGCGCTCCGGCGAGCCGGCGACCGGGCCGGAGGCCCTCTCCTTACGCTGGGTGACGCCCGACGAGTCGCGCGACCTGCCGACCACGCGGGGGCTGCACGGGGTAATCGCCCAGGCGCTCGCGGCGATCGGAGACGAGAGATGAGGCACGCCGTCATCCTGGCTGCCGCCTGCCTCCTCGCGGCGGCCCCCGCCTTCGCCCAGACCCGGCCGAAGCCCGCGCCCAAGCCGCCCGAGAAGGAGGCCCCCGCCCCTCCCCCGCCGGCCGAGACGCCGGCGCCCTACGACCGCGACCTCCTGCGCCTGTCGGAGATCATCGGGGCGCTGAGCTTCCTGCGCGAATTGTGCGGCAACCCGGACGCGTCGGAATGGCCCGCCCGGATGAAATCCCTGCTCGATGCCGAAGGCACCAGCCAGGGCCGGCGCGACCGCCTCGCCGGAGCCTATAACCGCGGCTATGGCGGCTACGCAGTGACCTACCGGGTCTGCACCCCCTCGGCGGTCGAGGCCGCGACCCGCTACATCGCGGAGGGTGAGCGCCTGTCGGTGGCGCTGGCCGGGCGTTTCGGCGGCTGACCGGCCCTCTGTTGCACGCGCGCCACGCTGTGGCGTCCGTGTCGAAGAGGGAGGCATTCTCGTGGCGCCGTTAACCTCTTCGCAATTCCTTGCTGGCCCGCCGCCGGGCGAGGGCCTATGAATCGGGGCATCACACGAGGCCGCTGCGGATCCGAGACCGCCGTTCTCACCAGAGACCCGATCTCAAGGCTGTCGATGACCGAATTCGAAACCCACGACCACCACCCCGCGCTCGAGTCCGATCAGGACGCGAAGCGCGCCGCCCTGAGCTACGTCTCGGAGGCCTTCGCGGAAGGTTGCCTGGACGGGATCGACGGCGACTGCATGGCCCAGGCCGCCCTGTTCGCGGCCTTCCAGGAGCTGGTCCAGACCTACGGCGAGGAGGCCACCGCCCGCTACGCCGAGGGCTTTCCCGAGCGGATCCGCGGCGGCACCTACACGGTGCGGCCGCAGGCCAAGCATTAACGCCGTCGCGTTCGTTCGTTAACGATCGGGACCCGCAGAGCCGCCCGCGCGTTCGCCGGGCATGACCGTCCACGATCCCGCTCCCGCCCGCACGGCCCGCCTCTGGCGTCCGCGCCGGGTCGTCATCACCGCGGCGGCGCGGGAGCACGCCCACGGGCGGTCGATCGCGGCCCGCGCCGAGGCCCTCGGGCTCGCCGTCGAGGCTTTGCCCGGCAACCGCCTGACCGGCCTGCGCCACCCCGATCCGCGCCGGGCCTATGTCGAGGCCAAGAACACCCTCGCGGTGGTGGTCGCGCCGCCGACCAAGCTGAAGCTGCAGCCAATCCCGCCGAGCGCCGACTGGCGCGTCGACCTCGCCGAGGGCTGCCCGGCCCATTGCCAGTACTGCTACCTCGCCGGCTCGCTCTCCGGCCCCCCGGTGACCCGGGTCTACGCCAACCTGCCCGAGATCCTGGACAACCTCGCGGCCTATGTCGGCCAGGGCGGCGTCACCTCGGCGAGTGCGGAGCGCGCGCACGAGGGCACGACCTTCGAGGCCTCGTGCTACACCGATCCCCTCGGCATCGAGCACCTGACCGGCTCGCTCTCGGCGGCGATCCGGCATTTCGGTGCCTGGGACGCCCCGGTGTCGTTGCGCGCCACCACCAAGTTCGCGGCGGTCGAGCCCCTGCTCGGCCTGGAGCACCGCCGCCGCACCCGGCTGCGCTTCTCGGTCAACGCCGCGTCGGCCGCCCGCTACGAGGGGGTACCGCCCCGTTGCGCGACCGCCTCGCCGCGATGGGGGCTTTGGCCCGCGCCGGTTACCCGGTCGGGCTCACGATCGCGCCGATCCTGCCCGTGCCGGGCTGGCGTGAGGCCTATGCCGACCTCTTCGCCCAGGCCGCCGACGCGCTCGACGGGGTGCGCGACCTCGACCTCACCGCTGAACTCATCACCCACCGCTTCACCCCCGGCTCGAAGGAGGTGCTGACGGGCTGGTATCCGGGCTCCGACCTGCCGATGCGGGAGGACGAGCGCAGCCGCAAGCTCACCAAGTTCGGCTCGGTGAAGTACGTGTTTCCGGCCGAGCTGATGCGGGAGATGCGTCAGGGCCTGACGCAGGACCTGGCGGAGCGGCTGCCGGCGGCGCGGGTGCTGTATTGGACGTGATACCAGGGGCAACGTCGTAGAGACACTTACATCCCACCCGCGACCTCATCCCGAGGTCGCGGGTGGGAGGCGACGGACGAATCGGGCAAGGAACGCGATTGAGCGACTTTCGCTGGCCCCCGGAGCCCTGAGCCATGACCGCCCGCTTCGCCCTGGTCGACGTGTTCCACGACGGCGCCTTCACCGGCAACCCGCTCGCGGTGGTGAGCGGGGCCGAGCCCGATACCGCTGTGATGCAGGCGATGACGCGGTGGTTCAACCTGTCGGAGACGGTGTTCCTGCTGCCGCCGACCAATGCCAGCGCCGATTACCGGGCGCGCATCTTCACCCTCGCCCACGAGCTGCCCTTCGCCGGCCACCCGACCCTCGGCGCCTGCCACGCCTGGCTGGCCCTCGGTGGGACGCCCCGGCAGCCCGGGCGCGTGGTGCAGGAATGCGGGGCGGGCCTCGTGCCGATCCGGCACGATTCCGACCGCCTCGCCTTCGCGGCGCCGCCGCTCCTGCGCTCGGGCCCGGTGGACGAGGCCACCCTGCGGGAAGTCGCGACGGTGCTGCGGATCGCCCCTGAGGCCGTCGTCGAGGCGCGCTGGGCCGATAACGGCCCGGGCTGGATCGGGGTGATGCTGGGTTCCGCCGAGGCGGTGCTGGCGGTGGAGCCGGTGCGCCGCCACGAGGGCCGGATCGATATCGGCCTCGTCGGTGCCCACCCCCAGGGTGCAGTGACGGCCTGGGAGATCCGCACCCTGTTCAGCGACGGCGCCGGCGCCCTGGTCGAGGATCCGGTCACCGGCAGCTTCAACGCCGCCGTCGCCGGCTGGCTGCGCGAGACCGGCCGCGCCGCCGGTCCCTACATCGCCGCGCAGGGCACGCGACTCGGCCGCCGCGGCCGGATCTTCGTCGATTACGACGGCGCCGACTGGGTCGGCGGGCGCACCCTCACGGTGGCGGAGGGGACGATCCCCCTCGACCTCGCTTCGATCGGGCCTCAATTGGCGTAGGTGAACACCCCGTCGCGCCAGACGTAGAGCACGTAGCCCGGCGCCGTCACGTCGCCCTTCTGGTCGAAGCCGACATTGCCGAGCACCAGGGTGAACCGCTCGGCATGCAGGGTCTCGGCGATGGCCTTCGGGTCGGTGGACTTGGCGAAGTTACCGGCCTCGACGAGGGCCTGGAGCGCGGCGTAGCCGTAGAGGGTGAAGCCGGCGGGATCGATCCCGTCGGCCTGCAGCGCCTTCACGGCGGCGGCGGCCTCCGGCTTGCGGCGCAGGTCCGGGTTGAAGGTCATCAGCACGCCGTCGCTCGCAGGGCCCGCCAGCGTGCCGAACTCCTTCGTGGCGATGCCGGAGGTGCCGAACCACTGCGGGCGGTAGCCGGCATCCGCCGCCTTGCGCACCAGCTTGCCCATCTCCTGGTAGTGGCCGCCGTAATAGACCACCTCGATCCCCGCCCCCTGCAGGCGCTTGATCAGCGCGGCGTCGTCGGTCTGGCCCGGGACGATGGCGGCGAACAGGGTCTCGTTCTGGCCGATCTTGTTCAGGTTGGCCTTGGTCGACTCGGCGAGGTTCCGCGACAGGGGCGTGTCGTCGTAGAGGATCGCGATCTTCTTGTCGCGAAAACGCTCGGCCAGGATCGTGGCCGAGAGCCGGCCCTGGTCGTCCTCGCGGCCGGAGACCCGGAAGATGGTCGGCAAGCCGCGATCGGTCAGGCGCGCGGCGTTGGAGGCCGGGCTGATCATCACCGCGCCGGCCGCCGCGTAGACGTCGGAGGCCGCCAGCGAGGCGCTGGAGCAGACATGCCCGATCACCAGCCGCACGCCGGCGCGCACGAAGCGCTCGGCCACCGCCATCGCCTGGCCGGGGTCGCAGGCATCGTCCTGCACGTCGAGCACGATCGGCTCGCCGGCAATGCCGCCGCGGGCATTGGCGTCCCGGACGGCGGCCTGCACGCCCTGGAGCACCTGCTCGCCGATGCCGGCGACCGCGCCGGTGCGCGGCACCGCGACCCCGACGGTCACGTCGGCGCGGGCGGCGCCCGCCCCGGTCAGCAGCGCTCCGATCGCCAGCCACAGGGCGGCGACGGCCCTGGTGCGCGTCATCCCCGGCGCTCCCGCATCGTTCGAACCACTCCGACCTCCGGCCTCGCTCGTCCGGCCGCTTAGCACGGCCGCCGCCCCCCTGTCCGTGCGAAGCACGGCTATCAGTCCCTTCTCCGCGCGGACCCGGCGAGGCGCCCGCTCTATCGGGCGCGAGCCCGCGGGGGCGCAAGGGGGGCGCGGCGCGTCAGGGTGCTGCGGCGAGCATAGCACGGACGCCCCGGCTGGAACGCCCGTCCGGCGCCGGATATGAAGGGATTCATACGATTTCCGACTGATTGCTTCGCAGTGCGGAAATCGGCTTCGCTCAAGCGCTGCGCAGGCTTGCGATACGATTTCCGGAAGTAGTCTTCCGGAAATCGTATCAGGGAGGAAATCGCGTGACGACACACGAAGACGGCATCCGGATCGCGGTGCTCGACGATTATCAGGGCGTGGCCGCGGGGCTCGCCGAGTGGGGCGGCCTCGGCCCGGACGTGGCGGTGGAGTTCTTCTCGGAGCCGGTGCCGCGGGCGGACGCTCCCGCGCGGCTCGCGCCCTACACCGTGCTCTGCCTGATGCGCGAGCGCATGCCGCTGGACGCCGATCTGATCGCAGCCCTGCCCAATCTGAAGCTCGTGGTGTTCACCGGCGGGCGCAACCCGTCGGTCGACACCGCGGCGCTGAACGCCCGCGGCATCACGGTCTGCAACACCCGCAACGGCGAGGGCGGCATCGCCACCGCGGAACTCACCGTCGCGCTGATGCTGGCCTGTGCCCGCAACCTGCCGCGGGAATTCGCCAACGTGGCGGCCGGGCGCTGGCAGGAAACGGTCGGCGAGGGCCTGGAGGGCCGCACCCTCGGGCTCCTGGGACTCGGGCGCATCGGGGCCCGGGTCGCGGCGGTGGGCCGCGCGCTCGGCATGCGGCCGACGGCCTGGAGCCCCAACCTGACGCCGGAGCGGGCCGAGGCCGGCGGGGCGAGTCTCGTCACGCGGGAGGCCCTGTTCGCGGAGAGCGACGTCGTCAGCCTGCACATGGTGCTGGCGCCCTCGACCCGCGGCATCGTCGGGGAGGGCGAGATCGCCCGGATGCGGAAAGGGGCGATCCTGATCAACACTTCCCGCGGCCCGCTGATCGACGAGGCGGCTTTGGTGGCGGCCCTGGCTGAGAGCCGGATCCGGGCCGGGCTCGACGTGTTCGACCGCGAGCCCCTGCCCGCCGACCATCCGCTGCGGAGCGTGCCGAACGCGGTGCTGACCCCGCATCTCGGCTACGTCACGCAGAGCACGTTCCGGATGTTCTACGAGGACACCGTCGAGGCGATCGCGGCCTGGCGCCGGGGCGCACCGGTGCGGGTGGTGACGCCCTGACCCGAACCGGGCGGGCCGCTTGGCCCGCCCGGTTCGCCCTTACCGCACGCCGGCGTAGACCGAGGCGCCGGCCGAGACCGGCGCGGTGATGGTCGAGAACACGCCGAGCACCTTCTGGACCTCGGTGAAGGGCGCGTTCGAGACGTAGACGAGGTCGCGGTTGCGCATCCGGAACGCCTGGGAGACGAACAGGCTGTTGGGATCGCGCATGTTGATCCGGTAGACCACCGGCACGAAGTTCGAGGACAGGAGCGGGCTGTTCGGGCGGATGCGGCGCACCACCGAGGCCGGCTCGAACCGGAACAGGAACACGCCGGCCGGGTCGGCCTGCAGGTCCGAGAGGCCGCGCGCCTTGGCCAGCGCCTGGGCCAGCGTGATGCCCTCGGCGGCGAACGGGATCTCGGATTGCGCGCCGAGCGCGCCCACCGCCAGGAAGGTCTGGGGGTCGCGCACCAGGGTGAGGGTGTCGCCCGGGCGCAGGAAGATGTTTTCGCGCGGGTTGGAGACGATCGCGGTCAGCGGCACCGTCGCGGTGGTGGAACCGCGCGAGAGCCGCACGAAGGTCTCGGAGACCGGCGCGCGCACGCCGCCGGCGGAGGCGACCACGTCGAGCAGCCGGTCGCCCTTGGTGGAGAGCGGCAGGCGGGCGCCCGCCGTCACCTCGCCGGTCACCGTCACGGCGGTGCTGGTCGGCTGGACCACGGTGACGATCACCTGCGGCTCGATCGCCTTGCCGGCGAGCTCCTGCTCGATCTGGGCCTGCACGTCCTGGACGCGCTTGCCCGCCACCTGGATGCGGCCGGCATACGGCACCGTGATCGCGCCGTCGCGGGTGACGACCTGGGGCGGGATGGTGGCCGATTTCGAGCCGGAGGAGAACCGGTCGACCGACAGGGAGCCGGAGAACAGGCCGCCGGTGCTGGCCTCGTAGATGGTCACCGCCACGGTGTCGCCGACGCCGATCACCGGCTCGACGGAGGGGCGGCGGTCGCCGAAGGAGGCGAGCAGGCTGTCGAGCGGACGGCCGCGCAGGGCCTCGACCACGGCGGCGTTGACGTCGATGATCTCGTAGCGGGCGAGGAGGCCCTGGTCGGTGGCGACGTCGGCGCCCGACGCGACCGCGCTCGCCGTCGGGCCGGCCGCCGGCAGGAAGTTGGAGCAGCCCGAGACCGCGAGCGCGGTGCAGAGGGCGATCGGGAGTGCGCGCATCGGCGAGATTGCTCGTCCTTACCTTGAGAGTGGTCCCTAGCCTGAGTCGGGTCCCCTGTCCGTGGCCCCCGTGTCACAGTGCCTTCGGGAGCCCTCCCCCGGCGCCGCCTTCCCCGCTAGACACAGGCCCGCGGAACCGGCGCGCGGCCTTCGGCGTGTCGTGAAAGCACGACAAGAGTTACCAAATCACGGCGTCAGCATGGCGCGGCGCGAATGATGGCGCGGATGACAGGGCAGAGATGACCACACAGATCGGCTACACGCCGCCCGACGCCGCCGCACAGGATCCAGGGCCCGTGCGCCGGCGGCACGTCGTCTACCTGCCGGGCTACGATCCGGAATCGAGCAAGCGCTACAGGGCCTTGTTCGCCCGCGAATTCACCCGCTACGCCAAGCGCTTCGACATCGGCAGGAAGGCGATCACCCGCGCCGAGACGAGGCCCGACGGCCTGGTGCAGACCTGGACCGTGGAGACCGGGCAGCCCGGCCGGGAGACCCGCACCACCTACGAGGTGCTCCTGTGGGACGACCTCGTGCGGGCGGATTTCCGCCGGCCGCTGATCGCCTCGATGGCGCTGCTGACCGCCGGCATCCTGCACAGCCTCGTCACCGGCAAGCTCTTCCGGCTCTACGGCCTGAACTGGAAGTACGGCAACGTCATCCTCTACCCCTTCGGCATGACGCTGATCTTAGGGGGGCTCGCCGCCCTCCTCGGCACCGGCGTCGCGCGGCTCCTCGCCGGCTGGCTGCCGGGCCTCGCCGCCGGCGCCCTCGGGGCGCTCGCCGGGATCGGGCTCGTCCTCGCCGCCACCCCGCTCCTCGACCGGATTTTTCTGCGCCAGCTCATCAACGACTGGGTGTTCAACTGGCAGCACAGCAACGGCTGGCGCCCCGACTACGAGGCGCGGTTGGCGCTGTTCGCCGACCACGTCGCGGAGATCTGCCGGGCGGGCGAGGTCGACGAGGTCCTGATCGTCGGCCATTCCTCGGGCGGCCTCACCGCCGCCGAGGTCGCCGCGCGGGTGCTGGAGCGGGATATTCCGGCGACCCCGCGCCTCTCGCTCCTGACCCTCGGGGCCGGGCTGCCCCTCGTCACCATCAACCCGCGGGCGCAGCCGGTGCGCGCCGACGTGATGCGCCTCGTCGCGAGCGCGCGGCTGGTCTGGACCGACTATCAGGCGCCGCAGGACTGGATGAACTTTCCGGGCTTCAACCCCGCCCGCGACCTCGGCGAGACGCCCGCGGGACCGGTGCGCAACCCGATGATCCGCTCGACGAAGTTTCGCGAGATCATCGTCCCGGACGTCTACCGGCGGATCTCGTTCCGGCCGTTCCGGATGCACTTCCAGTTCCTGATGGCCAACGACCTGCCGGGCGAGTACGACTTCTTCGCCCTGACGCTCGGACCGCAGGCCCTGCGCGAGCGGGTCTTGCACCCCGAGATCGTCCCGCTGCGGCCCGAGGCCGCCCCCGAGCCGGTGCCGGTGCACAGGGAAATTTGAGAGCTTGCCCTGAACGGGCTGACCGGCTTCAGATCCCCTCCGTCATTCCGGGGCCGCGCAAGCGGGAACCCGGGATCCCTGATCGCTGACGCTCCAGGACGTGACGGAACGCGATCCGACTTCCAGCGAGGCCTCGGCGGTTATGGATCCCGGGTTCTCGCCCTTCGGCCAGCCCCGGGATGACGAGGAGAGCTGTCGGCCTATCTGCCAGATCGATCAACATCGCTGATCGAACAGGCACCGAGTGCGACGTCGAGGAGGCCGCCCCTTGCCCAAAGCTCCCGCGCCCATTTCCCTCGTGGTCACCGACGTCGACGGCACCCTCGTCACCGGCGACAAGCAACTGACGGAGCGGGCGATCCGCGCCGTCGAGGCCCTGCGCGAGCGCGGCATCGCCTTCACGGTGGCGTCGAGCCGCCCGCCGGTCGGCCTGCGCCCCCTGGTCGCGCCGCTCGGGCTCACCCTGCCGATGGGCGCCTTCAACGGCTCGACGGTGGTGCGGCCCGACCTCTCGCTCATCGACGAGACGCTGATTCCGGAAGCCGCCGCGAGGACGGCCGCCGCGCGCTTTTCCGCGGAAGGGATCGACCTCTGGGTCTTCGCGGACGGCGCGTGGCTCCTCACCGACCCGGACGGCCCCTATACCGACCTGGAGCGCCGCACCCTCCAGGCCGAGCCGCGCGTGGTCGACGACCCCGCGCCGCATCTCGCCCGCGCGGCGAAGCTCGTCGGCGTCTCCCGCGACCACGCGCTCCTCGCCGCCCTCGAACCGCGTCTCGCCGCCGAGATCGGCGACGGCGCGGCGGTCCACCGCTCGCAGGCCTACTACCTCGACGTCACCCCGCCCCACGTCGACAAGGGCCACTTCGTGGCGCGCGTCGCCGGGGAGCTGGGTATTCCGCTCGATCGGGTGGCGGTGCTCGGCGACATGGCGAACGACACGGCGATGTTCGCCCGCGCCGGCCTGTCGATCGCGATGGGCAACGCCAGCGACGCGGTGAAGCGGGCGGCGACCGAGGTGACGGGGACGAACGAGGCGGAGGGATTCGCGGAGGCGATCGAGCGGTACGTGCTCGGCTAGCCTTTCCAGACCGCTCGGAGGCTAGCGGAGCCTCGGCTGCCACCGGCAGACATCAGACCCTCCGCGTCATCCCGGGGCCGCGAAAGCGGAGCCCGGAATGACGCGGAACGTGTGAATTTCAATGGAAGACGCTGAAGGGACTTTGCGGATCACGCCAACGCCGCATCCACCTCCCGCCCCCGTCCCAACCCCCGCATCAGCTCGGCGAGGTGCGGCCGCACGCGAAGCTGCTCGGCGTGGAGCCGCCGCACCGCCTCGGTCAGGCTGCCGTCGTAGCCGAGTGCCTCGTCCGCGAAGGCGATCAGGCGGGCATTGGGCCAAGCCTTCTCGCGCAAGTCGTGGACCTTGGTGACGACCGCCTGCGCGTCGAGGTCCGGATGGGCCTGGCCGAGCAGCATCGTCATCGCGGCGGTGGAGCGCGAGATGCCGGCGTGGCAGTGAATCAGGAGGTGCGTCTTGCGCCGCGCGGTCTCGGCGGCGAGCTCCTCGCCGAAGCGCAGGATCGCCTCGACGTCCCGGCGCTCGGGCAGGATCTGGCCGTCGACCGGCTCGATGATGTCGTGGAAGCGCAACGTGGTGCGGTGATGCGCGTCGTAGGTGCCGAAGGCCTCGGGCTCGGGCCAGGCCGGGTCGAGGATCGACAGCACGTGGGTGACGCCGCGGGTCGAGTGGTGGCCCAGCTCCTCCAGGCCGCAGACCGTGTGCAGGGAGATCGGTTCGGGCTTCACGGTCGGGTCGCGCTCCGGCAAGGGGCGGGGCGCCGGGCGCCGCCGCGGAATCCTCCCGGGGTAGCATAGCCCTCACCCGCGCACGAGCGGTTTCCCGGGAGGCAGGGCGCCGGCCCCGGTGCGCTTTCGCGGAAAGCGCGCTACCTGTGGTCCCGTGGAGAATCTGGAACGGTGGGCATTCGCGCCGATGGGAAGAGCATGAAGCGTCGCGACATCCTGACGGCCGGCATCGGCCTCGCCGGCAGCGCCGCCGTGGCGGCCCCGGCCGTGGCGCAGGGCGCGCCCGAGCTGCGCTGGCGCCTGCACTCCGCCTTCCCGCGCAACCTCGACGCGCTCTACGGCGCCGCCGAGCTGTTCGCCCGCCTCGTCGCCGAGGCGACGGACAACCGCTTCCAGATCGAGGTCGCGGCGGCGCCCGCGGGCGAGTCCCCGGCTTTGCTCGATGCGGTCGGGGCCGGCACCCTGGAGATGGCCTACTCGGCCGCCTACTACGAGGCCGGCCGCGACCCGACCTACGCGCTGGCCACCGCGATCCCCTTCGGCCTCAACGCACGCCAGCAGAATGCTTGGATGCTGCAGGGCGGGGCGCTCGATCTGTTCAACGAGATTTTTTCCAAGAACAAGCTCTACGCCCTGCCCGGCGGCAATACCGGCACCCAGATGGGCGGCTGGTTCCGGCGCGAGGTGAAGTCCGTCGCCGACCTGCAGGGCCTGCGCTTCCGCATCGCCGGCCTCGGCGCGCAGGTGCTCGCCCGGCTCGGCGTCGCAACCCAGACGACGCCGGGCGCCGACCTCTACGGCGCATTGGAGGCCAAGACCCTCGACGCCGCCGAGTGGATCGGCCCCTACGACGACGAGAAGCTCGGCCTCAACAAGGTGGCGCCGTTCTACTATTATCCGGGCTTCTGGGAGGGCGGCGCGATGCTGCACTTCTGGTTCAACGCCCAGAAATGGTCGGAACTGCCCAAGGCCTACCGGGCGATCGCGACGGCGGCGGCGGCGAGCGTCAACGGCGACCTGCAGGCCAAGTACGACGCGCGCAACCCGGCCGCCCTGCGGCGCCTCGTCGGCGGCGGCGCGCAGCTGCGCCCCTTCCCGCAGGAGGTGATGGAGGCCGCCCTCAAGGCGGCGAACGACTTCTACGCCGAGCTCGGCGCCAAGAACCCGGACTTCAAGCGCATCTACGACGCGCTGAAGACGTTTCGCAATGAGGAATATCTCTGGTTCCAGGTCGCCGAGTATACTTACGACAACTTCATGATCCGGGCGCGGGCCCGGGGCTAATCTGCGCCCTGGGCGAACGTATTGTCCGACGACGTGGATACCGGTTCGCCGTAGACAATGCGGCACATCCAAGGACTCGGAGCACTGCTCGATCGCACCGTGATCGGGGCAGTGCTCCAGGCGGCTGTCGCAAAACCGGTGGCCGGTTTTGCGATCGAAATCTACGACAAACCTTTCGTTCGAGCGGACGACGCGTCAGCCCGCCGATGCAAGTCTGCTCGGGAGGCGCCTATTCGGCAGCCTCCTCGCCCGGCAGGGTGCCGCGTCCCTCCTCGCGCATCAGCGCCCGCACCACGCTCGGCACCGCCTCCAGCGCGCCGGCGAGCGTCTCGTCGGCCACGAACAGGCTCTTGATCTCCGGGCTGGTGATGCAGACGAGGCCTTCCCCACTCT
This sequence comes from Methylobacterium sp. 17Sr1-1, assembly GCF_003173775.1. Lineage (NCBI taxonomy): Bacteria > Pseudomonadati > Pseudomonadota > Alphaproteobacteria > Hyphomicrobiales > Methylobacteriaceae > Methylobacterium > Methylobacterium sp. 17Sr1-1. Next base: position 1,810,597 of record NZ_CP029552.1, on the reverse strand, counting down.
CCTCGACCCGCAAAGTGAATTGCCGCATCGCTCGACCGCTCCCTCACGCTCGGCTCCGATCGCCCCGCGATGCACGAGGCGGGCCAGCACGTGGGGGACAACGCGGAGCGCGACTATAAGCTCCACCGGACGCAGAGGGACGCCGACGGAATCATCCCTCCGGGAGATGAGCCCAAGAAAAAAGGCCACCCTTGCGGGCAGCCCGAAGTCTAGGGAGGAAACGCCCAAGGAGGGCAGCGGGAGCGCGACGCCATCGCGCTTCCGCACTGCAATAACATAAGTGTGCGCCGCCGGATGGCAAGGCGCGATTAGCGGCAGCCTTGCCGCTTTCGCGGGCAACTCCGGCCCGCCGCTGGACCGCGCCCCGCCACGGCCTAGTTCTCCGCCCGTGACGGGGGCGCGAGCGATGGCGATTCAGGCGGGGCGGATCCGGGTTCTGAAGGATGGGGAGCCACGGGACGGCGCCTACGTGCTCTACCTGATGCAGCAGGGCATGCGCAGCCGCGACAACCCGGCCCTGGAATACGCCGTCGAGGAGGCCAACCGCCTCGGGCTGCCGGTGGTGGCGGGGTTCGGCCTCCTCGACGGCGGCGCCCACTTCCCCGAGGCCAATGCGCGTCACTACGCCTTCCTGCTCCAGGGGCTGGCCGACGCCAAGGCGGGCCTGGAACGCCGCGGCATCGCCTTCGTGCTGCGCCGCGCCACCCCGGCCAGGGCTGCCCTGACTTTGGGCAAACAGGCCGCGATGCTGGTCCTCGACCGCGGCTACCTGACGATCCAGAAGAGCTGGTACGCCGAAATCGAGGAGAACTTCGACGGCCGGCTGGTCCAGGTCGAGGGCGACGTGGTGGTGCCGGTCGAGGTCGCGTCGGGCAAGCACGAATTCGCCGCCCGGACCCTGCGGCCGAAGCTGCACCGGACCTGGGAGCCCTATCTCGCGCCGCTGCGGGCGCGGAAGGTCAACCACTCGGCCGACCACTTGGCGGACGACCTGAACCTGACGAGCGACATCGACGTCTCGGACCCCGACGCGGCGCTCGCCGCGATGACGCTCGACCGGGACGTGACGCCGGTGCGGCGCTTCCGCGGCGGCGAGACGGAGGCGTATCGCCGGTTGGAGGCCTACCTCGCCGGGCCCTTCGCCGATTACGGCACGGTGCGCAACCGGCCGGAAGCCGGTGCCGCCTCGCATCTGAGCCCCTACCTGCATTTCGGCCAGATCTCGCCGGTGGCCGCCGCCCTCAAGGTCCAGAAGGCGAAGACGGGCGGGCCGGAGGACCGGGCAGCGTTCCTGGAGGAGCTGATCGTCCGGCGCGAGCTGGCGATGAACCACGTCCACACCAATCCGGGCTACGATGCTTACGCCAAGGCGGTGCCGGACTGGGCCCGCAAGGCCTTGGCCGAGCACGAAGACGATTCCCGCCCGCACCTCTACGACGAGGAGGCGCTGGCGCACGGGCGCACCCACGACGAGTACTGGAACGCCGCGATGCGCGAGATGCGCGTCACCGGCTACATGCACAACCACCTGCGCATGTACTGGGGCAAGAAGATCCTCGAATGGTCGCCCTCGCCGGAAGAGGCCTTCGCGGTGACCCTGCGGCTCAACAACCGCTACTTCCTCGACGGGCGTGACGCGAATTCCTTCACCAATGTCGCCTGGCTGTTCGGCCTGCACGACCGGCCGTGGGGCCGGCGCAAGGTGTTCGGCACCGTGCGCTATCTCGGGCAGAACACCCTCAAGAAGTTCGACGCCAAGGCGTACCTGAAGGCGGTCGACGAGTTGTGCGCGGCGGAGGAGGAGTGACGGCTCCGTCGCCCCGAGCCGGCAGATACGGATCGACTCGATCCTACCCACGACCTCGACCTGAGGCCGGGGAATGGAAAGCGGTGCCTCGGATCAGCAGCCTTGCATAGATCGGCCGGTGGCATCGACCGTCATGGCGGCCTCGGCCTCTGTCACGCCGCCGCCCGCCGCTCCGGATACAGCCCGAGCAGCCCGTCCGGCGTCGCGTCCGCCACGCCGCGCTCGGTGATGATCCCGGTGACGAGCCGCGCCGGCGTCACGTCGAAGGCCGGGTTGGCCACCGGGCTGCCAGGGGAGACCACCGCCACGGTCGCGAAGGCGCCGTCGTCGGTGCGGCCGGTGAGGTGGGTCACCTCGCGGGCGTCGCGCTCCTCGATCGGGATGCCGGCGACGCCGTCGGTGAGCGTCCAGTCGATGGTCGAGAACGGCAGCGCGGCGTAGAACGGCACGCCGCAATCGCGGGCGGCCAGCGCCTTCAGGTAGGTGCCGATCTTGTTGCAGACGTCGCCGGTCGAGGTGGTACGGTCCGAGCCGACGATGCAGAGATCGACCCTGCCGTGCTGCATCAGGTGGCCGCCGGCATTGTCGGCGATCACCGTGTGCGGCACGCCGTGGGCGTTGAGCTCGTAGGCGGTGAGCGCCGCCCCCTGGTTGCGCGGCCGGGTCTCGTCGACCCAGACGTGGACGGGCTGGCCGGCATCGTGCGCGACGTAGATGGGCGCGAGCGCCGTGCCCCAGTCGACGGTGGCGAGCCAGCCGGCGTTGCAATGCGTGAGCACGTTGACCGGCCCGGACTTGCGGCGGGCGATGTCCGCGATCAGCGCCGCGCCGTGCTCGCCGATCGCCCGGCAGCTCGCCACGTCCTCGTCGGCGATGCGGGCGGCCTCCGCGAAGGCGGCGGCCTCGCGCCCGGCCGGGGCGAGCGGGTGCAGCAGGGCCGCCACCCGGTCGAGAGCCCAGCGCAGGTTGATCGCGGTCGGCCGCGTCGCGGCGAGCCGGGCCCGCGCCCCGTCGAGGTTGCGGTCGGACGGGTCCTCGCGCATCGCCAGCGCCAGTCCGTAGGCGGCGGTGGCGCCGATGAGCGGCGCGCCGCGCACGATCATCGTGCGGATCGCGACCGCCGCCTCCGCCTCGGTCCGGAGCGTCTTCGTCTCGAAGGCGAAGGGCAGGCGGGTCTGGTCGATCACGCAGATCCCCTCGCCGTCGGGCGCGGGGAAGATGGTGCGGTAGTGGCGGCCGTCGATCTTCATGGCGGAGGGTTTAGCACGAATGGTGTTGAGTGGGAGACCGGCGCGGGGCTTAGTGCGTGTTGGCGCTCAGCCAAGCTGCCACCTCGGCCTCGCCGATCTCGCCTGCGGCGATGGACAACCAAGTTCTTACGACGTCGGTCTCCGGTGCTGCAACGCGAGGACCATTCAACTGTAGAAACATCGCCGCAACGACGAAAGAAACGCGCTTGTTGCCGTCAATGAAGGGATGGTTGCGGGCGATACCAAAGGCGTAGGCTGCTGCCAGATCGAACAGATCGGTCGAGCCGTATGCGGCTTGCTGGCGTGGTCGCGCGAGTGCCGAGTCGAGCAGAGCGTTATCACGCAAACCTAGCAGGCCGCCATGCTCCGCGATTTGGTCGGCATGGATCGCGAGGACGACATTTCGCGCGATCCAGATCGGCGCTGTCACGCCTTACTTCGCCAATTCTCGCAACGCGTTTCGATAGCGTTGCATCACGTCGCGCGCCACTTCCATCTGATGTTCTTCTGAGGGGTCCTGCGGCGTGATCTGATAACCGTCAGGAGTTTCAGTAAGATGGAGCGTCGACCCATCTGTCAGAGCAAGACGCGTTCTCATATCGTCTGGCAGTACGACCGCGAGGGTGTCGCCGATTGCTTTGACCTTCAATGCAACCAAGATAGCCTCCCGACCGCCGAACGGACCTCTGGTCGAATCGGATATGCGGTTTCCTGGCAGCCTTGCAAGGGAGGAGTGGGACGGCCCACCCCTCCCTCATACTCTCAGAACCGCACCGCCCGCGCCCGCTTCACCTGCGGGATCGCCTCGATCGCCCGCAGCAGGTCGGGCGAGACCGGCTCGTCGACGGCGGCAAAGCAGATCGCGTCGCCGCCCGGCCGGTCGCGGCCGAGGTGGAAGGTGGCGACGTTGACGCCGGCCTCGCCCATCAGCGTGCCGAAGCGGCCGATGAAGCCGGGCTGGTCGGCGTTGCGGATGTAGAGCATGTGCGGCGCCACCGCGGCCTCGAGCGCGATGCCGCGGATCTCGACGAAGCGCGGGCGACCGTCGCCGAACACCGTGCCGGCGGCGTCGCGGGGCATGTCCTCGGCCTCGACGGTGAGGTGGAGGCGCGAGGCGTAGGGGCCCTCGACGGTGGTGCGGGTCGCAGTCTCGACCTGGATGCCGCGGGCGCGGGCCACCTCGATCGCCGAGACCATGTTGACGCCCTCCAGGAACGGCCGCAGGGCACCGGTCACCGCGGCCGCGGTCAGCGCCCGGGTGTTCAGCTCCGCCGCCTCGCCCTCGTAGACGAGGCGGATGCCGCGGATTGGTGCCTCGGTGAGCTGGCCGAGGAACGAGCCGAGCTGCTCGGCGAGGCTCACGTAGGGCCGCAGGCGCGGCGCCTCCTCGGCGGAGATCGACGGGAAGTTGACCGCGTTGCGGATCGCGCCGTGCAGCAGGTAATCGGCCATCTGCTCGGCGACCTGAAGCGCCACGTTCTCCTGCGCCTCGGTGGTCGAGGCGCCGAGATGCGGCGTGCAGACCATGTTCGGGTGGCCGAACAGCACGTTGTCCTTGGCCGGCTCCTCCGTGAACACGTCGAAGGCGGCGCCCGCGACGTGGCCGGAATCGAGGGCTGCGCGCAACGCCACCTCGTCGACGAGACCGCCGCGGGCGCAGTTGACGATGCGAACGCCGGGCTTCGTGCGCGCCAGCGCCTCGGCCGAGAGGATGTTGCGGGTCTTCTCCGTCAGCGGCACGTGCAGGGTGATGACGTCGGCCCGGCGCAGCAACTCGTCGAGCTCGACCTTCTCGACGCCGAGCGCCACGGCGCGCTCAGGCGTCAGGAACGGATCGTAGGCGATGACCCGCATGCGCAGGCCGATGCCGCGATCGGCCACGATCGCCCCGATATTGCCGCAGCCGATCACGCCGAGGGTCTTGGCGGTGAGCTCGATGCCGAGGAAGCGGTTCTTCTCCCAGCGCCCGGCCTGCGTCGAGGCGTCGGCCTGCGGGATCTGGCGGGCGAGCGACAGCATCAGGGCGATGGCGTGCTCGGCGGTGGTGACCGCGTTGCCGTGCGGCGTGTTCATCACGATCACGCCGCGGGCCGTGGCGGCGGGCACGTCGATCGTGTCGACGCCGATGCCGGCGCGGCCGATCACGGCGAGATTCGTCGCGCGCTCCAGCAGGGCGGCGCCGACTTTGGTGGTCGAGCGGACGGCGAGGCCGTCATACTCGCCGATGGCCGCGGCCAGCGCCTCCTTGTCCTTGCCGAGCTCCGGGCGGAGATCGGCCTGGATGCCGCGCTCGCGGAAGATCGCGACGGCGGCGGGCGAGAGGGTGTCGGAGATCAGGACTTTTTTGGTCGTGGTGGTGGGCATGGCGGCCTCGAATGGGGTCGCGCCATCGCCCCGCGGGGGAGCGGGTCGGCCGGGGGCTATCCGACACGGATCGCGGTGTCACACGTCTCCGCTCGCGCCGACCTTGTCGAGGTGGCGCGCTTCCCCTCTCCCGTGTGGGAGAGGGGTCAGGGGTGAGGGTGGCGACGGTTCGGTATGAAACTCGACCGTCGAGATGCCAGCACCACGTTCAGCGAATTACGCCGAAGCGCCACACCCTCGCGCGATCTTCGATCGCCCCTACCCCTCTCCCACACCTTGCCGCGAGACCGGGCAAGGATCTCTGGCAAGCCCGGCATCGCCTGGAGAGGGGATCCCGCGCTTGCCCGGCAAGCGTTCACGCGGGATGGGAGACGTCGATCGAACGCGGCCCGTCGGGAAGAGAGGCCCGGCCGACGCCGGCTCCCGCTTTCGCGGGGCTCCGGCGCCAATCATGACGACGATGGGTGCTCAGGCCGCCTGGGTCAGGCGAGCCTTCTCCTGGGCGAAGGCCCAGTCGAGCCACGGGGTCAGGGCTTCGAGGTCGGAGGCCTCGACGGTGGCGCCGCACCAGATCCGCAGGCCCGGAGGGGCGTCACGGTACGAGCCGATGTCGAAGGCGACGCCCTCGCGATCGAGCGCCGTGGCGATGCCCTTGGCGACCGCGGCCACGGCCTCGGGGCCGCGCCCGACCACGTCGGGATCGCTCACCACCAGGCAGACGCTGGTGTTGGAGGCGGTGGCCGGATCCTCGGCCAGGCTGGCGATCCAGGGGGTGCGGGCCACCCACGCGGCGATCACGCCGGCATTGCGGTCGGCACGCGCCCGCAGGGCGGCCAAGCCGCCGATCTGCTCGGCCCAGAGCAGCGCGTCGATGTAGTCCTCGACCGCCAGCATCGAGGGCGTGTTGATGGTCTCGCCCTGGAAGATGCCCTCGATCAGCTTTCCGCCCTTGGTCATGCGGAAGATCTTCGGCATCGGCCAGGCCGGGACGTAGCTCTCCAGCCGCGCGACGGCGCGGGGCGAGAGGATCAGCATGCCGTGCGCCGCCTCGCCGCCGAGCACCTTCTGCCAGGAGAAGGTGACGACATCGAGCTTGCCCCAGTCGAGGTCCTGCGCGAAGGCCGCCGAGGTGGCGTCGCAGAGCGTCAGGCCCTCGCGGTCGGCGGCGATCCAGTCGGCGTCCGGCACGCGCACGCCCGAGGTGGTGCCGTTCCAGGTGAACACCACGTCGCGGGTGCGGGTGTCGACGGTCGAGAGGTCGGGCAGGCGGCCGTAGGGCGCCTTGATCACGCGGGCATCGAGCTTGAGCTGCTTGACCGCGTCGGTGACCCAGGTCTCGCCGAAGGATTCCCAGGCGACCATGTCGACCGGGCGGGGCCCGAGAAGCGACCACATCGCCATCTCGACGGCGCCGGTGTCGGAGGCCGGAACGATGCCGATGCGGTAGTCGGCCGGGACCTGCAGCACCGTGCGGGTGAGGTCGATGGCCTGCTTGAGCTTGGCCTTGCCGAGCTTCGCCCGGTGCGAGCGGCCCAAAGCCGCGTCGGAGAGGGCCTCGGGCGTCCAGCCGGGGCGCTTGGCGCAGGGTCCGGACGAGAAGAAGGGCGCGCGCGGGCGCGCCGCGGGGCGGGTCGTCATGCTGGTGTCCATCCTTCCAGATGGGCGCCTCTCGGTGGGGAGAGGTGTCCCGCCGTCTCGCATGCGCCAGGGCGGACGCGACGTCAACCCTGCGGCTTCGGCATCAGGCGCGCGAGGCGGGCGCGATGGACCTCCAGCGTCGCCTGGACGTCGGCGAGCAGCGCCTCGGCCAGGGTGGCGGTCTCGCCGCCCGACCGGGCGAGGCGGGCCGCCAGGGCGCGCCGGCGCACCACCCGGCGCTCGCCTTCGACGACGTGGCGCAGGGCCATCTCGCGTACCGTCTCACGGAGCGGATGAGCCGCTGGCATGGCGGCGCCCTCCTGGACATCGTTCGCCGAAGTGGTCCCCGGTTCGGCGACGAAAATGATGCAAGAACAAGAAGCCACGCAGCCTGGCCCCTTGCAGCTCCGCTTGGCTCGGAGCCGACGGGCGCACCCGGGTGACCCAGGGCGCGCGAGCCGGCTCCTGCGAATGTCCGCCACTCTGGCACGGACCGGTCCGCCCGGATAGGACGGGCACGGGGCGAGGGTGAGACGGGGGTGACATGGACGAGTTCGGGCGCGCCCTGGGGCTGGCGATCGCGATGATCCTGCGGGCGGATGCCGATCTCGTCGCCATCGTCGGCCTGTCGCTGCGCGTCAGCCTGACCGCGGCCGGGCTCGGCTTCGTCCTCGGCGCCCCCCTCGGGGCGCTGCTCGCCGCGGCGCGCTTCCCCGGCCGGGGCGCGCTCCTCGTCCTCGTCAACGCGCTCCTCGGCCTGCCGCCGGTGGTGGTGGGGCTGGTGCTCTACCTGCTCGTCTCGCGCTCCGGGCCGCTCGGGAGCCTCGGCCTGCTGTTCACCCCCGGCGCGATGGTGATCGCGCAAGGCCTGCTCGCCCTGCCGATCGTCGCGGCGCTCTCGCATCGCACCTGCGAGGCCCTGTGGGCGGAGTACGGCGACGCCCTGCGGGTCGACGGGGTCGGCACGGGGCACGCGGCCCTGATCCTGCTCGCGATGGCGCCCGCTCCCCTCGTCACCGCCTTCCTGGCGGCGTTCGGGCGGGCGATCGCCGAGGTCGGCGCGATCCTGATGGTGGGGGGCAACATCCGCGGCTACACCCGCACCATGACGACCAGCATCGCCCTGGAGACGAGCCGCGGCGACCTCGCGCTGGCGCTGGGCCTCGGCCTCGTCCTCGTCAGCCTGACCCTGGTGGTCAGCGCCGTGGCCTTCGGGATCAGCCGGGTGGCGGCTCTGCCCAGGGCGTGAGGCTCACTGGCTCGGCATCGTGCCGGCCGGGAAGAACAGCTGCTCGCCGTTGATCTTGAACGAGGCGATCGCCGCCCGGCCGCGCTCGGAGGTCAGCCATTCGTGCCAGATCTTGGCGTCGGCGGCGTGGATGTGCGGGAATTTGGCCGGATTGACCAGGATCGAACCGTAGGGGTTGAACAAAGCGGGATCGCCCTGGACCAGGATCACGAGGGTCCGGCGGTTCTTGAAGCTCGCCCAGGTCGCCCGGTCGGTCAGGGTGTAGGCGTCCATCGCGGCCGCCGCGTTCAGGGTCGGGCCCATGCCCTGGCCGAGCTCGCGGTAGCTCGCGCCCAGGCTCCGCGCCTCGATCCCGGCCTTCTTCCACAGCCGCAATTCGGTGCGGTTGGTGCCGCTGTCGTCGCCGCGGCTGGCGAAGGGCGCCTTGGCGCGGGCGATGCGGGCGAGCGCCTCGGTCGCGTCGCGCCCGCCCGCGAGGCCGGCCGGGTCGGCGGCGGGGCCGACGATCACGAAGTCGTTCGCCATCACGTCGCGGCGGTCGAGGCCGTGGCCCTCGGCGACGAACGTGTCCTCGCCGGGCCTGTCGTGGACGAGGAGCGCGTCGGCATCGCCCTTGGCGCCGATGGCGAGCGCCTGACCGGTACCGACCGCGACGACGCGCACGCCGATGCCGGTCTCGCGCTGGAAGATCGGCAGCAGGTGGTTAAACAGGCCCGACTGCTCGGTGGAGGTGGTCGAGGCCAGGGTGATCGCCCGCTCCTGCGCGGCGGCGGGCCGACCGAGGACGGGCGCGACGGCGAGGAGGGCGAGGAGGGCGAGGCGGCGCGGAATCAGGCGGCTCACGGGCTAGGCTCCGGTGATCTTCTTACGGGCCAGCGATACCCCGCGGTGCGGACCCGACGCCAGGGTGCATCGGCGGCGCGGGCTCAACCCTTCGTCGCGGCTCCCGCCGCCGCGAGGCTGTTGGCGATGGTGGTGAGCATCGCGACGGCCCGGGCCGCGATCTCCGGCTCGCGCCCGTCCTCGGCGAGGCGGCGCTTGGTCTCGATCACGGTCTCCACGGCCTCGACCAGGTCGTCGGAGGGGACCACGCCGCGCTCGACGAGGGCGAGCATCAGGCTCTCGACCAGCATCAGCGCGGCCTGGCCGGCGGCGGCCTGGTCCTCGCCCATCCAGTCCCGGTCCGTCCCGTCGTCAGCGGCCGGCATCGGCGCCACCTTTCCCGGCGTCGCCGGCATCAGCCTCCCGCGTTCCGACGAATTCCGGGTGACCGCGCTCGGACAGGTCGAGGAGCGGCGCGGCGATCCGAACCAGGGCATCGAGGTCGCCGATCGTCACCCGGCGCCCCCGCATGGTGACGATGCCGTCCTCCCGGAACGCCCGCAGCACCCGGTTGACGTGCACGTTCGAGATGCCGAGATGGTCGCCGATCTGCTCCTGGGTCATCGGCAGGTCGTAGGCCGTCGCGTCGGGCGGCAGCGCCCCCGAGCGGATCAGGCGGCCGCGCAGCTCGACCAGCAGCATCGACAGGCGCTCGTCGGCGCTGCCGCGGCCGAGCCCGACGACCCAGTTGTGCAGCCGGCGCTCCTCCTCGATCACCTGCCACATGCAGCGGGTCGCGAGGTCGGAATCGCGCTCGTAGGCCTCGCGCAGGGTGCGGTGGTCGACCTGCTCGACCAGCACCTCGGACAGGGCCTGCACCGCATCCGGGCTGTGGGTGACGAACAGGCTCTTCACCGCGAAGAGGTCGCCGGGCAGGAAGATCAGGATGAACTGGCTGCGCCCGTCCTCCAGGGTGCGCAGGCGGCCGGCCCAGCCCTTGCGCAGGCGGAAGATCGTCGTGTTCGGGCTGTCGGCCTCCACCAGCACGCGGCCGGCCGGGTAGAGGCGGCCGGTGCCCTCCATCACCCGGTCGAGGGCCGCCTCGCCCCGGCGCAGGGCTTCCAGGATCTCGGGCCGGTGCAGCAGGTAGCGGGCGGAATCGGGCATGGGGGCGGGAGGAGATCCGAGGAAGGCGTCGCGGATGGCGGCGCGCGAAGGGCGCCGGGCGACGGACGGGTCTAGGAAGGCCCGCCCCCTCGGACATTTACCTGGGTTGTCTTTTCGGCATCCCGCCGCGGCCGGTCATCGACTCCGGTCCCGCGCCCCGGGATCGGCCATCGGGCCTGCTGCGAGGTCCGGGCGCCGCTCGCGGGTGAGGCGGGCCGATTCCGCCGCCCGCCAGCGGGCGATCGCCGCGTGGTTGCCGCCGGTCAGCACCTCCGGGATCTCCCGCCCCTCCCATTCCCGCGGCCTCGTGTAGTGCGGGTATTCCAGGCCGCCGCTCTCGAAGCTCTCCTCGACGCCGGAGGCGTGCTTGCCCATCGTGCCGGGCAGGAGGCGCACGCAGGCGTCGAGCAGCACCAGGGCCGCCGGCTCGCCGCCCGACAGGACGTAGTCGCCGATCGAGACCTCCTCCAGGGCGCGGGCCCCGATCACCCGCTCGTCGACGCCCTCGAACCGGCCGCAGACCACGATGACGCCCGGCCCCTCGCTGAGCGCCCGCACCCGCGCCTGCGTGAGCGGCCGGCCGCGGGGGCTCATCAGCAGGCGCGGGCGGGCATCGTCCGCGGGCGCCGCCGCGTCGATCGCTGCGGCAAGAACGTCGCAGCGCAGCACCATCCCGGCCCCGCCGCCGGCCGGCGTGTCGTCCACCGCCCGGTGCCGGCCGAGGCCGTGGTCGCGGATGTTGCGCGCCTCCAGGCTCCAGGCACCCCGCGCCAGCGCGTCGCCGGCGAGCGAGAGCCCGAGATGGCCGGGGAACATCTCGGGGTAGAGGGTCAGGATCGTGGCGCGCCAGGGCGAGACGGGAGCGGTGGGGGAGGTCATGCCGGTTGATGGCCCCGGCGGGCCGGACCGGTCAACCGGGAGCCCGCTTCACCCGGCCCGGCTCGGCGCCAGCCAGGCCCCCGCGAAGCGGAAGACGGGCTCGCCGCGCTGGTTGGTGCCGGTCGCGGTGTGGCTGACGATGCCCCAGCCCGGCCGGGTGCGCGACGGCCGCGCCTCGGTCAGGGTGACGTCGTAGCGGATCGTGTCGCCGGCATAGACGGGCTTCAGCCATTGCAGGTCGCGGAACCCCGGCGAGGGACCGCCCTCGACGATCGGCTCCCCGCGCTCCAGGGCCAGCGCCCGGCCGCGGTCGCGGGCCGCGACCATGCGCTTCATCCAGGCCGCGGCGGTGTGCCAGCCCGAGGCGCACAGACCGCCGAAATGGGTCTGTTCCGCCGCCGCCTCGTCGACGTGGAAGGGCTGCGGGTCGAAGGCGCGGGCGAAGCGCAGGATGTCGTCGCGGGTGAAGAGATGCGCGCCGAGGTCGAAGGTCCGGTCGAGCGGCATGTCCTCGAGATGGACCGAGGGCAGCGCCTCGCCCTCGGGCAGGTCGGCGGGGGCCGGCGTCTCCGGCGGGCGCGGGCGGGGCGGCAGCGGCGGCGTGCCGGCCTTGCCGAACATCGCCCAGAAATCCTGGGTCATCACCGGCTGGCCGGCCCCGTTCGCGATCTCGAGCAGGAAGCGCACGAAGCCGCGGTCGGGCTTGCTGCCGGAGGGCCGGCTCTCGGTGACGCTCATGCGCATCGACAGGGCGTCGCCGGGACGGACCGGGCGCAGCCAGCGCACCGCCTCGATGCCGGGCGAGCCCATCGAGCTCGATTGCAGGATGAAGCCGTCGGCGACGAGCCGCATGCCGAGCGCGCAGGTGTGCCAGCCCGACGCGATCAGCCCGCCGACGAAGCTCTCCCTCGCCGCTGCTTCATCGGTGTGGAAGGCTTGCGGGTCGAATTCGCGGGCGAAGCCCACGATGTCGTCGCGGCTCACCGCCAGCGGCCCGAAATCGAGCCGGAGACCGGGCGTGAGGTCCTCGAAGCAGTAGCGGGGCATGGGGCGCGTCCGGCGGCGGTGACGGGCCGCCGGGCTAGCACGGCGACGGTCTGACGCGAAAGCGCCCGCAACACGAAGGGCCCGTCGAGGCCACCGGCCTGGGTCACACCCTCGATGTCATCCCGGGGGCCGCCGCAGGCGGGAACCCGGGATGACGCGGAGGGTATGAATGGGGCTCGCCAACTTGGACAGACGTCTCAGGAAAACGCTCCCGCCGCCTTGTGGGCGAGGCGGATCGGCTCGGGCAGGCGGAATTTCGGCGCGCAGGCGAGCACCAGGGCGACGCTCGTCGGGATGTCGGCGAGGTGGCCCGGCGAGATGAACAGCGGGTGCTTCCCCGTGCGGGTGCGGACGACCGCGCCGATGGTCTCACCCTTGTCGACCAGCGGCTGGTGGGCGCCCTTCTCCTCCTCGAGAGGCGCATTGCGGCCGCAGAGCCGGGTCTTGCCGACGCCGATCGTCGGACGTTGCAGCCACAGGCCCATATGGCTGGCGATGCCGATGCGGCGCGGATGCGCCGTGCCCATGCCGTCGAACAGGAAGACGTCCGGCTCGGAGGCGAGCCGCCCGAACGCCTCCTCCAGCACCGGGCCCTCGCGGAAGCTGAGCAGGCCCGGCACGTAGGGGAACGGCGTCGGCATCAGGGCCGTCACGGTCTCGACCACCCGGAAATCCGGATAGGTCGCGACCACGATCGCCGCGTGCGAGCGGTCGTTCTTCACGCTGACGTCGACGCCGGCGACGAGCCGCACGGCGTCGAGGTCGAGGGGCCGGTCGGCCACGACCTCGGCGGCGAGCTGGCGCTGGAGTGCCACCGCCTGCGTCGGCGTCAGGTCCCAGCCGTGGCGTCGGACGAGGTCCATCAGGTGTTGAAGCGGAAATGCAGCACGTCGCCGTCCTGCACCAGATACTCCTTGCCCTCGAGCCGGAGCTTGCCGGCCTCGCGGGCCCCCGCCTCGCCCTTCAGCGCCGTGTAGTCCGCATAGGCGATGGTCTCGGCGCGGATGAAGCCCTTCTCGAAGTCGGTGTGGATCACCCCGGCGGCGGCCGGCGCGCGGGTGCCCTTGGTGATCGTCCAGGCCCGGGCCTCCTTCGGCCCGACGGTGAAGTAGGTGATGAGGCCAAGCAGCTCGTAGCCCGCACGGATCACCCGGTTGAGGCCGGGCTCGGTCAGGCCGACCGCCTCCAGGTACTCGACCTGGTCGGCCGGCGGCAGCACCGCGATCTCGCTCTCGATCTTGGCCGAGACCACGACCGCCTTGGCGCCTTCCGCCGCAGCGCGGGCGAAGACGGCGGCCGAGTGGGCGTTGCCGGAATCGGCCGAGCCTTCCTCGACGTTGCAGACGTAGAGCACGGGCTTGGCCGTCATCAGGCCGAGCTGCGAGAACAGGCGCTCCTCCTCGGCCTTGCGCTGGACGAGGCGCGCCGGCTTGCCGTCGCGCAGGAGCGGCAGCGCCCGCTGGACGAGGTCGAGGACTTCCTTGGCCTCCTTGTCGGACCCCTTGGCCTTCTTCTCGAGCGCGACGACGCGCTTCTCGAGGCTGTCGAGATCGGCCAGCATCAGCTCGGTCTCGATCGTCTCGATGTCGGCGATCGGGTCGACCTTGCCCTCGACGTGGGTGACGTCGCCGTCCTCGAAGCAGCGCACGACATGCGCGATGGCGTCGACCTCGCGGATGTTGGCGAGGAACTGGTTGCCCAAGCCCTCCCCCTTCGAGGCGCCGCGCACCAGACCGGCAATGTCGACGAAGGTCAGCCGAGTCGGGATGATCTCCTTCGAGCCGGCGATCCGGGCGAGGTCATCGAGCCGGTCATCGGGCACGCCCACCTCGCCGACATTCGGCTCGATGGTGCAGAACGGGTAGTTCGCCGCCTGCGCCGCCGCGGTCTGCGTCAGCGCGTTGAAGAGCGTCGACTTGCCGACGTTCGGCAGGCCGACGATGCCGCATTTGAAGCCCATCAGATCGTTCCGTTCAGTTCAAGCAGAGCGCCGGCCCGCGGCGTTGTTGGTGGGTTCGGGAGTCGGGGTCAAGCCGGCTTCTCGCCGACGCGCTTCACCTCGTCCCAGCCGCGGCCCGCCATGGCGACGTGGACCTTGTTCTGGAAGCGGGCATCCTCGCCCGCGGCCATCAGCTCGGCGGCGTCGGCCATCGCGTCGCACAGGTCCTCGACCCAGGGCATCTCGGCCTTGGCGAAATCGTTGAGGACGTAGGCGTGGACGAGGGCCTTGTCGCCCGGATGCCCGATGCCGAGGCGGGCGCGCCAGTACTCGTTGCCGCATTGCGCGGTGATCGAGCGCAGGCCGTTATGGCCGGCATTGCCGCCGCCCTTCTTCACCCGGAGCTTGGCGGGGGCGAGGTCGAGCTCGTCGTGGAACACCACCACGGCTTCGAGCGGAATCTTGTAGAAGCGCTGCGCCTCGGCCACCGCCCGGCCGGATTCGTTCATGAAGGTCAGGGGCTTCAAGAGCAGCACGCGCTCAGGCCCGATCACCGCCTCGGTGCAATCGCCCTGGAACTTGCGCCGCCACGGCGCGGCGCGGTGCCGGCGCGCGATCGCGTCGAGCGCCATGAAGCCGATATTGTGCCGGTTGCCCGCGTAGCGAGGCCCGGGATTGCCGAGGCCGACGAACAGACGCATGGCGAAATCAGGCTCCCCGAGAAAAGGGAAACGCCCCGGGTCTCGCGACCGGGGCGTCTCGATGCTGTCGAGAGGTGAGCCGTAAACCGGCTCAGCCCTCCTTGGCCTCGTCGTCCTTGGCGGCCTCTTCGGCGGCCTCGGCGGCCGACTCGGCGCGGGCGGCCTCGGCCACCGCGGCCTCCTCGGCCTCGACCTCGGCGCCGAGCACCGTCGGCGGCACGATCGTGGCGACGACCTCGTCACCGCCGAGCACGAAGGTGACGCCGGCCGGGGCGGGCAGGTCCGAGACGTGGACGGTGTCGCCGATCGCCTTGCCGGTCAGGTCGACGGTGATCGCGTCGGGGATCGACTCGGGGGCGACCTCGACCGCGACGGTGTGGTGCACGACGTTGAGCGTACCGCCCTCCTGCTTGATGCCGGGGGCCGCGTCCTCGTTGGTGAAGTGCACCGGCACCTCGACCTCGATCGACTGGCCGGCGACGACGCGCAGGAAATCGACGTGCAGCGGCACGCCGGTGACCGGGTCGAGCTGGAAGTCGCGCGGGATCGCCCGGACCTTGCGGCCGCCGGCATCGATCTCGAACACGGTGGTGCGGAAGCCGCCGGCGTAGATCAGGGTGCGGGTGCGGATGAGGTCGATGGCGATGGCCTGCGGCGGCTTGTTGCCCCCGTAGATGACGGCCGGCACCTGGCCCTGGCGACGAACGGCCCGGGCGGCCCCCTTGCCGACCCGGTCGCGTGCCACGGCCTCAAGCGGCTTCACGGCGCTCATGGCGTGATCCTTAAATCTCTGGTGTTGCGGATGGCTCAAACGCCGAAGGCCGCCCCCTCGAGGACGGCCCTGTGAACCGACGTCGCCACGCCCGTTCCCGTGACGGGACGATCCGGCCTCCAAGGGTGTCCGGCGGGCGGGGGTGCAGCTAGCAGAGACGGGCCGCGATGGCAAGGTCGTGGTGCGGACGACGCTTCGGCGAGGATAGCCGCGAGTTTCGGGCATCGGCCCGACGGATCCTTAACCGGTCGGGCGCGAGCCTCGGCGCCCGTCTTCCCGATCCCGGAGATCTCCCGTGACGCGCCCGATCCTCTGGGCCATCGGCGTGCTTGCCGGCGCCGCCGTCACCGGCGGATCGATGACCGAGCGCTTCGCCCGGATCGGCCAGGACCAGACTCACGCGCCGGTCCAGGCTCCGGCGCACGATCGCGCTCCCGCCGAGGCGCCCCGGGTCGCGCCGGGCTTCGAATCGCGCGTGACCCTGTCCCAGGACCCGTCCGGCCATTTCCGCGCCCACCCGCAGGTCGAGGGGCAGGTCTTGCGCATGCTGGTCGATACCGGCGCGACGCTCTGCGTCTTCACCCGCGAGGATGCGGACCGGATCGGGCTCGCCGTCGCCGAGCGCGACTTCACCGCGCAGGTCGGCACCGCCAACGGCACCGTGCCGGCGGCGCGTGTGCGGGTGCGCGAGATGCGACTCGGCGGGATCGCGGTGCGCGACGTCGAGGCCCTGGTGCTGCCGCGGGGGCGCCTTGAGACCAGCCTGCTCGGCATGTCGTTCCTGCGCCGCCTGCGCGGGTTCGAGGTCACGGCGGGACGGATGATCCTGCGGGGGTGAGAGGCTGGCCGCACCGACCGGGCGGACCGTCTGCGATGACCCTCTCCCGCCCTGTCCCGGACGGCTGGAACGAAGTGGACGGAGATCCGGGAAAGGGGGGAGGTAATCGAGGCGGATAGGCCACTTTTCCAGCACGACCGCCCACCTTCGGATCTTGTTCTACGACGCGCCCAGACCTCGTCCTAGGTGCTCGGGCAGGCCCCGCCGTTGCTGTTGGAGACGACGGTCGGCAGCACCACCTCCGGGCTCGACGTGACCGAGGCGTTGTAGATCTTGCCGTTGCGCACCGGCCAGATCACGGTCTCGGTCAGGGTGCCGAGGTTGAACCGCCGGGCGAAGCTGGCGGCGAAGACTGGCCGGTAGGCCATCGACAGCTCGACGACGACGTAGCGCGCACCCGCTTTCTTGAAGACGTCCGGCACCGGCGGCAGGTCGGTCGGGCCGGCGGGTCCCGGCGCGGCGGCGTTGCCGGCATCCACCGCGTAGGAGCAGACCCTGGCTCGGCCGGCGGCATCGTAGACCCCGACCGCCTTGGTGGCGATCCGTGCGCCGGCCCCGTCATAGGGCGCCAGCACCGCCCGCCCGGCCTTGGCGATGAGGGCGAACTGGCTCGCCGGAATGTCGCCGCCCTCCCGCGCCACCAGATCGGCCATGGTGCGGGCCGCCAGCGTCACCTTCCGGTAGTTGCTGATGTAGCCGGCGAGATCGGTCGTGCCGAAATAGAGCAGCAGCAGGAGCGGCAGCACCAGCGCGAACTCGACCGCGGCGACGCCGTCCTGCCCGCACCGAAAGCGCGCGAGCGCGTGGTGAAGACTATTCAGGCACGCGAGCGCGTGATGCAAAGTGTCCAAGCGCGCAAGCGCGCGATGCAGGCATCCCGAGCGCGCGGGTCCGGGACGGAGGGCGCCCGGACGGCCCGGAGCCCGCCGGGCGATCACTGGAACGGCTCCGTGCGGAAGGCCACGGTGCTCTGGAGCACCCGCCGGCCGTTCGTCAGCGTGTGCGGGTTGAGGAAGCCGAAGAAGACCGGGAACTCCGCCGCCGCCTGCACGATCACGATCTGGCTCGGTCCGGGCTTCTGGTACCGGGTGCCGAAGTCGCTCCGCCAGGACCGCGCACCGGCATCGACCGGGCTCGCCGGCGTGAAGCTGGCGCCGTCGGCCAGCGCCAGCACGTCGACCTTGATGGTGTTGCAGGAGAAGATCGCGACCCGGCTGGCACAGATCGCGTCCTTGAACTTCCGCAGGGCGACCTGCTGGGTGGTGGTGTCGGGGGGCGGGGGCGGATCCGCCGCGCGGGCGGCCTGGAACTGCCCGGTATAGAGTTGGCGGGCCGCGCCCGAGACGGCGTTGTCGAGGACCTGGCCGGCGAAGAACGCGAGGGCGGTCTCGGTGATCGCCGCGATGAGGAGGAAGAACGGCAGCCCGATCAGCGCGAACTCCACCGCAGTCGCCCCCTCGCGGGCGGACGGAAAGCCGGCGATCCTCGGTCGGATCGCGCTGATCCGGGACCGGAAGCCCGCCGGGACGGTCCGTGGCGGGAGCGGGCGGCGACGGGGCATGGCGCGGCTCAGGTCCGGACCGGCGCTGCGGGCGGGGGCCGGAACGGGTCGGCAACGGGCCCCTGGACGGTCATGCGCAAAGCCGTCGCTCAGCGCGTCGGCGCCGTTCCGCCGGCCGTCGCCAGCGAGTTGCGCTGGCCGGCCTGCCCGCTCACTTCGGAGAAGTAGCGCTGCGCGTCGCCGAGCTGCACCGCCGGCTGGCAGGCGGGCGTACAGGAATAGGATTCGCGTTCGAGCCCGCGCTGCACCGTGATCACCGACGGGTTGCCGGCCCGCACGCTGATCGCCGATTCGGCCAGCATCGTGCCGGCCGCGTCCAGGGCGATCAGGTTGGTGCTGCCGAAGCTCTTGCCGGTCAGGACCACGATGCCGTTCCGCTGCAGCGACACGTCGGCGATGATCGGGTTGCCGACGATCACCGTCGCGGTGCGCTCGGGCAGGCGGATCACCTTGGCGTTGTCGACCGAGACGGTGACGGTGGCGCCGTCGCTCGCCGGCGCGGCGGCGGCCGGCAGCGCGAGGAGCAGGAGGCACGCGGCAAGGCGCGGGACGCTCGGGCGGCGGGGCGGGCTCATCGGCGGAGAGGTCTTTCGGACGCGATCGTGGCTCCCGGCCATCAAGCGTCGGATGGGTTGACAAACCGCTAAGCCTGCTCGGCGGCACCGTCCTGCCCCTGGGGACGGCCGGCGCGCGCCGCCGTCACGCACTCGTTAACCACGGCCGCGATTTCGGATCGATCGACCGGGATCCGCGACCGCTTTAACCCAACCTCAACGGCCGCCGCCTAGCTTGCCGTCAGTCCCGATCGGCGCCAGTCGATTGTCGACGGACTAACCGATACCACTCAGGCGGGAACACAGTTATGATGACCAAGCTGAAGCGTTTCGTCAGCGACGAGTCGGGCGCCACCGCGATCGAGTACGGCCTGATCGCGACCCTGATCGCCATCGCGGTGATCGTCGCGGCGAGGGCCGTCGGCAACAACCTGTCCGGCACGTTCAACAACATCGCCGGCAACCTGAAGTAAGACGCGCCGGGCCGACCCGCACCGGGCGGGTCGGCGCGCCCCTTCTCGCGGGCGAGGCGCCGAGCCCGCCTTTAACTCGGCGGCTCGGTCCGCGCATCGCCGCGCGGGTCGCATCCCCCGGAGACCTTCCGGCCGGCCTCCGCGCGCTCCCCGGAGCGGCCGAGGGCGGTTCCTGACGAGCCGGCCGACGGGCACTGCGCTCACCGCCTGCCTGCTTAGCTCCGCCTGCCCCCTCGCCTGCTTCCCTGCCCGCCGCGAGCCCGCATGGTCAGCCTCTGCCTCCTCGTCGTGTTCCCGTTCCTGATGGCCTACGCGGCGGTCAGCGACATCCTGACGATGACGATCCCCAACCGCATCGGCCTCGCCCTGGTCGCCGCCTTCGCGGTGCTGGCCCCGGCCTCCGGGCTCGGCTGGCTCGAGATCGCCGGCCATGTCGGTGCCGGCGCGCTGGTGCTCGCGGTCGGCTTCGTCATCTACCTGCGAGGCGTGATGGGAGCCGGCGACGTCAAGCTGGCGGCGGCGACCACCCTGTGGCTCGGGATCGGGGCGGTACCCGAGTACCTCGTCGCGACCGCCATGTTCGGCGGCCTGATCGCCCTGGGGCTGGTGCTCGTGCGCGGCCACCCCCTCCCCGGCTTCGCGGCGACCTGGCCCTTCGCCCTGCGCCTGCATGACGAGCGCGTCGGCATTCCCTACGGCGTCGCCCTCGCGGCCTCCGCCCTCGTCACCTGCCCCGCCGCGCCGCTGTGGCGGCTGGTGCTGGCGGGCTGACCGCATCCGTCTCGTCGACAATCACGGCCGGGCCGGGTCGCGGCCGGGGATGGGCTTGAAGCCTCCCGGCCGCTCGCGCGTGTCCGCACCCCTGCTCCCGGTCGTCGTGCCGCTCCACGCCTCCGCCCTTGGGGTTTTCCGAACGCCCGTCCGCCCGGTACCGCTTCGTTAACCCTAAGGGCTATTAACCTTAATTTGAGGAATCCATGGTGGAGTCCGGTCATGGGCGGCCTCCCGCCCTGCCGTTTCCTCTCCTTTGGCGCCCCATGAAGTCCTCGCGCTTGCTCCTCATCAGCGTCGCCGCCGTGACCGGCGCAGGGGCCTTCATCGTGATGAGCGGCCGCGAGCCGCCGCCCCCGCCACCGGCCGAGCCGGTCGCCGCGCCCGCCCCCGCCATCGAGATGACGGAGGTGCTGGTCGCCGCTGCCGAGCTGCCGATGGGGCAGTCGCTCAAGCCGGCGGACCTGCGCTGGCAGCCCTGGCCAAAGGGCGCGGCGAGCGACAGCACGCTCCAGCGCGCCAGCGCGCCGACGGCGCTCGAGGACACGGTGGGGTCGATCGTGCGCAGCCCGTTCCTGTCTGGCGAGCCGATCCGGCGCGAGAAGCTGATCAAGGCCAACGGCAGCGGCTTCCTGTCGGCGATCCTGCCCGCGGGGATGCGCGCCGTCGCGATCTCGATCGATGCCCGCGGATCGAACACCGCCGGCGGCTTCATCCTGCCGAACGACCGGGTCGACGTGCTGCGCATCGCCCGGGACGAGGACGCGGCGCGCGCCGGCGGGGGCGACGCCCAGACCGCCGAGACCATCCTGACCAACATCCGGGTCCTGGCGGTCGGCCAGACCGTGCAGGAGCGCAACGGCGAGCGGGTGGTCACCGGCGACACCGCGACGCTCGAGCTCACCCCGGCCCAGGCCGAGACCGTGACCCTGGCCCAGAAGGTCGGCCAGCTCTCCCTCACCCTGCGCAGCCTCGCCGATGCCGGGCAGGTCGCCCAGGCCGCACAGGAGCCGCAGGCCGAGTCCGGCGTCACGATCGTGCGCTACGGCGTCACCAAGCAGATGCCCCGCCGATGAGCCCGCGCCCGTCCCGCCTCGACCGCGCGAGCGGTTCCCGCCCCGCGAGCCCCCGTTCCATGACGATGTCCGAGCCTCCCCCGGCGGTCCTGCGGGCCGCGGCCGCCGCCCTCCGCGCCGCCCTGTGCTCGGCGATGATCACCGGTGCTATGGCCGTCACGGCGGCCGGGCCCGCCGCCGCGATCGAGGGGCTGGGTCTGCGCGGGACGGTCCAGCGCGGCGGCCTCGCGCCGGCGCCGGTCGTGAATGTCGGGCCCAACGAGGCCGACGTGTCGCGCCGCATCGACCTCACCATGGGCCGGTCGCTGGTGATCGACCTGCCGCGGGACGCCAAGGAGGTGTTCGTCGCCAACCCCAAGGTGGCGAACGCCGTGGTGCGCTCGACCCGCAAGGTGTTCATCATCGGCATCGAGAACGGCGCCACCTCGATCTTCGTGATGGACGGCGACGGGCGCCAGATCGCCGCCCTCGACGTCACGGTCGGGCGTGACCTCAACGTGCTGCGCCAGACCCTGGCCGCCAGTCTCCCGAACGGCCGCTTCGACGTGCGGCCGGCGGGCGATTCGGTGCTGCTCACCGGCTCGGTCGCCTCGGCGGCGGAGGCCCAGCAGGCCGTCGACATCGCCAACGCCTTCGTGGGCACCGGCGGGGCCGGCGCGCCGACCCGCGGCGCGGTGATCAACAACCTGACGATCCGCGGCAAGGATCAGGTGATGCTGCGCGTCACCGTGGTCGAGGTGTCGCGCCAGGTGCTCAAGCAGTTCGGCGTCAACCTGAACGCCAGCTGGAGCACGATGAATTTCGTCAACGGCGTGCCGTTCCCGCTCACCGGCGGCTCCTTTCCGGCGGGCAACGGGATCACCGGCAAGGCCACCTCCGGCGGCTTCTCGCTGCAGGCCAACCTGCGCGCCTTCGAGCAGGCCGGGGTGTCGCGGATCCTGGCCGAGCCGACCCTGACGGCGATCTCCGGCGAGGCGGCGAACTTCACCGCCGGCGGCGAGATCCCGGTCCCGACCAGCCAGAGCTGCTCGGCGGTGCTCGCCTCGAACTCCTCGAATTGCTCGGTCGGCATCGAGTACAAGCCCTACGGCGTCGCGCTGAACTTCACCCCCGTGGTCCAGTCCGAGAACCGGATCTCGATCCGGGTCGGCACCAACGTCACGGAGCTCGATCCGCAGAGCGCGGTGCCGGTCTCGAACGGCAACAACACCATCTCGGTGCCGGGCCTCACGGTGCGCAAGTCCGAGACGACGATCGAGCTGCCCTCGGGCGGGACGATGATGATCGCGGGCCTGATCCAGCAGCGCAACCGCCAGGCGATCAGCGGCCTGCCGGGCCTGCTCAACCTGCCGGTCCTCGGCGCCCTGTTCCGCTCCCGCGACTACCAGCGCCAGGAGACGGAGCTGATGATCATGGTCACGCCCTACGTCGCCAAGCCGATGGACCCGGCCCAGGTCAGGAAGCCCGACGACGGCTTCACCGAGTCGACCGACAGCCAGGCGATCGTGCTCGGGCGCCTGAACCGCCTCTACGGCACGGTCGGCGGCGCCCCCCTCGCCTCCGGCTATCGCGGCCGGGTCGGCTTCATCACCGACTGACGGCAGCGCGCCCCCGGGCCGCCGGGGAGACATCGCCGAGACTCAAAGACTTCGTCGAGACCATGCCCGCGATGACCCGCATTGCCCTTCGCCTGACGCTCCTCGCCGCCACGGCCGGCCTCGCGGCCTGCGCCGCCGACCGCCGGCTCACCACGGGCTCGACCTACCCGGCGACGGTTCCCGAGCGGCACCCGATCGTCCTGTCGGATTCGCCCCGCAACCTCGACGTGTTCGTGACCGGGACCGGGCACATCGACCCGCGCCAGGCCGACGACGTCGACGCGTTCCTCACCGAGTACCGCCGCTACGGCCGCGGCGTGCTGGTCCTGGAGGTTCCGCGCGGCTCGCAGGTGCCCGGCGGCGCGGTGGAGCGCACCCTCGAGCGGGTCCGCGCCCGGGCGGTCGCCTGGGGCGTCGGCCCGCGGGAGATCGTCGTCGCGCCCTATCCGGTCGCCAACGTCGCGGTGAGCGCGCCCGTGCGCCTCAGCTTCCAGCGCATGCAGGCCAAGGTGGCCGGCTCCTGCGGGCTGTGGCCGCAGGATCTCGGCGTCACGAATGCGGGCTTCAACGCGCGCAACGAATCCTACTGGAACTTCGGCTGCGCCACCCAGGCGAACATCGCGAGCCAGATCGTCGACCCGGTCGACCTCGTGCGCGGCCGCCAGGAGGGCCGGATCGATACGGTGATCCGGACCCAGAACCTGACCGACCTGCGCACCGGAAAGGATCCATCAACCAGTTGGAAGCAGGATGGCCGCGCCAGCGTGAAGAACCAGGTGGGGCAGTGATGACGACGCGCCGGACGAGAGTCTCAGCCGCGACGGGGCGCACCGGCGCCGGCCGGGCCCGGTCCGGCGAGGGACGGCGTCCCGCGCCGGGAGCCGCCTCGCGGGGAGCGACGCGCCATGTCTGAGCCGAGCGGCGAGCCCGCCGGCCGGGTCATCACCCCGGTTCCCCGCATCACCGTGCAGGCCTTCTGCGAGTCCGGCGAGGTCGCGGCGGTGATCGAGGCGGCCGCCGGCGACCGGCGGATGCAGAAGGCGCATACGCGCGTCCAGATGGGCGGCGCGCCCGCCGCCGTCGAGGCCTATCGCGGCGCGCCGACCCCGAACGTCCTCATGGTGGAGCTCGGCGCGTCCCGGGGCAACCCGCTCGCCGCCCTCGACAGCCTGGCCGAGGTCTGCGATTCCGGCACCAAGGTGGTGGTGGTCGGCCACGTCAACGACGTCGTGCTCTACCGCGAGTTCATCCGCCGCGGCGTGAGCGAGTACCTGATCGCGCCGATCGATCCCGTCACGGTGATCGCGGCGATCTCCGAGCTGTTCTGCGATCCCGCCGCCGAGCCCCTGGGGCGGACCATCGCGGTGGTCGGCGCCAAGGGCGGCGTCGGTGCCTCGACGCTCGCCCACAACATCGCCTGGGCGGTGGCCCGCGACTACGCCACCGCGACGGTGATCGCCGACCTCGACATCGCCTTCGGCACCGCGGGGCTCAACTTCAACCAGGACCCGCCGCAGGGGGTGGCCGAGGCGGTGTTCGCGCCCGACCGGGTCGACGCGAACTTCGTCGACCGGCTCCTGTCGAAATGCACCGACAACCTGAGCCTGCTCGCCGCGCCCGCGACCCTCGACCGCCCGACCGACTTCGTCGAGGGCGCCTTCGACGGGGTGATCGACGTCCTGCGGACGAGCGTGCCCTGCATCGTGCTCGACGTGCCGCATGCCTGGTCGGCCTGGTGCCGGCGGATGCTGATCGGCGCCGACGAGATCGTGGTAGTGGCCGGCCCCGACCTCACCTCGCTGCGCAACGCCCGCAACCTGTTCGAGGTGCTGCGGCAGTCGCGGCCGCACGACCGCATGCCGCGCCTCGTCCTCAACGGGGTCGGGATGCCCAAGCGCCCCGAGATCGCCGTGGCGGAATTCGCCAAGGCCCTCGACGCGCCGGTGGCCGCCACGGTGCCGTTCGAGCCCGCCCTGTTCGGCACCGCGGCCAATAATGGCCAGATGCTGGCCGAGGTGCAGCCCGGCGCCAAGGTCACGGAGACCTTAAGCGAGCTCGCCGGATCCCTCACGGGCCGCGCCGAGATCCGCCGCGGCCGCGGGAACATCCTGGAACCGCTGCTGGCCCGGCTCGCCCGCCGCAAGGCGTCGTGAGCCTCTCCCCTCCCGCCCCGTCCCGTCGCCCGTTTCCGAGAAGGTGTCGCTGATCCATGTTCGGCAGGAGACCCGGAGCGACCGCGCAGAAGGCGCCGGCCCCGCGCCCCGCCGGCCCCGCCCCGGTGCTCACCGAGGCGGCCGCGCCGGTCTTCCAGGACGGCAAGCGGGCCGAGACCGCCCCGCTGAACGCCTCCCTCGCCGCCTCCCGCGAGGCCCCGGTGCCCGTGGAGAACGGCCGCTCCGACGAGTATTACCGCACGAAGAGCATGATCTTCGGCGCGCTGATCGAGGCGATCGACCTCACCCAGCTCGCCCGGCTCGAGCCGGACGCGGCGCGGGAGGAGATCCGCGACATCGTCATCGAGATCATCGGCCTCAAGAACGTCGTGATGTCGATCGCCGAGCAGGAGGAGCTGCTCGACGACATCTGCAACGACGTGCTCGGCTACGGGCCGCTGGAGCCCCTGCTCGCCCGCGACGACATCGCCGACGTGATGGTGAACGGCGCCAACCGGACCTACATCGAGGTCGGCGGCAAGATCCAGATGACCGCGGTGCGCTTCCGCGACAATCAGCAATTGATGAACATCTGCCAGCGGATCGTCAGCCAGGTCGGCCGCCGGGTCGACGAATCCTCGCCGATCTGCGACGCCCGCCTGCCGGACGGATCGCGCGTCAACGTGATCGCGCCGCCGCTCGCCATCGACGGCCCGGCGCTCACCATCCGCAAGTTCAAGAAGGACAAGCTCACCCTCGACCAGCTCGTGCGCTTCGGCTCGATCTCGCCCGAGGGCGCCAAGATTCTGCAGATCATCGGGCGGGTGCGCTGCAACGTGGTGGTCTCGGGCGGCACCGGCTCGGGCAAGACCACGCTTCTCAATTGCCTCACCCGCTACATCGACGACGACGAGCGCATCATCACCTGCGAGGACGCGGCCGAGCTGCAATTGCAGCAGCCGCACGTCGTGCGCCTCGAGACGCGGCCGCCGAACCTCGAGGGCCAGGGCGCGGTCTCGATGCGCGACCTGATCAAGAACTGCCTGCGCATGCGGCCCGAACGGATCATCGTCGGCGAGGTGCGCGGGCCGGAGGCCTTCGACCTCCTCCAGGCGATGAATACCGGCCATGACGGTTCGATGGGTACGCTGCACGCCAACTCGCCGCGCGAGTGCCTGGGCCGCATCGAGTCGATGATCTCGATGGGCGGCTTCAGCCTGCCCTCCAAGACCCTGCGCGAGATGATCGCCGGGTCGATCGACGTCGTCGTCCAGGCCGCCCGCCTGCGCGACGGGTCGCGGCGCATCACCCACATCACCGAGGTGATGGGGATGGAGGGCGACGTCATCACGACCCAGGACCTGTTCGTCTACGACGTCGTCGGCGAGGACCAGAACGGCAAGCTGATCGGCCGCCACCGCTCGACCGGCATCGGCCGGCCGCGCTTCTGGGAGCGGGCGCGCTACTACGGCGAGGACCGGGCGCTCGCCGCCGCCCTCGACGCCGCCGAGGTGCGCGTGGAGGAGACGGCATGACGTCCCGCGACGCGGTGGGGCGCGTTCCGGCCCGAGCATTGTCCGGCGAAGTGGACACCGGTTCGTCGAAGACAATGCGGCAAAGTCAAAGACCCGGAGCCCCCTTCGATCGCAACGCGATCGAAGGGGGCTCTGCTGGAGGGCGGGGGTGATGGACGTCGAGGCGGTGATCGCGGCGGGCCTGCTCGCGGCAAGCGCGGCGGCGCTCGCCTCCGCCGTGGTGGTACCGCTCCTGCCGAGCGAGGCCCGGGCTGCCAAGCGCCAGCAATCCCTGGTCGGCCAGCGCCAGGCGGTCGAGCGCGTCCAGGCGGTGAGCCGGCGCGACCAGGTGGCCAAGAGCCTGAAGGAGATCGAGGACAAGGAGAAGAAGAGCCGCGTCAGCCTCGAATTGCGGCTGACCCAGGCGGGGCTGTCGATCTCCAAGGTCCAGTTCTGCGTGTTCAGCGCGCTCGGCGGCCTCTTCGTCGGCGTCTTCGGCCTGCTGATGAGCGGCGACCTGCTGATGGCGGCCGGCCTCGCCTTCGCGGCGGGCCTCGGCGTGCCGCGCTGGCTGCTCTCCTACCTGCGCCAGCGCCGGATGACCCGCTTCATCCTCGAACTGCCCAACGCCATGGACGTGATCGTGCGCGGCATCCGCTCCGGCCTCCCCGTCGGCGACTGCCTGCGCATCATCGCCCGCGAGGCCCGGGAGCCGGTCAAGGGCGAGTTCCGGGCGATGATCGAGGCCCAGGCGCTGGGCATCTCGCTCGGCGATGCGGTCGGGCGCCTCTACGAGCGGATGCCGGTGCCGGAGGCGAATTTCTTCGCCATCGTGATCGGCATCCAGCAGAAATCCGGCGGCAACCTGTCGGAGGCCCTGGGCAACCTCTCGCGGGTGCTGCGCGACCGGCGCAAGATGGCCGACAAGGTCAAGGCGGTGAGCATGGAGGCCAAGGCCTCGGCGGCGATCATCGCCTCGCTGCCCTTCGTGGTCGGCCTCCTCGCCTACGTCACCAGCCCCGACTACATCTCGCTGCTCTGGACCACCACGATCGGCCACGTGGCGCTGGCCTGCTCCGCCGTGTGGATGCTCATCGGCGTGTTCGTGATGAGCAAGATGATCCGCTTCGACATCTGATACCAATGGCCCCGTCGATCTCGAGCAAGCCCGAGATCGACGGGGCCATTGATCCATCTCGAATTTTCGATGCCAAGCCAGAGGCTTGACGAAAATTCGAGAGCAGAACCAAAGGTCGTTTTCAACGGCCGTTGGTATGAGCGCGGCGCCGTTCCGGACCCGCCTTCCCGACACTTCCGGCATCCCCGACGCTCCAGGAGGCGGCGCATGCAGTTCCTGTATCAGCTGGCCGATCCATACCTCCTCGGCGCGGCCCTCGCGGCGGTGGCGGCGGCGGCCACAGTCTTCACCCTGGCCCAGGCGCTGCTGGAGCCCGACCGGCTCCGCCACCGCCTCAAGGCGGTGGGCAAGGAGCGCGACCGCATCCGCCTGCGCGAGCGCGAGCGCCTGAACCAGAAGGCGTCCTTGCGCCAGGAGCCCAAGGCCTACATGAAGCGCGTGGTCGAGCGCCTGCGCCTCGACGACTGGCTCGGCACCGAGAACGCCAAGAACAGCCTGATGATGGCGGGCTATCGCGGCCCGCAGGCCGAGATCGCGTTCCTGTTCTTCCGCCTGGTGATGCCGATCGCCTTCTTCGTCCTGTCGGTGTTCTACCTGTTCGTGATCGAGGTGGTGGACCAGCCGGCGCTGATCCGCTTCGGAATGGTGGTGGTGGCGGTCTATCTCGGCATCAAGGCGCCGGAGGTCTTCCTGCGCAACCAGACCTCCAAGCGCCGGGCGGTGATCCAGCGCAACTGGCCGGACACGCTCGACCTCCTGCTGATCTGCGTCGAATCCGGCATGGCGATCGAGGCGGCGTTCCGGCGCGTCGGCGTCGAGATCGCCAACCAGTGCATGACGCTGGCCGAGGAGATGGCGCTCACCACCGCCGAACTGGCCTATCTCACCGACCGGCGCGTCGCCTACGAGAACCTCGCCCACCGCACCGGGCTCGAATCAGTCAAGAACGTCACCACGGCGCTGATTCAGGCCGAGCGCTACGGCACCCCGATCGGCCAGGCCCTGCGGGTGCTGGCCCAGGAGAGCCGCGACCAGCGCATGAACGAGGCCGAGAAGAAGGCCGCCGCCCTGCCGCCGAAGCTCACCGTGCCGATGATCCTGTTCTTCCTGCCGGTGCTGTTCGTGGTGATCCTCACCCCCGCCATGGTGCAGGTGTTCAGTTCGAAGTAGGTCTCACCCGCCCGCCCCGGCGAAGAACCGGTTCTCCGGCCGGGGCAGGCCGAGATGCTCGCGCAGGGTCGTGCCCTCGTACTCGGTGCGGAACAGGCCGCGGCGCTGCAGCTCCGGCACCACCTTGCGGGTGACGTCCTCGAGCCCCTGCGGCACATCCGAGACCATGACGTTGAAGCCGTCGCTCGCCCCGGCCTCGAGCCAGGCCTGCATCTCGTCGGCGATGGTCTCGGGCGTGCCGACCATCGCGAGGCCCGCATAGCCGCCGAGGCGCTGCGCCAGCTGGCGGACGGTCAGGCCCTCGCGGCGCGCCAGCGTGATCGCCCGCTCGCGCCCGGTCTTCGACTGATTGCTCTCCGGGATCTCCGGCAGCGGACCGTCGGGATCGAAGGCCGAGGCATCGACGCCGAGCGCGATCGACAGGGCGGCGATGGCGCTCGCCTCGTGCACCAGGCCGTCGAGATGCGCGCGCTTCTCGCGCGCCTCCTCCACCGAGTCGCCGACCACCACGAAGCAGGCCGGCAGGATCTTGAGATGGTCGGGATCGCGGCCCGCCGCGACCATGCGGCCGCGCACGTCCTCGGCGAATCGCCGCCCGTCCTCGAGGCTGGCGGCGGCCCCGAAGATCACCTCGGCGGTCTCGGCGGCGAGCTGGCGCCCGGCCTCGGACGCGCCCGCCTGCACGATCACCGGCCAGCCCTGGACCGGCCGGGCGACGTTGAGGGGTCCGCGCACCGAGAGGTGGGGTCCCTGGTGGTCGAGGACGTGCATCTTGTCGGGGTCGAAGAAGATCCCGCTCGCGACGTCGCGCAGGAAGGCGTCGTCGGCGAATGAATCCCACAGGCCCTTCACCACCGTGACGAATTCGTGCGCCCGGTCGTAGCGGTCGGCGTGCTCGGGATGGTGCTCCAGGCCGAAATTCTTCGCGGCATCCGGGTTCGAGGTCGTCACCACGTTCCAGCCGGCGCGGCCGTTGCTTAGGTGATCGAGCGAGGCGAAGCGCCGGGCGACGTGGAACGGCTGGTCGTAGGTGGTCGAGGCCGTGGCGACGAGCCCGATCCGCTCGGTGACCACGGCGAGCGCCGGCAGCAGCGTCGCGGGATCGAACGAGGTCACGGTGGCCGAGCGCTTGAGCGCCTCGACCGGCATGTTCAGCACCGCGAGGTGATCGGCCATGAAGAAGGCGTCGAACTTCGCCGCCTCCAGCTCGCGCGCGAACCGGGCGAGGTGGCGAAAATTGAAGTTGGCGTCCGGCAGGCCGCCCGGATAGCGCCACCAGGCGGTGTGGATGCCGACCGGGCGCATGAAGGCGCCGAGATGAAGCCTGCGGTGTCGCGCCATGTCGGGCTCCCCGTGCTGGCCCGTGCGGCCGCGCCGCCCCGATCTGGGATCGCCGCCCTGGTTAGTCAATGAAGTTCGTGTACTACTCCGCCCGGGGCAGCGGGAACGGGCGAGGGTCGCATGAGCGAGACGGGACGGGGCGACGCCCTGAGGGCGCGGTACGGCGCGGAGACGGCCCTCGACATCGCCTGGAACGAGGTCATCGCGGGCCTCCTCGCCCACCGCACGGTGCGGGCGTTCCGGCCCGACCCGCTCCCCGACGGCACCCTGGAAACGCTCGTCGCCGCGGCGCAATCGGCGCCGAGCTCGTCCAACCTCCAGACCTGGAGCGTCGTCGCGGTCGAGGATCCGGCAACGAAGCGCCGCTTGTCCGAGGTGGCGCGCGGCCAGCGCCACGTCGTCGAGGCGCCGCTGGTCCTGGTCTGGCTCGCCGACCTGTCGCGCCTCGGCGCGCTCGGGCGCGACCGGGACGCGCCGACGGAGGGGCTCGACTACCTCGAGATGCTGATGGTCGGCGTGGTCGATGCCGCGCTCGCGGCCCAGAACGCCACCGTGGCGCTCGAATCCCTCGGCCTCGGCTCGGTCTATATCGGGGCCCTGCGCAACGATCCGGAGGCGGTGGCCGACCTCCTCGGCCTGCCGCCGAACGTGCTGGCGGTGTTCGGCCACTGCGTCGGCTGGCCCGATCCAGAGCGGCCGGCCGCGGTCAAGCCGCGCCTGCCGCAGGAGGTGGTGCTGCATCGCGGCCGCTACGATCCCGCCCTCGCGGGCGGTCCGATCGCGGCCTACGACGCCGCGATGGTCGGCTTCCAGGCCGGGCAGCGGATGCCGGAAGTCGGCTGGAGCGGGGCCGCGCTCGAGCGGGTGCGCGGGCCCGGCTCGCTCAGCGGCCGCGATCGCCTGCGCGGCATCCTGGAGCGCCGCGGCTTCGGGCTGAAATAGCACTTCTATTCGCCGCTCCGAACGCTTTTTCGTTGATCGTCCGTTTCGTTCTTCATAAAGAACGAAACGGACGCAGCGCGCGAGCGGGAGAGAACGACGTGCCCGATCAGGACTTGGCGAACGAGCACAGGCGGGCGGAGACGATCGCCGCCGCGAACGGGATCGGGACGGACACGGCCTTCGGCGCGGTGACCCCGCCGCTCTACCTCTCGACGACCTACACCTTCGCGGAGTTCGAGAAGGCCCGGGCCTACGACTATGCCCGCCTCGGCAACCCGACCCGCGACCAGCTCGCCGATACCCTGGCGAAGCTGGAGGGCGGCGCCCGCGCGGTGGTGATGTCCAGCGGCATGGCGGCCCTCGACCTCGCCCTCTCCCCCTTGCGCCCCGGCGACCTCCTGGTGGCGCCGCACGATTGTTACGGCGGCACCCACCGGCTGCTGTCGATGCGCGCGGCGCGGGGCCACTACCGCGTCGCCTTCGTCGACCAGACCGACGAGGGGGCGCTGAGGGCCGCGCTCAGTGAAGGCGCCCGGATCGTCCTCACCGAGACGCCCAGCAACCCGCTGATGCGCATCACGGATGTCCGCCGCGTGGCCGCGCTCGCCAAGGCGGCGGGTGCGCTGTTCGTCGTCGACAACACCTTCCTGTCCCCGGCTTTGCAGCAGCCGCTGGCGCTCGGGGCCGACCTCGTCGTCCACTCGACCACCAAGTTCATCAACGGCCATTCGGACGTGATCGGCGGCGCGGTGATCGCCGCCGACGCCGCCCTGGGCGACGAGCTCGCCGCCTGGGCCAACACCGTCGGGGTCACCGGCTCGCCCTTCGACGCCTACCTCACCCTACGCGGCGTGCGCACGCTGTTTCCCCGCATCGAGCGCCAGAGCCGCAACGCCGCGGCGGTCGCCGCCTTCCTCGACGCGCATCCGGCGATCGCCCGCGTCTACTATCCGGGCCTGGAAGGCCATCCCGGCCACGCCGTCGCCAAGGACCAGCAGCGCGGCTTCGGGGCGATGCTGAGCGCCGAGCTCGCCGGCGGGCGCGAGGCGGTGCGCCGGCTCGTCGGGGCGCTCCGGATCTTCAGCCTGGCCGAGTCCCTCGGCGGGGTCGAGAGCCTGATCGCCCACCCGGTGACCATGACCCACGCGGCGATGGACCCGGAGGCCCGGGAGCGGGCCGGCGTCGG
Source organism: Methylobacterium sp. 17Sr1-1 (assembly GCF_003173775.1). Lineage (NCBI taxonomy): Bacteria > Pseudomonadati > Pseudomonadota > Alphaproteobacteria > Hyphomicrobiales > Methylobacteriaceae > Methylobacterium > Methylobacterium sp. 17Sr1-1. Next base: position 1,778,647 of record NZ_CP029552.1, on the reverse strand, counting down.
CGACGGGCTGGTGCGGCTCTCGGTCGGGCTGGAGGCGGAGGAGGATCTTCTGGGAGACCTAGCCCGGGCGCTCGACGCGGTCGCGCGAGGGTGACGGGCAGATCGCGCGCCCGGCGCTAGATCCGACGACAGGGTCCCGATACCTCGGGGGAGCGATGACTGACGGTACGATGCGCCTCGGCGCCTTCTTCTACGCCACCGGCCACCACGTCGCCGGTTGGCGCCACCCGTCGAGCGAGGCCGATGGCGGCCTTGTCCTCGACCGCTATGTCGGCTGGGCCAAGCGGGCGGAAGCGGCGAAGTTCGACCTGATCTTCCTCGAGGACGGCACCGGCATCCGCGACGCCGACCTGCGCTCGAGCGAGCGCACCGCCCGCTCGGCGCATTTCGAGCCCGTCACCCTGCTCTCGGCGCTCGCTGCGGTCACGAGCCGGATCGGCCTCGTCGCCACCACCTCGACGAGCTTCAACGAGCCCTACAACGTCGCCCGCCGCTTCGCCTCCCTCGACCACCTCAGCGGCGGCCGGGCCGGCTGGAACCTCGTCACCTCCGCCACCGACCTCGAAGCGGCGAATTTCGGCAATGACCGGATCGCCCGCCACGCCGACCGCTACGAGCGGGCGGAGGAGTTCGTCGACGTGGTGCTGGGTCTCTGGAACACCTGGGACGACGACGCGGTCGTGATCGACAAGGCGTCGGGCCAGTTCTCGAAGCCCGACGGCTTCCGGCCCCTCGACCATCACGGCACGCATTTCGAGGTCCGCGGCCCGCTCAACATCCCGCGCACGCCGCAAGGCCAGCCGGTGCTGGTCCAGGCCGGCTCGTCGGGGCCGGGCCGGGACCTGGCGGCACGCACCGCCGAGATCGTGTTCACGGCCAACCAGACCCTCGACGAGGCGGTGGACTTCGCCCGCGACCTGAAAGGCCGCATGGCCCGCTTCGGCCGCTCCCCCGACGACCTCAAGGTGATGCCGGGGCTCTTTCCGGTCGTCGGCCGCACCGAGTCGGAGGCGCGGGACAAGTTCGAGGAGCTGCAGGCGCTGATCGACCCGGTGGTGGGGCTGGCGCTCTTGAGCCGCATGGTCGGCCACGACCTCTCGGGCTTCGATCCCGAGGGCCCGGTGCCGGAGCTGCCCGCGACCGAGGGCGGAAAATCGCGCCAGCAGCTGATGCTGGATCTCGCCCGCCGCGAGGGCCTGACGCTCCGCCAGCTCTACCTGCGCATCGCCGGCGCCCGGGGCCACTCGCAGATCGTCGGCACGCCGGCGCAGATCGTTGACGAGATGGAGGCGCGGTTCCGCGCCGGGGGCGCCGACGGCTTCAACATCATGCCCCCGACCCTGCCGGGCGGGCTCGACGACTTCATCGAGCTGGTCCTGCCGGAACTGCGCCGCCGCGGCCTGTTCCGTGACCAGTACGAGGGCCGCACCCTGCGCTCCCATCTCGGCTCGCGCCCGCCCGCCGGCTACGGGCCGGGGCGGACGACCACAGGGTAAAAATGCTCCCCGGGACCTTGGCGGGGTTCCGCTGCGTTCACCGTCCGGGCGACCGCCCGGACGGAGAGTTGTTTCGATGTTGCACCCTACCGGCGCCCGCCTCGGGCTCGCCCTGCTTCTCCTGGCCGGCGCCGCGCCGGCGGCCCTGGCGCAGGGAGCGAGCCCCCGCCTCGACAAGGTCGCGAGCTTCGACCATCAGGTCACCGGCGTCACGGTGGCACGCGACGGCCGGATCTTCGTCAACTTCCCGCGCTGGAGCGAGGATGCCCCGGTCTCGGTGGCCGAGCTGAAGGACGGCAAGCCGGTGCCCTATCCGGATGCCGGCTGGAACTCCTGGCGCAACGCCAAGCAGGACGAGATCGACCCCAGGACCCACTTCGTCTGCGTGCAGAGCGTGGTGGCCGACGCCCAGGATCGACTCTGGGTGGTGGATGCCGCCGCCCCCGCGATGGGGGCGGTGATCAAGGACGGGCCGAAGCTCGTCGGCATCGATCTCAAGACCAACCAGGTGGTCAAGACGATCCCGTTCGACGCGAGCACCGTGCTGCAGGCCTCCTACATCAACGACGTGCGGATCTCGCCGGACGGCAAGACCGCCTACCTCACCGATTCCGGCGCCGAGGGCGCCCTGATCGTCGTCGACCTCGACGGCGGGGCGGCGCGGCGCGTCCTCTCCGGCCATCCCACGACCATGCCGGACAAGAGTGTGACCGTGACCGCCGACGGCCAGCCGCTGCGCCGGCCGGATGGGCGCGGCGTCAGCTTTTCGGCCGACGGCATCGCGCTCTCCCCCGATGGCAAGACGCTGTACTGGCAGGCGATCAAGGGCAAGACGCTCTACAGCCTGCCGACCGACGCGCTGACCGGCTGGGCCACCGCGTCCGTGGTGCCCGAGATGCTGACCGACCGGACGCTGGGCGGCAAGGTCGTCGCGGTCGGCGAGAACGGGCCGGCGGACGGCCTGCTGATCGCGCGCAAGGACGGCCGGATGTACGTGACCTCGCCGCAGGACGACGCGGTCAAGGTGCGCGACCTCGCGCAGGCCGGCGGCGGGCTGACCACCCTGGTCCAGGACAGGCAGCTGCGCTGGCCCGACACCTTCAGCGAGGGACCGGACGGCACGATCTACGTCACCACCTCGCACATCCAGGATTCGGCCGACTACAAGCCCGGCGCCCCGATCAGCCTGCCGACGGAGCTGTGGGCGATCCGCACGGGGCCGGGGGCGGGACCCGTGCGGTGATGCGTATCTGCCCCCCCTCTGCGGCAGGGTCTTTCGGGGAAAACCCTTTAGAATCAACCGCGGGATCCCCTCTCCCGAGTGGGAGAGGGGTAGGGGCGATCGAAGATCGCGCAGGGTGGCTCGGTTCAGGATAAACTGCCAACGGTCGAGCTGCGCAGCTCGACGGTTCAGGGTCATTGCGGAAGCCGAGCCACCCTCACGCGGGATCTTCGATCCCCCCAGCCCCTCTCCCAAACGGGAGAGGGGGGACCTGCGCTCGTTCTTTTCCTGGACAGCCCGGCTTCTACGGGGGAGGGTTCGGGTGCCGGCCTCATCCGCCGATGCGTGACGGCTGCCCGCTCCGCCGGGCCGCCGCCAGCGCGCTCCCGCCGATCAGCCCGGCTGCGGCGATCAGCCCGATATGCAGCCACATCGGATCCGCCGCGACGACGCTCCCTTTCGCCCGGTCGTCGAACCGCCCGCGGGCGCCGTGGTCCCGCCGGGCATCGACCGGCTCGAACAGGTTGTCGGGCCGGCCGCGTTCGGCGGCCTGCGCGGTCATCTCGCCGCGATAGCCGTGGCGGGCGAGGTAATGGTCGCTGAAGGCAGGCGCGGCCTGCGCGCCGAAGATCGCGAGCCAGGACGGGGTGCCGATCCAGAGTTCGCGCGGCGCGTCGTGGGCGGCGCGCACGATCTCCTCGGCGATCGCCTCGGGCTGGAAGATCGGTGGCACAGGCTGCAGTTTGCGCGGCAGGCGCGAGCGGGCCCAGTCGAATTGCGGCGTGTTCACCGCCGGCAGCTGCACCATGGTCAGCCGGATCCGGCTGCGGTGGTGCAGCAACTCGGTGCGCAGGCTGTCGACGAAGCCGCGCACCGCCGACTTGGCGGCGCAATAGGCCGATTGCAGCGGGATCGACCGGTAGGCGAGCGCCGAGCCGACATGCACGATGGTGCCGCGATCCGACGCCTTCATGTGGCGCAGGGCGGCGAGCGTGCCGTGGACCTGGCCGAGATAGGTGACCTCGGTGACGCGCCGGAACTCCTCCGGGCTCGTGTCCGCCACCTCGGCGTAGACCGTCACCATCGCGTTGTTGACCCAGACGTCGATGCCGCCGAATTCCTGCGCGAAGGCGTCCGCCGCCCGGTCGAGAGCCGCCGGGTCGGCGACGTCGGCGCGGTAGCCGAGCGCCTGGCCGCCGACCGCCCGCACCTCCTCGACCGCCGCCTCGATCCCGGCCCGGCCCCGCGCGACGATGCCGACGTTCCAGCCCCGGCGCCCGAAGGCGACCGCGACGGCGCGCCCGACGCCGGCGCTGCCGCCGGTCACCACGACGGTGGGACGCGTTGTTCCGCTCATGCGACTGCTCCTTACGCGACTCTCGCGTCAGCCCCGACAACGCGCGCGGCGGCGTTCGGGTGCAGGGGGCGGAAAGCGCAGGGGATGTGCCGGATCGGCGGGCAGGCTGCCCGCTATTATGTCTATACACAAAGGCTGGGCGACGGTACGACAGGCGAGGCTCAGGCGGGAGGGGACGATGAGGGCGGTTGCCGCAGGTTTGGTGGGAGCAGTCGCGCTGGTGCTGCCGGTGCAGGCTCAGGAGACGAAGGTAACGGTCGGCCTCAGCGGCTGGACCGGCTTCGCGCCCCTGACGCTCGCCAAGGAAGCCGGCATCTTCAAGAAGAACGGCCTCGACGTCTCGCTGAAGAAGATCCCGCAGGCGAGCCGCCACCTCGCGATCCGCTCCGGCGACGTGCAATGCGCCGCCACCACGGTCGAGACCTGGGTGGTGTGGAACGCCAACGGCGTGCCGACGAAGCAGATCTTCCAGCTCGACAAGTCCTACGGCGCCGACGGGCTGGCCGTCCGCAACGACGTCGCGGCGATCAAGGATCTGAAGGGCAAGACCGTGGCGGCCTCGGTGCCCGGCACCGCGCCGTATTTCGGCCTCGCCTGGATGCTCAAGGCCAACGGCCTGTCGCTCAAGGACGTGAAGGTCGTCAACCTCGAGCCGGGACCGGCCGCGCAGGCCTTCATCGCCGGCCAGAACGACGCCGCGATGACCTACGAGCCCTATCTGTCGTCGGTGCGCGCCGCGCCGCAGGCCGGCAAGATCATCGCCACCACCCTCGACTACCCGATGGTGATGGACACCTTCGGCTGCACCCCCGACTTCCTCGACCAGAACCCGAAGGCCGCGAAGGCGCTCGCCGACAGCTACTTCGAGGCGCTCGACATGATCGCCAAGGATCCCCAGAAATCCTACGAGATCATGGGCGCCGACGTGAAGCAGACCGGCGAGGCCTTCGGCAACTCGGCAAAGTTCCTGCGCTGGCAGGATCGCGCCGCCAACAAGGCGTTCTTCAACGGCGAGATCCAGAAGTTCTCCGAGCAGGCGGCCGACCTGCTGCTCGAGATCGGGGTGATCCGGCAGAAGCCCGACATCGCCGGGCTCTCCGACGGCCGCTACGTGCAGTGAGGCGTTCGGAGTGAGGCACCTGCGTCCGCTGCAGCCGGTCGGCGGGCCGGCGAAGGTCGTCTTAGGACTGAGCTTCTTCGTGCTGTTCGTGGCGGCCTGGGCCGCCGCGACCCTCGGGGGGCTCGTCCCGAAGACATTCCTGGCCGATCCGGTCACGATGGTCCAGGACGGCTGGCTGCTGCTGACCCGGTTCGACTTCCTGTCGGATATCGGCGTCACGGTGTGGCGGGTGGTCGGCGGCTTCCTGCTCGCCTGCCTGGTGGCGGTGCCGCTCGGCGTGATGATGGGCGCCTACAAGCCGGTCGAGGCGTTCTTCGAACCGTTCGTGTCCTTCGCCCGCTACCTGCCGGCCTCGGCCTTCGTGCCGCTCTTGATCCTGTGGGCCGGCATCGGCGAGACGCAGAAGCTCCTCGTGATCTTCATCGGCTCGGTGTTCCAGCTGATCCTGATGATCGCGGTCGCGGTCGGCAACGTCCGGCGCGACCTCGTCGAGGCAGCCTACACGCTGGGGGCCAGCGACACCGGCATCATCCGCCGGGTGCTCCTCCCGGCGACCGCCCCGGAGATCGCCGAGATCCTGCGCCTCGTGCTCGGCTGGGCCTGGACCTACGTCATCGTCGCCGAGCTGATCGGCTCCTCGTCGGGCATCGGCCACATGATCATCGAGAGCCAGGCGCTGCTCGCCACCGGCCAGATCATCTTCGGCATCATCGTCATCGGGCTGATCGGCCTCGTCTCGGACTTCCTGTTCAAGGCGGCCAACCGGCTCCTGTTTCCCTGGAAGCTCGCCTGATGCGGGACAGTATCGAGGTCGCGGTCGAGGGGGTGTCGCGGACCTTCCCCGGCCACCGCGGCGCCAAGCCCGTGCAAGCCCTCAGCCCCACCGACCTCACGGTGGCGAAGAACGACTTCATCACCATCCTCGGGCCCTCGGGCTGCGGGAAGTCGACGCTCTTGCGCATCATCGCCGGGCTCGACCGGCCGAGTGCCGGCCGCGTCCTGGTCGAGGGGCGCGAGGTGCGCGGGCCCGGCCCCGACCGGGGCATGGTGTTCCAGTCCTACACCCTCTTTCCCTGGCTGACGGTGGCGGAGAATATCGGCTTCGGCCTGCGCGAGCGCGGCGTGCCGATCAACCAGCGCCGCGAGACCGTCGCGGCCTATCTCGACAAGGTGGGCCTGCGCGGCTTCGAGGGGCACTACCCCAAGCAGCTCTCCGGCGGCATGCAGCAGCGCACCGCCATCGCCCGGGCGCTCGCCAACGACCCCGCCATCCTGCTCCTCGACGAGCCGTTCGGCGCGCTCGACAACCAGACCCGCGGGCTGATGCAGGAACTCCTGCTCGGCATCTGGGAGCGCGAGCGCAAGACCGTGATCTTCGTCACCCACGACATCGAAGAGGCGATCTTCATGGCCTCGCGGGTGATCGTGATGACCGCCCGCCCCGGGCGGATCAAGGCCGACGTGCCGGTCGATCTCGGCCATCCGCGCCACTACACGATCAAGACGAGCCCCGAGTTCTCGCGGCTGAAGGCGCAGCTCACCGAGGAGATCCGGGCCGAGGCGGTGCTGGCGGCGCGGGAGCATTGAGGACTTAAGCCTAGCGGCCTCGGCTGACCTCGTTCTCCCGCGTCAGGCCAGGGCGGTCACCTCCGTTGCAAGCAGAAGCCGGATCAAGAACTCTCCCCCTTTCCCGGACGACTGAAGCGAAGCGGAAGGAGATCCGGGATCCAGCGCGAAAAGTCGCGAAGCGTCCGCATGTCTGCAACGTTACAAAGATAGAGCCGCTACGCGGCACTTCTTCCGCTGGATCCCGGATCTCCTTCCGCTGACGCTCCAGTCGTCCGGGAAAGGGCGGTGGCTCATGATGCGTGGTCGAGCCGTTCGGCTTGGCGGCGCCCTCAAAATCCCCTCCCGCCCCGCTCGAATCCCCCGCCGCATGTTCTAACTGCACCCCCTCACCGAACCCCGCCGCCCGCAAGGCGGCGCAACCGGCCAGGAGGACAGAATGCAGGCCTTCGTCGTCCGCACACCCGGCGGCCTCGACCGGCTCGAGATCGCCGAGCGGCCCGATCCCGGGCAACCGGGCCGCGGCGAGATCCGGGTGGCGATCCGCGCGACCTCGCTCAACTTCCACGACCTGCTGGTGGCGAGCGGGCGCTCGCCCGCCGAGGACGGTCGCGTGCTGATGTCGGACGGGGCCGGCACCGTCGAGGCGGTGGGCGCGGGCGTCACCGAGTTCGCCCCCGGCGACGCGGTCGTCTCCTGCTTCTTCCCGCACTGGGCCGACGGGCTGCCGCAAGCGCCGGTCGGCACCTTCGCGCAGGTGCCCGGCGACGGGATCGACGGCTTCGCCGTGACGCACGCGGTCCGGCCGGCCGGCGCCTTCACCCGCGCGCCGCGCGGCTGGAGCCATGCCGAGTCCGCCACCATCACCACCGCCGGGCTCACCGCCTGGCGCGCCCTCGTCGGCGACGGCGGGCTGAAGGCCGGCGACACGGTGCTGGTGCTCGGCACCGGCGGCGTCTCGATCGCGGCCCTGCAGATCGCCAAGGCGATGGGCGCCGCGGTGATCGTCACCTCCTCCTCGGACGAGAAGTTGGAGCGGGTGCGGGTGCTCGGCGCCGACCACACCCTCAACTACCGCACGAATCCCGACTGGGGCCGGCGCGTGCGCGACTGGACCGGCGGTGTCGGCGTCGACCACGTCGTCGAGGTCGGTGGGCCCGGCACCCTGGCGCAGTCGATCGAGGCGGTCCGCGTCGGCGGCCACATCGCGCTGATCGGCGTGCTCACCGGGCGGGCCGGCGAGGTCCCGACCTCGGCCCTGATGGCGAAGCAGACCCGGCTCCAGGGCCTGATCGTCGGCAGCCGGCGCCAGCAGCAGGACTACGTCGCGGGCCTCGACCGGACCGGGATCCGCCCGGTGATCGACCGGACCTACGCGTTCGAGGCGCTGCCCGAGGCGTTCCGCCACCAGGAGGGCGGGAGCCATTTCGGCAAGCTCTGCGTCGCCTGGTAGCGCCCAAGCTCGCCGCAGCGCCAAGCTCGACGCCGCTGCGTCTTCCGGGGTATGTCCTGCCGATGAACGGAATCGTGGTGGTCGGTGCCGGCCAGGCCGGCTTTCAGCTCGGGGCGTCCTTACGAGAGGGCGGCTATGCCGGGCCGGTGACCCTCGTCGGCGAGGAGCCCGGCCTGCCCTACGGCCGGCCGCCCCTGTCGAAGGCCTACATGCTCGGCAAGACCGACGCGGCGGGTCTCGCCTTGCGGCCGGAGGCCTACTTCGCAGAGCACCGGCTGACGGTGCGGGCGGGAGAACGGGCGGTCGCGATCGATCGGACGGCGCAGCGCCTCCAGCTCGCGTCCGGGGAGGCGCTGCCTTACGACCACCTCGTCCTGGCGACCGGCTCGCGCAACCGGCCGCTACCGGTGCCGGGCGCCGATCTGCCGGGGGTGCACCAGCTGCGGACCCTCGCCGAGGCCGAGGCCCTGAAGGCGGCGCTCGCCGGGTCACGCGCGGTCGCGGTGGTGGGAGCCGGCTTCATCGGGCTCGAATTCGCGGCGGTCTGCGCGCAGCAGGGCCTGCCCGTCACGGTGATCGAGGGGCTGGAGCGCCCGCTCGCCCGCTCGGTCTCGCCCGGCATGGCGGCGCTGATCGAGGCCTCGCATGTCAGGGCCGGCACGCGCTTCCTGTTCGGCAGCGGCGTCTCGGGGCTGGTCGGGGACACCTGCGTCCGGGCGGTGGCTTTGTCGGACGGCCGCGAGGTCGCGGCCGACCTCGTCCTCGTCGGCATCGGGATCCTGCCGAACGACGACCTCGCGAAGGCGGCGGGTCTGCGGATCGAGAACGGGATCGCCGTCGACGCGATGCTGGCGACCGAGGATCCGGCGATCTCGGCGATCGGCGATTGCGCCAGCTTCCCCTCGCCCCATGCCGCCGGCGCGCGGGTGCGGATCGAATCGGTGCAGAACGCCGTCGACGGCGCCCGCTGCGTCGCCGCCCGCCTCACCGGGCGCTCTGCCGCCTTCGCGGCGGTGCCGTGGTTCTGGAGCGACCAGGGCCCGCTCAAGCTCCAGATCGCCGGCCTGTGCCAGCCGCACGACCACGCGGTGCGCCGGGGCGACCCGGATTCGGGCGCCGTCTCGGTGTTCTGCTACCGCGGGGAACGCCTCGCCGGGGTCGAATCGCTCAACCGCCCGGCCGATCACATGATCGCCCGGCGCCTGCTCCAGGCCGGCCGCAGCCCGACGCCCGAGCAGGCGGCGGATCCCGGCTTCGACCTCAAGGCCCTGGCGCTCGGCTGACGCGACGAAGCCCCCGAGGGATCGTCCCACGGGGGATCCTTTCCTACGAAGGCTGCTTTCCATAAGGGGATTTTTGCCGCCCATCCCGGGCCGGGACGGGCGGCTCGGGTCACGCCGCCCGGATCGTGTCGACGAAGCGGCGCACCTCGGCGGCCAGACGGTCGGACTGGCGCGACAGGCCGGAGGCCGTGTCGAGGACCTGGCTCGCGGCGCGGCCGGTCCCTTCCGCGGCCTGCGCGACGCCGCCGATATTGCCCGTCACCTCGCCGGTGCCGGTGGCGGCCTGGGACACGTTGCGGACGATCTCCTGGGTCGCCGCGTCCTGCTCCTCCACCGCCGCGGCGATCGAGGCGGACACGCCGCTGATCTCGCGGATGCTGCCGGCGATGCCGTCGATGGCCGCCACCACCGTGCCGGTCGAATCGCGCACCGCCCCGACCTGGCCGGCGATCTCGGCGGTCGCCCGCGCGGTCTGGTCGGCCAGCGCCTTCACCTCGGCGGCCACCACCGCGAAGCCCCGGCCCGCCGCACCAGCGCGCGCCGCCTCGATCGTGGCGTTGAGGGCGAGCAGGTTGGTCTGCGCCGCGATCGTCGAGATCATCTCGGTGACGTCGCCGATGCGCGCGGCGGCCTGGCTCAGGCCCTGCACCGCCTCGCCGGTGCGGCCGGCCTGCGCGACCGCGGCCTCGGCGAGGCGGGCGGCGCCGTCGACCTGGCGGCCGATCTCCTGGACCGAGGAGCCGAGTTCTTCCGCCGCCGCCGCCACGGTGTGGACGTTCGCCGCCGCCTGCTCGGCCGCCGCGGCCACGGCGGTCGATTGCGCCGCGGATTCGGTCGCGGTGGAGCTCATCGTGCGGGCCGCGTCCTGGAGCTGGGCGGAGGCGGAGGCGATCGCTCCGGAGATGCCGCCCACCTCGCGCTCGAATTCCTCGGCGAGGCCGATCAGCATGCCGCGGCGCTCCTGCGACGAGGCGGAGACGGCCTGCTGTCCGCGCTCGGCATCCTCCACCACCTTGCGGGCCACCATGGCCTTGATGCCCTCGACCGCCCGGGCCACCGCGCCGACCTCGTCGCCGCGCCGCGTCTCGACGAGGCGGGCCTCGACCTCCCCCTCGGCCATCCGGTTCATCGCCGCGATGAGGCGGTTCAGCGGCCGGGTGATGCCGAAGGCCGACATGACCATCGCGAGGACGAAGCCCGCCGCCACGGCACAAAGGCCGAGCGCGTGGGTCATGCCCTGCGCCGCGCGGGTCTCGGCGGCGAGGCCCGCGGCCTCGGCCTCGATGGCGGCGGCGATGTCGTCCGAGAGGGCGCCGAAGCGCTCGGTCGCCGTCTTCGTCAGCGGATCGACGACCTGCCGGACCTGGGCGGCGGCGCGCGACGCCTCGCCCGCCTCGATCATCCGGCGCACCGCCAGGCTCTCGGCGGCGAAGCGCTCGACCGCGCCGGCCTGGGCGGCGATCCGGCTCGCGAAGGCGGGCAGCTGCGCCGGCAGTTCGGCCATGACCTGCCGCAGCCGCGCCTGCGACGCGTCGACCTGCGCGAGGTAGGGCTGCCGGGCCGCCGCGTCCGGCGCCGCCACGGCCCGGTCGAGGGCGTAGCCGATCTCGAACACGGACCGGGCCACGTGCCGGGCACCGGCGAAGCCGCGATTCTCGCGGGCGACGAAGCGGTCGTAGCGGGCACCGATCTCGGTCAGACGAGACGACGCGTACCACAGCGCAAAGCCGGCCATGACGCAGAGCAGCGAGGTCACCACCGCGATCTTCGCGGCGATCTTCAGTCGTGAGAACATTTTACCCTCAGACGGGACATCATATCCCGTCCGGCAGACTGGACGTCTAACAGTTAAAAATTACGGCATGGGACAATATTCAGCCCGCGACCACTCAACCCGATCGATCTGACCGATGGATTTCGCAACGTAAGATGGCAGCGTTCGAGCGCTGCTCGCGCGAAGGGGCATCGCCTCCCGGGCGCCGCCACGCCAGCGGCAGCGCCGTCGTCCGGCCGATCAGCGATCATTCTCGGTGGTGAGCTCGCTCGGGTGGATGCCCTTGTCCGGCGCGTCGTCCGGGCGCAGCCGGGCATCCGGATAGGCGCCGTCGGTCAGTTCCACGCCCGCGGCGACGAGGGCGCCCCGGAGCGCGGCCCGCTGCCCGGCGGAGGCTGGGTAGCGGCCCGCCTCGAACAGGCGGATGCTGTCCGCGTCGACGTTGGCGCGCAGGGCCAGCTCGTCCTCCGACCAGCCCAGGAGGTCCCGCGCCCGGCGCAGCTGCGCCGCCGTGATGTCGTCTGCGCCGTTCACTGAAACCCGTCCCCTGCTCTCTCGTGCCTCGTCCCGTCGCGCGGCAATCGCGGCGACGTCCTGGCTAACGGCGGGGCACGGCATTCGTTGCCACACCGACAAGCTTTCGCGAGTCCTGCCATATTATGGCCAAGCTTGCCGCATAAATGCAACAGTCGTCGGCAAGATGCCGCGACGGGGCATCCGCGACCGTGGCCAGGGTTGCGGGCGCGGGGTGCCCTCTCTACGGTCCGCCACAACACGACAAGACGAATGGGGAATGCGATGAAGGCGATGCAGGTTGCGCTGGCCGCCGGTGCCGTCGCGCTGTTGGCGTCGGCCACGCAGGCTTCGGCGCAGAACATGCTCGGCTACGGCCAGAAGAACCGCGACAAGCCGGCCCAGCAGCAATACATCCCGCCGCTGAAGGCCAACGAGAAGGTCTTTCCGCTCGATTCGACCTGGACGGCGGTGAGCCTCAACGGCAAGCCCTTCGCGGGCACCGAGCGGCCGAGCTTCATCATCGACAAGCAGTACCGCGCCCGCGGCTTCGGCGGCTGCAACACCTTCGCGGCGACCGCCTTCCCGCTCAAGGAGCAGCACCTGGCGGTCGGCCCGCTGGCGCTGACCAAGCGCAACTGCGACAAGACGGTCGGCGCCTCCGAGATGCAGTTCTTCACCGCTCTGCGCACCTCGGGCCAGTGGGACCTGGTCGGCTCGCAGCTGGTGATCAAGAGCCAGGCCGGCGAGCTGCGCTTCGACCGCGCGCTCTGACACCGTCATCCTTTCGCAGCATGTCAGAACGGCTCCGCCCACCGGCGGGGCCGTTCTCGCGTGATGTCCCGTCGGAATCGATTTACCGCCGCGCTCCAGTGCTTTAAGGGCCTGTCTCGTCCAGCGCGACGGTCCGGCTTTCGAGCCCCCGCCGGCCGCACGGACCAATCGTCTTGGCCCAACGAGAACGGCGTTGCGAGGAGGAACCGGGATGCGGTCGATGTCGAGGAGAGTGCTGCTCGCGGCGGCGCTGCTGGGAAGCAGCCTGGCCGGCGTCCAGGCGCAGGACAAGACCCCGGTCAAGCTCGGCGCGATCGAGATCCTGACCGGGCCGAACAGCCGCTACGGGATCGCGATCCAGCGCGGCTTCGACCTGGCGCTCGCCGACATCAACAAGGCCAGCGGCGTGCTCGGCGGCCGGCCCCTGGCCATCGCCTACGAGGACTCGGCCGGCGCCAAGGAGCAGGCGCTCAACGCCGCCCGCAAGCTGATCGGCCGCGACAAGGTCCCGCTGATCCTCGGCCCCACCCTGTCGAACGAGATGTTCGCCGCCGGCCCCGTCGCCAACGAGCGCAAGGTGCCGATCGTCGGCACCTCGACCACCGCCAACGGCATCACGGCGATCGGTCCCTACGTCTTCCGCACCTCGCTCCCCGAGGCCGACGTCATCCCGGTCACGCTCAAGACCGCCAAGGACAAGTTCGGCATCAAGCGCGTCGCCGTGATGTACGGCAACGACGACGCCTTCACCAAGTCGGCCTACGACGTGATGAAGGCCGGGCTGGAGAAGCTCGGCATCGAGACCCTGACGACCGAGACCTTCGGCTCGAAGGATTCCGACTTCTCGGCCCAGCTCACCAAGATCAAGGCGCTGAACCCCGACGCGATCGTGCTGTCGGCGCTGGTCGAGGCGGCCTCGGGCATCGAGCTCCAGGCGCGCCAGCTCGGCATCCCCGACAAGGTGTTCTTCATCGGCGGCAACGGCCTGAACTCGCCCAAGCTCGGCGACATCGCCGGCAAGGCGGCGGACGGCACGCTGGTCGGCAGCCCGTGGTTCATCGGCAAGCCGGACGCAGCCAACCAGGCCTTCGTCAACGCCTTCAAGGACAAGTACGGCGGCGACCTGCCCGACCAGTTCGCGGCCCAGGCCTACGACACCCTGTTCATCGTCGCCAAGGCGATCGACGCCGCCGGCGCGCCGGACTCCGAGAAGATCAAGGACGCGCTGATCAAGGTGAAGTACACCGGCGTGATGGGCCCGTTCTCCTTCTCCGACAGCCGCGACCCGGCGGATACGTCCGGCGTGGTGGTGCTGGTGATGAAGGGCGGCAAGTTCCAGCTGCTGCAGTGAGCAACTTCTATCAGTGAAGCACCTCCCCTCCCCAGGCGATCCCGGGCTTGCCCGAGATCGCTCAAGCTTGTGGGGAGGGGCCGGGGGTGGGGGTGGTGCCGGATAAAGCTCAGCGGTGCCTCCTGCACCACCCCCACCCCTAACCCCTCCCCACAGGGGGGAGGGGAAGGCGCCCTATTCTGGAAAGCTATCGTCAACCCCCCACCGATTGACCCGCCGCGCGATATCGGCCACGTCGCGCCATCGTCATCCTGTTCGGCCCCGGGGCCGGGCCGCAGCGGGCGCCGGGCGCCCTACCGAAACCCCACGCCTCCCATGCTTGAGCAGCAGCTCGTCAACGGCGTCGTGCTCGGCGCGACCTACGCCCTCTTCGCCATCGGCTTCACGCTGATGTTCGGCGTGATGGGCGTCATCAACCTCACCTACGGGGTGTACTTCGCGCTCGGCGCCTTCGCGGCGCTCTGGAGCACCCAGGCGGCCGGGCTGCCGATCTGGGCCGCGCTCCCGGTCGGCGCGCTGATCGCCGGGCTGATCGCGGTCCTCCTCGACACCCTCCTCCTCACCCGCCTGCGCAAGGCGAAGGCACCCGAGCTCGCCTCGCTGATGGTGACGCTGGGGGCCACGCTCTTCCTCTATGCCGGCATGGCCGCAGCGCTCGGCACCGAGATCCGGCGCTTTCCCGCGGAGGTCTTCTCCGGCGGCGCCTACAGCCTCGGCGACGTGCGGGTGGGCACGACCCAGATCCTGATCCTCGCCGCCGCCATCGTGCTGATGCTGGCGCTGCTCGCGCTGGTGCGCGGCTCGCGGATCGGCCTCGCCATCCGGGCGGTGGCCGAGAACCCGGACGCGGCGTCCTTGATGGGCATCAACGGTGCCCTGATGCTGCGGGTGGTGTCGTTCCTGTCCGGCGCCATCGGGGGCGCGGCGGGCGTGCTCGTCGGGCTCAACTTCAACGCCATCCAGCCCTTCATGGGCGAGCACATGATGCTGCGGGGCTTCGCCGTCATCATCGTCGGCGGGCTCGGCGACCTGCGCGGCGCGCTGCTCGCCGGCCTGCTGCTCGGCCTCGCCGAGGTGCTCACCGCCGCCTACCTCTCGTCGACCCTCAAGGACATGATCGCCTTCGCGCTCCTCGTCGCCACCCTGTGGTTCCGTCCGCTCGGCCTGTTCGGCCGCGCCGCCGCCAAGCGGGCTTGAGAAGACCATGTGGGAAGCCCTCGACGACTTCTACTGGACCTACCAGAGCCTGATCCACGGGATCGGGGTGAACGGCATCCTCGCCCTCTCGGTCTACGTGGTGCTGGCGGTGGGCCAGCTCTCGCTGGGCCAGGCCGCCTTCATGGGCGTCGGCGCCTATACCGGCGCCCTGCTCTCGGTGAAGTTCGGCGCGCCCTTCGCGGTGTCGATGGTCGCCGCCGCCCTGGTGCCGGCCCTGCTGGCGCTGGTCGTCGGCGGGCCGACCTTGCGGCTCACCGGCGTCTACCTCGCCATCGCGACGATCGGGCTCGGCGAGATCACCCGCATCGTCTTCCTCAACTGGGACTATGCCGGCGGCGCGCTGGGCCTCTCGAACATCCCGGAGCGCGGCGGCGTGCCGGCGATTTACGGGACGCTGGCGGTGCTGCTGATCGGCCTGACGCTGGTGGCGCGCTCCCGCGTCGGCCGCGCCATGGAGGCGATGCGCGAGGACGAGGCCGCGGCCGGCGTGATGGGGGTGAACCTGCCGCGCTACCGGCTGGTGGCTCTCGTCGTCTCCTCGGCCATGGCCGGGGTGGCGGGCTGCCTGTCGGCCCACGTCTCCTCGTTCATCGGCCCGAACGAGTACGGCTTCGAGGCGGCGGTGACGATCCTGAGCTACGCGCTGCTCGGCGGCATCGGCTCGCCGCTGGCGCCGGTGCTGGGCTCCACGATCCTCACCCTGCTGCCCGAGGTCCTGCGCCCGCTCGCCGATTTCCGCCTGATGGTGAACGGCCTGATCATCGTGCTCGCCGTCCTCTTCATGCCCCGGGGCATCCTGCCCTGGCGCATCGCCCGGACGGGCTGAACGATCATGGCGCTTCTCACCGTCCAGGGTCTCACCCGCCGCTTCCAGGGCCTCGTCGCGGTCGATTCCGTCGACTTCACGGTCCAGCCCGGCACCGTCCACGGGCTGATCGGCCCGAACGGCGCCGGCAAGACCACCCTGTTCAACCTCGTCTCCGGGGTGCTGGCGCCGAGCGCCGGCAGCGTCCGCCTCGGCGACCAGCCCCTCGACGGGCTCCCGCCCTACCGGCGCACGGCGCTCGGCCTCGCCCGCACGTTCCAGAACATCCGCATCTTCTCCGAGATGACGGTGCTGGAGAACGTGATGACCGGCCTGCACACACGGCTGTCCGCGACCTGGGGCATCCTGCTGCGCGGCCCGGGCTTCCGGGCCGAGGAGCGCCAGGCCAAGGCCAAGGCGCGCGACCTCCTCGCCTTCGTGGGCCTGTCCGAGGCCGCCGATACCCGCGCCGGCGACCTGCCCTACGGCGACCAGCGCCGGCTCGAGATCGCCCGCGCGCTCGCCTGCGAGCCGCGCCTCGTGCTCCTCGACGAGCCCGCCGCCGGCATGAACCCGGCCGAGACCCACGCCCTCCTCGGCCTCCTGCGCCGCCTGCGCGACGAGCGCGGCCTGACCCTGCTGCTCGTCGAGCACGACATGCCCCTGGTGATGAGCCTGTGCGACCGGCTGACGGTCCTGAATTTCGGCCGCCGGATCGCCGACGGCACGCCGGCGGAGGTGCGCGCCCACCCGGCGGTGATCGAGGCCTATCTCGGCACCGGCAGCCACGAGGTCAGCGTGAGCCGGGGGGCGGTCTCGTGAGCGAGCTTCTGGCTGTCGAGGGCCTGCGCCTCGGCTACGGCCGGGCCGACGTGGTCCACGGCATCGGCCTGACGGTCCGGCGCGGCAGCATCGTGTCGCTGATCGGCTCCAACGGCGCCGGCAAGACCACGATCCTGCGCAGCCTCTCGGGGCTGATGAAGCCCCGGGCGGGCAAGGTGCTGTTCGGCGACGAGGCGCCCGTCGACATCGCCGGCGAGGCGGCCCACCGCATCGCGCGCCGCGGCATCGTGCAGGTGCCCGAGGGCCGCCAGGTCTTCGCCAACATGACGGTGGCCGAGAACCTGCGGCTCGGCGCCTACCACGTGCCGGGGCCGGAGGCAGCGCGGCGCCAAGCGGCGGTCGAGGCGCGGTTCCCGCGGCTCGCCGAACGCTTGCGCCAGCAGGCGGGCTATCTCTCGGGCGGCGAGCAGCAGATGCTGGCGATGGGCCGCGCGCTCATGGCCGAGCCGGTGCTCCTCCTCCTCGACGAGCCCTCGATGGGCCTCGCCCCCCTCATCGTCGACGAGATCTTTTCCATCATCGCCTCCTTGCGGGCCGAGGGGCGCACCATCCTGCTCGTCGAGCAGAATGCCAGCGCGGCACTCGCCATCGCCGACTACGCCTACGTGCTGGAGACCGGGCGCATCCGCCTCCAGGGCCAGGCGGCGGAGATCGCCCGCAACCCGGAGGTGACGGCGGCGTATCTGGGGGTGTGAGGGCGACCGCCCTCACTGCCACACACCCGCCTTGCGCGCCTTCGCGCCCGCCTCCGCCGCCTGAAGGTCCGGCGGAGCCCCCGGAGCGGCACGACCGCCACCGTTGAACAACACCACCTCGGACAGGTCCTGCTCGCCGGCACGGCAACGGTAGAGATCGGCGCCGCCGGCCGGCTGGCACGTCACCTCGCGCCGGCGCAGGTACTGGCGGAACTCGCGGGCGAATGCGCCGCCCTGCCCCTCGACGCCGGCGAGGCGCACGTTCTGCCCGTCGAGGCGCAGGCGGCCGGTATCGATCACCCGCGGCACACCGCGCAGGATCGGGCTTGAGGCCGGGCGCTCGCCGGGATTCTGCCAGGCCGGGCGGGCCGACGGGCGGGCGGTGCTGCCGGTCTCGCGGGCGCCCTCGCGCGCCTCGGCGACCGGAGGGGCCGGGCGGGCTTTCGCCAGTTGGGCCGCGACATCCTGGAAGAACGCCTCCGGCCCGTCCCCGGCGCCGTTCTCCGCCGCCGTGCCGGAGACAGAGGTGCCGACCAGGAGGTCGCCGACCGAACCGACGAACACTCCGTCCCGGCTCGCCGGATCGTCGGATTCCTCCGGCGGGCGGGTCAGGCCGGCGAGCAGCGTGAGCAGCGCCGTGCGCCGCTCCGCCGCCGGCATCGCCCCGGCGACGAGGCGGTCGTAGACCGGGCGGCCGTCGCGCCCGAGATGGCGCAGGCTGGCGCTCGCGGCGCGGCGGGCCTCCGGCGTGTCGGGGAGCGGGGCGCCGCCGGCGACCACCGCCTGCACCCCGCCGTCGGGTCCCAGCACCAGGAGGCCGGCCCGGGCGCCGGCGCGGCCGGCAGCGTCGAGGCGGCGCTCGGCCGCGGCCTCGGCCATGGCCTGGAGACCGCGGTCGAGGGTGGTGCGCACGACCGCCTCGCGCGGCGCCGCGGGGCCGAGGCGGTCCGCGGCCTCGGCCAGGACGAGGTCGGGGAATCCGCTGCGGGTCACCGGCGTGGCGCCGGCCGGGCTGAGCCCGTCGAGCGACCGCCCGGCCTCCGCGGCCTCGGCCGCGGAGAGCGTGCCCCGCATCACCATGCCGTCGAGCACGGCGCGGCCGAGCGCCCGGACGGCGGTCACGTCCCGGTCGGGCTGCAGGCCGGGGGCGAGGCTCAGGCCGGCGAGGTAGGCCGCCTCGGCCGTGCCGAGGGAGGCCGCCTCCTTGCCGAACAGGCCTCTGGCCGCCGCGTCGATCCCGACGAGGCCGGGGCCGAACGGCGCGAGGTCGAGGGCGCGGGCGAGGATCCGCGCGCCGCTCTCCCGCGCGGAGAGCCACAGCACCAGCATCGCCTCGCGCACCCGGTCGGCGAGGCTGCGGGGCGCACCCGGCGCGATCCCGATGATGTCGCGGCGGACCAGCCGCTGTGTCAGGCGCGGGCCTCCGGAGCGGGGCCCGTCGCTGATCGTGTCGCGGAAGGCGCGCCCGATCACCGCCGCGACGCCCGACGCATCGAGGCGGTAGCCGTCCTCGAACCACGGATCCTGGGCGGCCAGGAACGCCTGGCGCATGGCCGGCGACACGGATTCCAGCCGCAGCGCCCTCCCCCGCTCGACCCCGCGGCGGGCGATCGGGGTGCCGTCCTCCGCCTGGACCGTGAGGGTGCGGGGCGACGGCTGTCGTCCGCCCAGGGGCGGCAACGTCGCGGCACACCAGGCGAGGAACAGGGCCGCGACGCCGAGGGCTCCCAAACCGGCGAGCAGCAGGGCGCGCCCCCAGGGCAGCGCTCCGGCCCGCCGCGCGGCGCCGGCCGCGCGGGACGCGAGGGGATGGGCGCCGACGCGCTGCGCCGCCGCCTGCCAGATGGGCGCGGCCCGACGCAGGGGCGCGGCGGCGGCCGCGAGCACCGGCTGGAAATGCCCGGCGGCGGCGCTCCCGGCCCGCGCAGCGCCGGTGCGGACCTGCGCCAGCCCGGTGAAAAAACTGTCCGCGGAGAGTCCGTTCCGGACGGCGGAGACGCGGGAGGGAGCGGGAGCCTCCGGAGGCTCCGGCGGCGGCTGCGGCGGGCTGGACAGGTCGAGCCAATCCCGCCCGGGCTGCGTCGTCATCGGCTCCGCCACCATCCTGCGCGCTCATCCTCCGTCTCGACGCCGCCGGCCCCGAGACGCTGAGACGGGACGCGAAACGGCTACGGTCCCCAGCAACGTTGGCGCCGCAGAAACAGTTCCGCGCCCAGCTACCCGCGCGGGCGCACGGCGCTGAGGAACGGCGCAGTCCGCCGATGCCGACCTGTGGTGGCGGCAAGTCTTCGTCCACAAGCTCGGCCGTTGCGTAACACGATACGCCAGACGACATGCGAATAGTCCGGAACGATATTTTGAAGTCGGCGTTTTGAAGCATCTTCGGAGCGCCGCCGCACCAATCCCGGCGCGCAGGGAGGCAACCGATCATGAACAGACTGACAGTTGGACTGGCGGCACTGCTGCTCAGCACTTCGGCTTACGCGCAAACGGCCGGGAGCTCGGGCGCGGGCGGCGCGCCGGGTCGCGGCGGCGAGATGAGCCAGTCGGGCCCGAAGGCCGGCCAGGGTGGCCAGATGGGCGCCGGCCAGCAGGCCCGCGGCGAGATGGGCAAGGCGGAGGCCGGCAAGGCCGATTCCGGCAGGTCCGAGATGGGTCAGGCCCGCGCCGAGCAGGGCCGTCAGGGTGCCGGCCGCGACGGCATGAACAAGGCGGACGCCAACAAGGCCGACGCCAACAAGGCCGACATGGCCGACCGCAAGGACGGCACCCGCGACCGCGCCGAGACCGGCCGCGCGGGCGAGCGCGGGGCCGAGCGGGATTCCCGCCGGGCGATGGACGAGCGCCGCGACGGCGACCGCCGGGCGGAGCGCCGCGACGACCGGGCCGACCGGTCCGAGCGCCGCGAGGGCCGCGCCGGTTTCCGCAGCGAGGCGCGTGAGGACCGGATCACCACCGTCGGCGGCCGCCGCTACGTCACCATCGCGGGCCAGCGGGTGATCTATGGCTCGCCCGAGTATCGCCGCCTCGCCGTGGTCGAGCGGCGCGAGAACCGCGGCGTGCGGGCCGGCCGGGTCGAGTTCGTGACCATCCAGGGCCGCCGGGTGCGGGTCGGCTCGCCCGAGTACCGCCGCCTCGTCATCCGCGAGAAGAGCGGTCCGCGCCGGTACGTCGTGGTGCGCGGCCAGCGGGTGATCTACGGCTCGCCCGAGTACCGTCGCCTGATCGTCTCCGAGCGCACCGGCGGCGACCGCTACGTGGTGATCTCGGGCCGGCGCGTCCTCGTCGGTTCCCCCGAGTATCGCCGTCTGTCGGTCAGCGAGCGCACCAGCGTCACCGGCAGCGTCCGCAGCCGTGAGGACGTGCGCGGCGAGCGCCGCGAGGATCGCCTGAGCCGCAGCGAGGAGCGCCGCGACGGCCGGATGGACCGCGAGCGCAACCGCGACCTGTCGCGGGGCGAGATGGGCGAGCGCAACGGAGCCCGGCCCGAGCAGGCGGCAGGCAACCAGCCCGGCCGCAACGGGCCTGAGCGCGGCATGAACGAGCGGCAGGCGAACGACCGCCAGGTGGGCGGCCGTGGCACCGGCCCGGAGACCACCGGCAGCACCCAGCGCGGCGGCGCCGGCGGCCAGCCGGGCGGCAAGTCGATGGACGGCAAGTCGATGCAGGAGGGCGGAGCCCGGTCCATGCAGGACGGCGGCACCAAGGCTGGCCAGCCCGGCGGCGCGGGCGGCCGGATGTAATCCGCAGCCATCATCGTCCGATCGTGAACGAGGCCGGTCCCGGGGGCACCCGGGGCCGGCCTTCGCGCGTGCGGCGAAGGCGCCGGGTTGCGGCAATGGAGCGCCCGGGCCCCGATGTGATTGTGCTCACCCGGGTCATGCGCTACCGCCGGAGACCTGCGCCGGCCGCCCCAGTGCCGCCCGGTTGACGCCGCATGGAGGCGGTCGACGCGCGCCGCGGCGGGAGCCGGCCGTGTTCGGGAGGATCAGGATGCCGAGGCGCGCGCCCATCTCCATCATCGGCCCGGACGACGCCGTCGCCCGCGTCGCCCCCTCCGTCCGGCTCGCCCCGGCCGGCGCCCCCACCCATGCCAGCCGAGCAGATTCGACGCGCAGATGCTGAAAACCGCCATCGTCGCGGCGCGGGACCGCCAGCGCCTCCAGGAAATCGCCGGCATCCTGATCGGCTTCGGGGTCAACAAGGTCGTCGACCGGCTCGGCCTGCGGGCGATCCCGCGGCTCGCCTGGCGCAGTGCGCCCGCCGTCGACCTCACCCGCCTGTCGCAGCCCGAGCGCCTGCGCCGGGCGATCGAGGCCTTGGGCCCGACCTTCATCAAGCTCGGCCAGGTGCTGGCGAGCCGCGCCGACCTGCTCGCGCCGCAATGGACCGAAGAGCTCGGCAAGCTGCACGACAAGGTCGCGCCGCTGCCCTGGGAGGTGATCCGGCCCCAGCTCGAGGCCGATCTCGGTGCCCCGCCCGCTGAGATCTTTTCGGAGTTCGACACCAACCCGATCGCCTCGGCCTCGATCGCCCAGGTCTACCGGGCGCGGCTCGAGACCGGCGAGGAGGTGATCGTCAAGGTCCGGCGCCCGGGCCTGCAGAAAATCATCGAGGCGGACCTGCGGCTCCTGTCGCACGCCTCGCGCATCGTCGAGACCGAGTGGCCCGAGATGGCCCGCTATCGGCCGACCGAGCAGATGCGCCACATCGCCAACGGCCTGCGCGAGGAGCTCGACCTCGCCAACGAGGGCCGCAACTGCGAGATGCTGGCGGCCCTGTTTCCCGACCGCGACGACGTCGTGTTCCCGAAGGTCTACTGGGAATACACCTCCGAGCGGGTGCTGGTGCAGGAATTCATCCACGGCATCCCGCCGACGGACACCAGGCGCCTGGAGGAGGCCGGGCTCGACCGCAAGGTGCTGGCCCAGCGCGGGGTCGACGCCTTCCTGCAGATGGCGATGATCGAGGGCCTGTTCCACGCCGACCCGCATCCGGGCAACCTCCTGGCGATGCCCGGCAACCGGATCGCCTTCATCGATTTCGGCATCGTCGGGCGGCTGTCGCAGCGCCGGCGCTCGCAGCTCCTGATGCTGATCGGCGCGATGCTGCAGGAGGATGCCGACGGGCTGATGGCGGTGCTGCTCGATTGGACCGGCGCCAGCAACCCGGACCTGACCCGACTGGAAGCCGCCTCGCAGGCCTTCGTCACCCGCCACAACGGCGCGACGCTCAATCTCGGCCTGGTCCTCACCGACTTCATGACCATGGCGCGCGAGAACGACCTCGCGATGCCGACCGACCTCGCGATCCTGTTCAAGGGCCTGGTCACCGCCGACGGCGTGATGCGCCAGCTCGACCCCGCCTTCGACCTGTTCGCGGCGGCAGGCCCGACCGTGAGCCGCCACATGCGGTCGCAGTTCTCGATCAAGGACGTGAAGGGCAAGTTCCAGGGTCTGGCGACCGGTCTCTATGGCGCGGCCTCCGAGCTGCCGACGCTGATCCACCTGATGCTGGTGCGGCTCAAGCAGGGCCGGGTCACGGTGGAGATCGAGCTCAAGGGCATGGACAAGCTGACCCGCGGCATCGAGCGCGCCGCCGCCCGGGTCGCGGTCGGCCTCGTGGTGGCGGCCTTCGCCACCCAGCTCGCCCCGCGGCTGATGGAGCACGGCACCCCGGCCTTCGCCACGATCGGCATCCTGGTGCTGACGATCGGGATCGGCTGGATCCTGCTGCTCGCCCGCAACCGCTGAAGGCGGCGGGGCGGCCGAGCGACGTTCGCATCGGGGCCGCCCCCGAGGGGACGGCCCCTACCCTTCCGGATGGTCCTCCGGGCTCAGGCGTCGAGGCGCCGGCCGCGCCGGCGGGCGTGCAGGTCCTGCGCCGCCCGGGTGGCGTGGCGCGGGCTGCGGAACACCCGTCCCTCCAGGGTGTGGAAGTCCGGATGGGCGGAGAAGAAGCGGAAACCGTCGGTCTCGGGAACGACGATGCCGGCGGAGGTCTCGCCGACCTCGACGATGCGGGCGGGCTGCATGGGCGTACGTCTCCGGTCGCGGCCGCCGCTTAAGGGCGCGCCGCGGAATGCCTGTCGCGAAAGAAGCTTTGCGAGAGTCGGGCCGGCCTCGGGCGGCCCGGGCGGACGGCGCGCGCCTAGCCGCGGCGTCCGCCGCGGCGACACGGGTCGCGGCGCGCCGGAACGGGGCGGCCAGCGAAGGGCATGCGGCGGAGCGGCATCGCGGGGATCTCCGGTTTGGCCCGCCGGCGCCGTGCTCGCGCGCCGGGGTGCTTTAGCGTTTGGTCTCGCGGCGCAATCGCCTCAAATCACCGCGGCGAGGGCTCGTGAACGGCCCCGAAAGCCTGGACAAGATCGGCCTCGCAGACAGCGATGTCAACGAGAATGTTCTTTTTATGGAACAAGTCGAAAGACAAGGAGCTTTTACTCGCCAGCTTATTCGCAGAAAAATGTTTACGTCCCGGCTTGCTCCGGCACCATCGCCTCGCGCGCAACCGAGGTCCGTTCTGTAAAACGAACGTCTTGCGCGACGGACGCTCTGGCGCCCCGTCGCCGCGTGGCGCAGGATGCGCGCCCTGGACCCTCCGGAGACCACCGATGTCGGACGAGCCTCACGACCACGCCCATTCCCACGCGCACGATCATGCCCATAACCACGCGCACGACGCGCCGCGCTGGAAGCACGACGGCGTCCGGGTGATCACCGGTGACAAGCTCGACCCGAATACGGCGCAGACCCCCGGGATGTTCCGCCAGGCGGCGATCAACCACGCCCGGGTCGGGGCGCAGAAGATCTGGGCCGGCACCGTGGCGATCGAGCCCGACGCCAAGACCGGCGTGCATCATCACGGGGCCCTCGAGAGCGTGATCTACGTGGTGCGCGGCCGCGCCCGGATGCGCTGGGGCGAGCAACTCGAATTCGTCGCCGAGGCGGGCCCGGGCGACTTCATCTACGTGCCGCCCTACGTGCCCCACCAGGAGATCAACGCCTCGCCGGACGAGGCGCTGGAATGCGTGCTGGTGCGCTCCGACAACGAGGCGGTGGTGGTCAACATCACCGATATCGAGCCCGTGGAGCGGCCGGAGGCAGTCTACTGGGTCGACCCGATCCACAAGCACCCGTGATCCCAGGGCCTTTTGCCCCTCGGCTCCCAGGACCCCCGCCTCCGCGGGGCCGGGTTAACGCGGGAGAGTAATCGCGGTTCCATGCCGGCGGATTCCAGCAGCCCATAGTGTCCCGCGGGGGGATGTCGCAGGTTTCCCCCCCGGTCCTGCACCCGCTGCATTGCTGGGCAGGCGGATCGGCGGGCTGGCGGCGGGATCCGGCCCGCCGCAGGACAGTGGCTCCGGCGCATCAGGTCTCGTGACGACTTGGACGCCGGGGATTTTCCCGCTTCGCTTAACCTCCTGTTAAGCACGCCGGGCGACCCTCGGGGCAATTCCTGATCATCCCGAGGATCCCATGCCCGCGCAGCAGGCCCGCCTGCCCTTTTCCGACGACTGCCCGGTCTCGCTCGACGTGCTCGGCACGCTGTATCGCGCCGATGCCGAGGCGGTGGAGACGCTCCTCTCCGACATCCCGTCCGCGACCCGGGCCCGCCTCGCGACGTACCTGTACGGCAAGAGCCACCTCCACGCCCTCGGCCTGCGCGTCGCCTCGGCCTGCACCGAGACCGATCTGGTGCGGGTGGCCGGGACGGCGGGAGCGGTGCTGTTCGCCCAGTCCCGCGCCGCGCCGCGCGCGCCCGAAACCCGCTACCCCGGCCAGCGCCGCATCAGCCTCGCCGGCAGCCGCTCCGTAGCCTGAGCGAAATCTCGGTTTCTCGCCGATCCCCGCTTGTGGTCCGGCGAGAACCCATGCTAATGCCCCGCCTGCGCTGGCGACGGCGCCCGCGGAGAGGTGGCAGAGCGGTTGAATGCACCGCACTCGAAATGCGGCATGGGCGCAAGTCCATCGGGGGTTCGAATCCCTCCCTCTCCGCCAAGAATTCTGAAAACCCTTTGTTTTCAGTTTCTTCCAGGGAAATCAGAGACATCGCGGCCGCCCGGTGGTACACACGGGTGGTAAACACATGGTTCTGGCGATGTCGCGTCCCTAGCCCATCCGAAGACCGGCGTTTTCTGGTTCCGCAGGCGGGTCCCCAAGGACCTCCTGTCGATCGTCGGCAGGCGGGAAGAGAAGGCCAGCCTCGGCACGAAGGATGTCGGGAAGGCCAAGCGCCGCTTCGCCGAGCACGCCGCGAACTCATCCCGGATCAGGACCTACGTACCTCGAGGCCGTGCTCGATGAACGTCCCTGGCGGCGCGTGACGTGGCGCTGGGGCATCAAGGGCAAGCTGTCGGCCCGCTTCTCGGCCCTGCGGGTGCGGGTCGCCGATGGGCCGGTCTTCGGCAACAACCGCCATCTGCCGGGCGCAGAGGTCTGGCTCGTGGGCGAGCGGCGCTCCTCGGGCGAGCGCAAGTACGACCTGTCCAACCTGCCCGAACGGATCACGCTGGGTCTGCGAGCAGGCGCACCAGCAGCTCGAGGAGGAACTCGGCCTCGACCACTTCGAGGGCCGCTCCTGGACCGGACTGCACCGCCACGCGCTGATGACCTGTCTGGCCGTCGCTTACTTGCAGCATCGGCGCCTCGCCGGGACGACCCTGGCGGGGCGGGGGGAAAATGACGGGGCGGCTTCCAGGGCCGCCGCCTTCGCCGAGCCTGCCGCTCGTGCGCCACGCGATCATCGCGCGACTGTTCGAGGATCTTCTCTCGCCCGTTTGGTGCCCCCGCTGCCAGCACCGCTTCCGCTTGCCCCCACACCTCAAAGTGCCCAGGTGTGCCAGAAGACGTCGATCGACTCCCTGTCGGGGCGCGCCCCGGCGCCGGAGGGTCTCGGTCAGGCGTTCAGCGCCCGTTCCAGCTCGCCCTTCGACATCGTCGAGCGGCCCGGGATGTTCTTCGCTCGCGCCTTCCGCATCAGCTCGGCCTTGGTCGGCCCGCTCTCCCGGCTGCCGGTCTTGTGCGAGGCCTTGCGCGCCGCGGCCGCCTTCTCCGCCACGTCCTTCGGCTGCTTCGAGTGCTGCTTACCCTTGGCGCTGTCGGCGCGCTTCTTGGCGGTCGAGCGCTTGTACTCGTCGTCGGAGAGTTTCTCGCGTGCCTTCTTCGGCAGGTAGCGCTCGCCGGTCTCGCCGCTCTTCTCGCCGGACTTGGTGCCCCACTCCTCCTCGGTCCACTGCTTGAGGTGGTTGTCGGACGACTTCTTGCCCTCGTAGCCGCCGCCCTCCTCCTTGTATTCCTGCACTGCCATCTGCGCCTTGCGGGCCGACCACTGGCCGGGCTTGCCGCCCTTCGAGGAACGGGTGACGTCCTTCTTGACCTTCTCCCAAAGCTTCGGGTCGGTCTTCTTGGCGGTGCCGGCCATGATGGGCTCCTCGCGTCGTCTGCTGTCGATCTGGCAGCACAACCGGGGCGCGCGGCCCGGGTTCCTCTGGGGCGCGGTCCTCTTGTGGACGGCCCATGCGACACGAGACCGTCGCACTCGCCGTGGCACGCTCACGGCCCGCGGACCGTCATTGGCGATTGACTCGACGGTCCCCCGCCCCCCATCACCACGCGCGTCGCCCGGCATCGACCGGTCCGCGCCACGGAGCTCATCGCCCATGACCCGCAAGCACAGCCCGAGCGTCTTCATCGACGGCGAGGCCGGCACGACCGGTCTCGGCATCCGCGAGCGCCTCGACGCCTTCACCGACATCACCGTCCGGTCGATCCCGCACGAGAGCCGCAAGGACCCGGAGGCGAAGCGCAAGCTCCTGTCCGAGGTCGACCTCGTCATCCTCTGCCTGCCCGACGAGGCCTCGCGCGAGACGGCCGCGCTCGCCGATTCGCTGCCCGGCGGCGGCCCGCGGCTGCTCGACGCCAGCACCGCCTACCGGGTCGATCCGGCCTGGACCTACGGCTTCGCCGAGCTGGCGCCGGAGCAGGAGGCCGCCATCCGGGCCTCGCGCCGCGTCTCGAACCCGGGCTGCTACCCGACCGGCGGCATCGCGCTCCTGCGCCCGCTGATCGATGCCGGCCTGATCCCGGCCGATTTCCCCATCAGCATCAACGCGGTGTCGGGCTATAGCGGCGGCGGCCGCAAGATGATCGAATCTTACGAGGCCGGCGAGGCCCCGGCCTTCCAGCTCTACGGCCTGGGTTTCAGCCACAAGCACCTGCCCGAGACCCAGAAGTACAGCGGCCTCACCCGCCGCCCGATCTTCGTGCCGTCGGTGGGCAATTTCCGGCAGGGGATGCTGGTGTCGATCCCGCTCCATCTCGACCTGCTGCCCGGCAAGCCCAGCCCGGGCGATCTCGAGGCCGCCCTCGTCGCCCGCTACGAAGGCGCCAAGCTCGTCACGGTCGTGACCGGGGCCGAGGAAGGCGCGCATCGCGAGCGCATCGAGCCCGAGGCGCTGAACGGCACCGATAAACTCGAGCTTCGGGTGTTCGGCTCCGACAGCCACCGCCACGCGGTGCTGGTCGCCCGCCTCGACAATCTCGGCAAGGGCGCCTCCGGCGCCGCGGTGCAGAACCTGCGCCTGATGCTGGATCTGGATTGAGGATCCTGTCGCCGGAGGGCCTGAACCCGCCAGCGCTCCTGGTAACCTGCCTGACCCTCCCAACAGTCCTGACACGCTCGGCGTCGTCCCGGGGCTCGCCTTCGGCGAGAACCCGGGATCCATAACCGCCGACGCCGAAGACCGAAGCGCATCGCGTTCCGCCGTGTCCTGCACCGTCGGCGGTTATGGATCCCGGATTCCGCTTACGCGGCCCCGGGATGACGCGGAGGGTGGAAGGACTGTCGTGCGCGCCGAACCGGCGCCAAGCCTTATCCCCGCGACGGAATCTCCAGCCCCCGCTGCACCGCCGGCCGGGCGAGCCCCCGCTCCAGCCAGGCCGGGACGTGCGTGAGCGCGTCGTACTCCACGAGCTCCCGCGCCTCGTAGAAGCCGATCAGGTTGCGCACCCAGCCGAGCATCGCGATATCGGCGATGGTGTAATCCGCGCCCATGATCCAGTCGCGGCCGGCGAGCCGCGTCTCCAGCACCCCGAGCAGCCGCTTCGACTCGTCGCGGTAGCGGTTGAGCGGCCGCTTGTCCTCGATCTCGCGGCCGGCGAACTTGTGGAAGTAGCCGAGCTGGCCGAACATCGGTCCGAGCGCCGCCATCTGGAAGAAGAGCCACTGCGCGGTCTCGTAGCGCCCGGCCGGATCGGCGGGGATCAGCCGCCCGGTCTTCTCGGCGAGGTAGAGCAGGATCGCGCCCGATTCGAACAAGGCCAGCGGCTCAGCCCCAGGTCCGTCCGGATCGAGGATCGCCGGGATCTTGCCGTTGGGGTTGAGCGACAGGAATTCGGGCGTCCAGGTCTCGTTCTTGCCGATGGCGACCGTGTGCGCCTCGTAGGGGAGACCGAGCTCCTCCAGGGCGATCGACACCTTGACGCCGTTCGGGGTCGGGAAGGAGTAGAGCTGGATCCGGTCCGGATGCCGGGCCGGCCAGCGGGCTGTGATCGGGAAGGCGGAGAGGTCGGGCATCGCGAGAAGCTCCCTTGAAAAGCTCCCTTGGGGGCCGCGACGATACCCGCCCTCCCCTGCCGGACAAGGCCGGTCGTTAGTTCTTCGCCAGGTGCTTGGCCACCAGCGGCAGGTGGTCGGTCCCGTGCCCCGCCTCGACCAAGCCGTCGAGATCGGCCAGCACCCCGTCGGCGACGGCGTGCGCGGCCCCCAGGGTCTCGGCCATCGCCACGTAGTAGCTCAGGTCCTTGCGGGCATTGGCGATCGAGAACCGCATCGGCGAGGAATCCCCGGCGAGCAGGTAGGGCGACAGCCGGTCGAGGGCCGCGCCGTGGCCGCCGCCCTTGCGCAGCACGTCGACCAGCACCTCGGGGGCGATGCCGGCCCGGCCGGCGCTGGCGGCCGCCTCGGCGATCAGCGTGACGGTGCCGAGCGACACGTAATTGTGCAGGAGCTTCAGGGTGTGGCCGGCCCCGGCCTCATGCCCGGCATGGAAGATGTTTTCTGCAAACGCCGAGAGCAGCGGCTGCATCGCCGAAAACAAGTCGGGCTCGGCCCCGACCAGGAGGTTGAGCCGGCCTTCCGCCGCCTCCTTCGGCGTGCGGGTCATCGGCGCGTCGAGGAAGCGTCCGCCGGCCTCGCGCACCGCAGCGGCGAGCCGCGCCGTCGAGGCCGGAACCGCGGTCGAGCAATCGATCACCACGGTGCCCGGCTTCAGGGCGGAGAGGAGTCCGCCGTCGCGCGGGCCGTCCCGGCCCAGGAGCACGTCCTCGACCTGTGGCGTGCCGGTGACGCACAGGATCACCACCTCGCTCGCCCGCGCCAGCGACGCCCGATCGGCGTGGCGCGTCGCGCCCAAGGCGTCGAGGTCGTCCGTCGGCTGGTTGCCCGGATGGTCGAGGTAGCCCAGCGGCCAGCCCTTGCGCGCCACGTTGAGGGCGATGCCGTGCCCCATCAGCCCGACGCCGACGATGCCCACATTCTGCTTGGTCATGATGTTCGTCTCCTAAACGATGGAAAGATCAGGCGAGCGCGCGGCGTACCGCGTCGGTCACCTCGGTGCAGGTCGCGCTGCCGCCGAGATCCCGCGGCACAGCGCGGCCCTCGGCGAGCACGGTTCCGACCGCCGCCTCGATCCGGTCCGCGGCCGCCGCGAGGCCCGCATCGCTCGTCCGATGGCTGAGCCAGCGCAGCATCATCACCCCCGACAGGATGGTGGCGACCGGGCTCGCGACGTTCTGCCCGGCGATGTCCGGCGCCGAGCCGTGGGCGCCCTGGAACAGGGCGTGGGTGTCGCCGATCTCGCCCGAGGGCGAGATGCCCATGCCGCCGACGGTGGCGGCCCCGAGATCCGAGATGATGTCGCCGAACATGTTCTCGGCCACGATCACGTCGTAGAAGTCCGGCCGCTTGAGCATGTGCACGGTGATCGCGTCGGCATAGGCGTAGTCGATGGCGATGCCCGGATAGTCGCCGTGCACCTCGTCGCAGATCCGGCGGAAGAAGGCGTAGGCCCGCAGGATGTTGGCCTTGTCGCAGACCGTGACCCGGCGCTGCCCGTCTCGTGGCGCACCGCTGCGCTTTTCCGCGAGGTCGAAGGCGAAGCGCGCCACCCGCTCGGTGCCCTTTCGCGTCACCACGAGGCTGTCCGTGGCGATCTCGTCGCGCAGGAGCACCCCGGCGCCGCGGCTGGCATAGAGGCCTTCCGTGTTCTCGCGCACGATGACGTAGTCGATCCCCCCCTTCTCGAAGGCCCGCAACGGCGAGAGCACGCCGGGCAGGAGCTTGATCGGGCGCACGTTGGCGTAGAGGTCGAGGCGGAAGCGCAGGCGCAGGTGCAGGTCGTTGCCGACCTCCGTTCCGTCCGGATAGACCACGCCCGGCAGGCCGGCGGCCCCGTGCAGGATCGCGTCGGCGTCGCGGCAGCCCGCGAAGGTGTCCTCCGGCAGGACCTCGCCGCTCTTCCGGTAATGCCCGGCGCCGCCCTCCAGCATCTCGAAGGCGAGGGTCCCAGTTCCGCAGGCCTCCGCCAGCACCGCCATCGCCGCCCGCGTCACCTCGGGGCCGATGCCGTCGCCCTCGATCGTGGCGATGCGATACTGCGCCATGTCTCCGCTCCTCCCCTTGAGATCCGCCGGCAGCGCGGAACCTTTGCGGGGGCGCGTAGCATAGCACCGCGGGCCGCGACATCCGGTCCGACGCAAGAAAGGGAGGAACCGCCGATGACCGGAGAGCCGTTCACCTATCACGTGCCGGACGCCGCACTCGCCGACCTGCGCGAGCGCCTCGGCCGCACCC
Organism: Methylobacterium sp. 17Sr1-1; assembly: GCF_003173775.1. Lineage (NCBI taxonomy): Bacteria > Pseudomonadati > Pseudomonadota > Alphaproteobacteria > Hyphomicrobiales > Methylobacteriaceae > Methylobacterium > Methylobacterium sp. 17Sr1-1. The sequence continues at coordinate 1,747,326 of NZ_CP029552.1, read as the reverse complement.
GCCTGCCCGACCAGGCGCCCGAGGCGCCCTGGACCTACGGCACGGACGTCGCTTACCTCGCCGACCTCGTCGCCTATTGGCGCGACCAGTTCGACTGGCGCGCCGAGGAAGCCGCGCTCAACGCCTTCCCGCAGGCCAGGCTGCGGGTGGGCGAGATCGACCTCCATTATCTGCACGTGCCGGGACAGGGACCGAATCCCCGCCCGCTTCTCCTCTGCCACGGCTGGCCCGGCTCGGTGTTCGAGTTCCTCGACCTCATCCCGCGCCTGACCGACCCGGCCCGCTTCGGCGGACGGCCCGAGGACGCCTTCACGGTGGTGGCGCCGTCGCTGCCCGGCTACGGCTTGTCCTTCCGCCCCGGCCAGCCGCGCCTCGGCGTCGAGGAGATCGCGGATCACTTCGCGGAGCTGATGACGCGGCTGGGCTACGACCGCTTCATGACGCAGGGCGGCGACTGGGGCGCCTTCATCACCACGCGGCTCGCGTGGCGCCATCCGCAGCGGGTCGAGGGCCTGCACCTCAACATGCTGCCGGTGCGCCGCGACCTCTCCGGCCGCGACGCGACACCCGAGGAGGCGGCGCATTACGCGCGCGTCGGCACCTGGCTCAAGGAGGAGACCGGCTACCAGTGGATCCAGGGCACCAAGCCCCAGACCCTGGCCTTCGCGCTCACCGACTCGCCCGCCGGCCTCGCCGCCTGGATCGCGGAGAAATTCCGGTCCTGGTCCGACTGCGACGGCACGATCGAGACCGCGATTCCTCGCGACCGGATGCTCGCGAACATCTCGCTCTACTGGTTCACCGGCGCGATCGGCTCGTCGTTCCACCCTTATTATTCCAGGATGCACCGGCCCTGGCCGGTCCCGGACGGCGAGAAGGTGCAGGTGCCGACCGCCTACGCCGCCTTCCCGAAGGAGATGGTGCGCCCGCCCCGCTCGCTGGCGCAAGCCACGATGTTCTCGGATCTGCGCCGCTGGACCGAGATGCCGCGCGGCGGCCATTTCGCGGCGCTGGAGCAGCCGGACCTCCTCGCCGAGGACGTGCGGGCCTTCGCGGCCTCCTTGCGAGGCTGACCGGCCCTGGCGCCGAAGATGCATGGCGGGAGGCTCCTCTCCTCGCACGCGGCCACCCCATGCATCGCCAGCCCTTCCCCGAAGATACGCCTGCGCCCGGGGACCGGGCATGAGCGAGCCCGACGGCTGGGCCGAGCGCCGGCGCATCGCCGAGCAGGCGCGGGGCGAGCGCGCCTGGTCGCTCTGGGGGCCCTATCTCAGCGAGCGCCAATGGGGCACGGTGCGGGAGGATTACAGCCGCGACGGCACTGCCTGGCGCTCCCTCACGCATGAGGAGGCGCGCTTCCGGGCCTATCGCTGGGGCGAGGACGGCATCGCTGGGCTCACCGACGATCACGGGCTGATGTGCCTCTCCCTCGCCCTGTGGAACGGGCAGGACCGCATGCTGAAGGAGCGCCTGTTCGGCCTGACCAACGAGGAGGGCAACCACGGCGAGGACGTGAAGGAGGTCTACCACTACCTCGACGCGGTCCCGAGCCACGCCTACCTCAAGTACCTCTACCGCTACCCGCAAGCTCCCTTCCCGTACGAGGCGCTGCTCGCCGAGAGCCGCCGGCGCGGCCGCGACGCGCCCGAATACGAGATCGAGGAGACGGGAGCCTTCGACGGCGGGCGCTTCTTCGACGTCACGGTCGAGTACGCCAAGGCCGAGACGGACGACATCCACGTCGTCGTCACGGCGGTGAACCGGGGGTCGGAGCCGGCCGCCCTGCACCTCGTGCCCCAGCTGTGGTTTCGCAACACCTGGTCCTGGCGCGAGGGGGCGGAGGCCTGGCGGCCCCGGCTCGCGGCGCGCCCGGACGGCAGCGTCGCCTGCGAGCATCCGCGCCTCGGCTCCTACCGGCTGACCTATGACGGCGCCCCGGAGCTCCTGTTCTGCGAGAACGAAACCAACCCGCGCCGGCCCGGCGCCATCGGCCCGTTCAAGGACGGGCTCGACGCGGCGATCGTCGCGGGCGAGGCCGAGGCCGTGGTGGCGGACGGCGGTACCAAGCTCGGCCTGCACTACCCTCTGACCCTGCCGGCCGGCGGCCGCGCGGTCGTTCGCCTGCGCCTCGCGGCCGGCGGCACGCCCCGCCCGGTCGATGCCGGCGGCGTGGTGGTGGCCCGCCGCATCGCCGAGGCCGATGCCTTCTACGACGCCCTCCAGGACGGGATCGCCGACCCGGACGAGCGCCGGATCTACCGCCAGGCCGCCGCCGGCCTGATCTGGACCAAGCAGCTCTACCGCTACGACGTCGGCCTGTGGCTGC